>NZ_JBYVMD010000011.1:0-178747 GCF_058145955.1 Pseudomonas sp. A39
TGTCCCCTTCGTCTAGTGGCCTAGGACACCGCCCTTTCACGGCGGTAACAGGGGTTCGAGTCCCCTAGGGGACGCCATTTGCGGGAATAGCTCAGTTGGTAGAGCACGACCTTGCCAAGGTCGGGGTCGCGAGTTCGAGTCTCGTTTCCCGCTCCATATTCAACGAAAACGCCGATCAGTGATGATCGGCGTTTTTGTTTGCGTGGGATTTATGCCGGACGAAAAAAAACGCCATCGCGACGGGCTCATTCGGCTATCAGAGCTTCGGCAACTGCCCGATACGCCCCATCATTTCAGTAACGATCTGCAGGTCCAGCAAGAACTGGTCGACGGTCTTGAACTCTTTATTGGTGTGGCCGGTGTACTTAACGTCGAGCCTGGCCAGGCCGAACTGCACGCCATTGGGCAGGTCATGCACGGAGGTTGAGCCGGCAGAGGCGCCGAATTTTCGCGGCATGTCGAGGTTTTCGCTGGCGACGTCCAGCAACGCCTTGACCCACTCACCCTCAGGGTCGCGGAGCATCGGTTCGGTCATCAAGTAGTCCACGTCCATTGCAATGGCGTTCTTCGTGCTCCAGGCGCCCAACTTGTCGGCAATCTCGGCTTTCAGCACGTCCAAGCGTTTTCCCTTTGGTATGCGTAGGTTGACCGTCAGCGTGAAGGTCTTTTCATCCATGCCGATAAAGGTCAGTGATGTAGTCAGAGGCCCCATGAATGCATCCGAAAAGCCAATACCCAGTTTGCCTCCCAGGTAATCCAGCCCCCAGTTGTCGGCAGCGTAGCGCGCGGCATCGGAAATAGGGTTTTGCTTGAGTGCGATGTTCCCGTCCAGGCTGTGGATGAAGCCCAACATCCTGGCGACGGGGTTCACACCGGATTCGGGTTCTGATGAATGCGCAGACACGCCGGTAACGGTCAGTTGGACTTCCTTGCCGATGACTTGGGCGATTACGTTGAAATTATCGCCATTGCGCCTCGCATAGTCGTTACCCGCCTTTTGCAGGCGGGCTGCCAATTCAATCGGATTTTCCCCCACCAGTATGGCAACCGAGGTCAGCGGGATCTGGTTGGCGGCGAGGCCTCCGGTCATGGAGATGATTTCGGCGCCGTCGCCCTGTGCAGTACGTCGGGCAAAGTTCGCGGTGACAGTGCCATAGCCTTTCTCGGCAATGACCACCGGATAACCGCCATCCAGAGCCACGTTGTAGTGGGGCGTCGGGTTGCGTTCAAAGTAGTAGGCGATTGCATCGCCGGCGATTTCCTCAGTGGTATCGACCAGCAGCTTGAAGTTTCTCGCCAGCGGTAGCCGCTCCTCCTGGATGACCTTCATGGCGTAGAGCGCCACCACGATGCCGTTCTTGTCATCTTCCGTGCCTCGGCCATACAAGCGGTTGCCGACCTGGGAGACCTTGAAGGGGTCAAGCCGGGTGCCGTCTTCCAATACCCAGTCCTGCGGATTGGCAGGCACGACGTCGGCATGCGCGTGAATGCCCACGATTTCATCGCCGGCGCCGTTGAGCGAGACCTCGAAAACACGGTTGTCGATGTTGCGAAAGGAGAGGTTGAATGATTCTGCCAACGTCTTGAGTGTGTTGCCCATCTTGATGAATTCGGGGTTATCGTGCTGGGCAACACCCTCCACACGAAAGGTCGGAATGGCCACCAGTTCGCGCAGGGTGCCCATGGCGGCGTCGCCGTACTTCAATCGGGCATAGAGGCCAAGCAGGCGATGAATCTGGTTTTGCTGCGCGGTGGAAAGTGCCGTGCCGTCAAGGAAACCGCTGATTGCCGCGCCGAGGTCGCTGCTCATGGGGGGTTCACTCACGCCCAGCTGTCTCAGGAACTCACGGAAGTCAGTGGGCGATGTCTCACTGAAGTGCGTGAGGATGGCGCGGCTTTGTTGCGGGGAAATATTGGCCTGTACGGGCAGGGTGAATGCTGCAAGGGGGACTACCAGGGCAGCGATGAGCAGGTGCTTAAGTGATGACTTCATTGTTGTGGCACTCCTATCTTCGTAGGCAGTTGAGATTGCCTGCCGAAGCTAACACCGTGAGGTAGAAGGAGAGCTGCTCAAAACAAAATGAGATATTTCCTACGAGCGTCTTACCCATGCAAAAACGCCGCTCGGTCACGGGCGGCGTTTTTGTGTGTGCGCAGCCAGGCAGCCAACGCGATGGACCCGCCAGGACGGCGGATCCGAGGGGGCTCAGAGCTTCGGCAATTGCCCGATGCGGCCCATCATTTCGGTAACGATCTGCAGGTCCAGCAAGAACTGGTCGACGGTCTTGAACTCGTTGTCGGTGTGCCCGGTGTATTTCACTTCCGGGCGCGCCAGGCCGAATTGCACGCCGTTGGGCAATTCATGCACGGAGGTCGCACCGGCCGAAGTGCCGAACTTGTGTTCCATGCCCAGATTTTCGCTGGCCACCGCCAATAGGGCTTTGACCCATTCACCTTCCGGGTTGCGGTACATCGGCTCGGCGATCGAGTAGGTGAAGTCCACGTTGACCTTGGTTTTCTTGTCCCAGGCGCTCAGTCTGTCGGCAATCTCGGCCTTGAGCTTTTCCGGGGATTTTCCCTTCGGCACGCGCAGGTTCACCGCCAGCTTGAACGCTTTGTCATCCAGGCCGACAAACGTCAGCGAGGTGGTCAGCGGGCCCATGAACGCATCGGAAAAGCCCACGCCCAATTTGCCGCCCAGGTAATCCAGCCCCCAGTTGTCGGACGCATACCGTGCCGCATCGGTGATGTGGTTGTGCTTGAGGGCGATCTTGCCGTCGAGGCTGTGGATCAGCTCCAGCATGCGCGATACCGGGTTGACTCCGGATTCCGGCTCGGACGAGTGAGCGGACACGCCGGTGACCGTCAGTTTGACGTGCTTGCCGTCGACCTTGGCGGCGACTTCAAAATCACCGCCGTTGCCTTTGGCATATTCAGTCCCGGCCTTTTGCAGGCTGGCGGCCAATTCCGCAGGCTTGTCGCTTACGAACGTGGCAACGGATGCCGACGGAATCTGGTTGGTCGCCATGCCACCGGTCATCGAGATGATTTCCGCGCCTTTGCCTTCACCCTTGCGCCGCGGGAACGTCGCCATCACGGTGCCGTAGCCTTTCTCGGCAATCACCACCGGGTAGCCGCCGTCCAGTGCCAGGTTGTACTGCGGTGTCGGGTTCTTTTCGAAGTAATAGGGAATGGCGTCGCCGGAGGTTTCCTCTGTGGTGTCCACCAGCAGCTTGAAGTTGCGCGCCAGCGGCAGCTTCTCTTCCTTGATCACCTTCATGGCATACATGGCCACCACAATGCCGTTCTTGTCATCCTCGGTGCCCCGGCCGTACATGCGGTCGCCGATCAGCGTGACTTTGAACGGGTCCAGTTGGGTGCCGTCCTTCAGCACCCAATTCTCCGGTGTCACCGGCACCACATCGGCGTGGGCGTGGATGCCGACGACTTCGTCGCCGCTGCCTTCCAAGGAGATTTCGTACACGCGGTTATCGATATTGCGGAAGTTCAGGTTAAAGGCCTTGGCCAAGTCCTGGATCTTGCCGGCGATCTTGATGAATTCCGGGTTTTTGTACTGTGGTAGACCGTCCACGTTAAAGGTCGGGATTTCTACCAGCTCGCGCAGCGTCTCAGTGGCGGCCTTGCCGTATTTCACTCGGGTGTAAATGCCCAGCAGGCGATTGATTTCGTTCTGCTGGTCGGCGCTCAAGGATTTGTTATCAAGGAAGGCACTGATCGCCGGGCCCACATCGCTGGTTTTGCCCAGATCGCCCTTGGCCAGGGTACCGAGGAAACCCCGAAAGTCGGTGACGGACGTTTCGTTGAAACGCTTGATGATTGCCGTGCTTTGCTCTGCGGTGATGTTGGCGAAAGCGGGGCTGGTGATGGCTGAGAGGCTCGCCGCGAACAGGGTGGCCGCGGCCAGTTGCTTGAGTGGAAAGTGCATTGCTGGAGGCATTCCTTTGCAGGTGGTGAGTAGGGTGTTTCTGATCGAACTGTCAGAAATATTTCCACACACTACCACTCTGAAGGAAAGGGGGGGGAGATCTGAATGAAGGAAATGTCCTGCTTTTCATGCGAAAGCGCCGTTCATTACGAACGGCGTGTTTACCGCTTACTGTGGCACCCGATACAAGGTCTGCTTGAATGTTCCATCGGGTCGTGGCTCGGAAGTTACCGACGACAAGGGAGACACACGCCTGGCAGCGCATCAGCCTTTCCCTGGGAGGGCTCGCTCATCACACACAGATAAGGTGTCGTCTCAGTCGATCTCGTAGCGCACCGACAGCGCGCCCTTTTTCTCCGACATCGCGAGGATGCTGACGCGTCCCAACTCGCCCAACGTGTGCACATGAGTTCCGCCGCAGGCGTACGCGGGGAGTTCGCCGAAGCCTACTTGGCGGGTGCCGTCTTCCAAGTTCATGTGGCGCGGGTAGTCTGCGGCGATCCATTGGTTGACCTGCTGCTGGATCGTCTCGGCCTCCATCGCCTGCGCGGCTTCGCCACGGATGAAGGTGATCTTGCCTTCGCCGGGCCAGTGATGGGCTTTGATCGGCATCCAGCCCAAGGTTTCACCCACGTTACCGATCAAATGCCCGGCGGAATGCAATCGGCTGTGCAACGCACGGCGCTGTTCATCGACCCTAGCTGTGACTGGGCCAAGCTCCAGCGGGCGGTCGACGTAGTGCACCACGCGATCGGCTTCCTGGGTCACGCGCAGCACTGAACTCTCACCGAGCCAACCAGTATCGAAAGGTTGCCCACCGCCCTGTGGGTGAAAAATCGTCGACTGCAGGATGACCGCAAACTGGCCCTCATGGGGTGTGCAACTCAGCACTTCCAGCTCGGCAGTCAGGTGGTCGTGGGTGAAAAACAGGCGCTC
Source organism: Pseudomonas sp. A39 (assembly GCF_058145955.1). Classification (NCBI taxonomy): domain Bacteria; kingdom Pseudomonadati; phylum Pseudomonadota; class Gammaproteobacteria; order Pseudomonadales; family Pseudomonadaceae; genus Pseudomonas; species Pseudomonas sp. A39. The sequence continues at coordinate 4,883 of NZ_JBYVMD010000011.1, forward strand.
GGTCATGATCTACATCCGCATCAGGGTTCTGCGGGCAGTATAAATAGTGCGTACATCGGTGATAATCCACTCAACTATCAATGGACCTGTGCACCATGAGCATCAATCTACCGTTGTCGCTGTTGGGCGAAATGGCGATTTTCGTCAACGTGGTGGAAGCCGGCAGCTTCTCCGAGGCCGCTCGGCAGATGGGCGCGTCGCCTTCATCGGTGAGTCGCAGTATCTCGCGACTGGAGAAGGCCCTGGCGACGCGGTTGCTGCAGCGCACCACGCGCAAGTTGCGCCTGAGCGAGGGCGGGGAAGAGGTGTTCAAGCGTTGCCAGGAGATGGTCAACGCCGCGCGTTCGGTGATGGAGGTCAGCGGCCAGTTCAATCATGAAGCCGAAGGGCTGGTGCGGGTCAGCGTGCCCAAGGCGGTGGGGCGATTCGTGGTGCACCCGCATATGCCGGAGTTCCTGCGGCGTTATCCCAAGGTGGACGTGCAGCTGATTCTGGAGGATCGGCAGGTGGACATGATTGATGACAATGTCGACCTCAGCATCCGCATCACTGACAGCCCGCCGCCGGGTTTGGTCGGTCGGCAGTTGTTACCCATCGAGCATCTGTTGTGTGCGACGCCGCAGTATTTAGCGGAGCACGGTACGCCGAGCCACCCCCATGATTTGCTGGAACACAGTTGCATCTATCTGGGAGAAACGCCGGGGGATTCCCGCTGGAAATTTCGCCAGGCCGGCAAGGCTGTGACGGTCTCAGTGCGCGGGCGGTATGCGGCGAACCACACCGGTGTGCGGCTGGATGCGGTGTTGCAGCATGTGGGGATTGGCAGCTTGCCGTACTTTACGGCGCGGCATGCATTGGAGGAGGGGCGGTTGGTGCAGGTGTTGCCGGCGTGGGACTTTATTGCGTCTTACCATGGCGAGGCGTGGTTGCTGCATTCACCCTCGCGGTATTTGCCGCCGAAGTTGCGGGTGTTTATCGATTATCTGGTGGCGTGTATGGCGCGCGAACCGACACTGCGTGGGGTGAGCGGGCTTGTGGAATCGTCGCACGGCCCGCGCTTGGGTTCGAAGCGGCCCTAGAACAGGCAACTGAGATCTGACTAGGTGTTGGCAATGGGGCTGCTACGCAGCCCAGCGCGGGGCAAGCCCGCTCACTGCAGTAAGCCGCGACGTGATGTTCTGCTGATCAGTGCTTGCTCTGGTCGTCCGGCATGGCCAGCAGCTGTTTTTCCTGGTTCCAGTCGAACGGTTCGTCGTTCTGTTCGGCTTCGAAGCGACGTTCTTCCAGGGCCTGGTACAGGTCCAGCTCTTCATCGGGCATGAAGTGCAGGCAGTCACCGCCAAAGAACCACAGCAGGTCCCGCGGCACCAGGTGGGCAATTTGCGGGTAGCGCAGGATGACCTGGCTCATCAGGTCCTGGCCCAGGTACTGGCTTTCGATCGGGTCGATCGGCAGCAGGGCGCGCAATTCGTCGAAGCGCTCCAGGAACAGCGAATGGCTTTCCTCGGGCACCTGTTCGGCTTCGCCGACGGCAACCAGGATGCTGCGCAAATGGTCGAGCAAGACGAGATGATCGGCAACGACGTTGGACACGAGATAAGTCCTCTAAAGCAAAAACGGGCGCGAGAGTATATGCCTCTCGCGCCCGTATTTATATGACTGCCTGTATCAGCGGACTTTACCCTCAGCCTGGGTCAGCTCTTCCTTGCTGAAATCATCCACGTCGATCACCTTGCGCCGCGCTGCTTCAGCGTCACGCAGGGTTTGCGCTTCGGCGGGTTGCAGCACGCCGGCGTGCAGGGCCGCATCGATGGCGTGTTCCCCGGCCGTCGGTTTGACCTGGCCGCTTTTGAGCGCGCTGTGCAGTTTCTTCTGCAGCGGATGGCTGGCGCCGAGCAGGTCGTAGGCATGTTGCAGGGCGCCCACCGGGTCTTCCACGGACTGCGGGCGGTAGCAGCCGGCCAGCAACTCTTCCAGGGTCGGATCACCTTTGGCGCGGCCGATCACCGCCGCCACTTCGGCATCCAGCGCATCGGACGGCCCGGTATGGCGACGCCCGAACGGGAACACGATGACCCGCAGCAGGCAGCCCAGTACCTTGTTCGGGAAGTTGCTGAGCAGTTCATCCAGGGCACGTTCCGATTCGCCGAGGCTTTCTTCCATGGCCCAGGCGAACAGCGGTTCCAGGTGGTCCGGTGAATCCAGGTCGTGATAACGCTTGAGTGCCGCCGAGGCCAGGTACATATGGCTCAGCACATCACCCAAGCGTGCCGACAGGCGTTCGCGGCGCTTCAACTCGCCACCCAGCAGCATCATGCTCAAGTCGGCCAGCAGCGCGAACGCGGCAGCCTGACGATTGAGTGCGCGGAAATAACCCTGGCTCAAACGGTTGCCCGGCGCCTTCTCGAAATGACCCACGCCGAGGTTCAGCACCAAGGTGCTGGCGGCGTTGCTTACGGCAAAGCCGATGTGTTGCATCAACAAGCCATCGAATTCCTTCAGCGCCTGATCATGGTCTTCGCGACCGGCCAGGGCCATTTCCTTCAGCACGAATGGATGGCAACGGATCGCGCCCTGGCCGAAGATCATCAGGTTGCGCGAGAGGATATTCGCGCCTTCAACGGTGATGAAGATCGGCGCGCCTTGCCAGCTGCGACCCAGGTAGTTGTTCGGGCCCATGATGATGCCCTTGCCGCCGTGCACGTCCATGGCGTGGCTGATGCACTCGCGACCGCGCTCGGTCAGGTGGTACTTGAGGATCGCAGACAGCACCGAGGGTTTTTCCCCCAGGTCCACGGCATTGGCAGTGAGCATGCGCGCACTGTCCATCAGCCAGGCGTTGCCGCCAATACGCGCAAGCGCTTCCTGGATACCCTCGAAGGCCGACAGAGGCACATTGAATTGCTCGCGCACTTGGGCGTATTGGCCGGTCACCAGGCTGGTGAATTTGGCCGCGCCGGTGCCGACCGCAGGCAGGGAAATCGAACGGCCCACGGAGAGGCAGTTCATCAGCATCATCCAGCCCTTGCCGAGCATTTCCTGGCCGCCGATCAGGAATTCCAGGGGAATGAACACATCCTTGCCGGAATTGGGACCGTTCATGAACGCGGCGCCCAGGGGCAGGTGGCGACGGCCGATTTCTACACCCGGGGTGTCGGTCGGGATGAGCGCCAGGCTGATGCCCAGGTCTTCCTCTTCGCCCAGCAGGTGGTCCGGGTCATGGGCCTTGAAGGCCAGGCCCAGCAGCGTCGCGACTGGGCCGAGGGTGATGTAGCGTTTTTCCCAGTTCAGGCGCAGGCCGAGGGTTTCCTTGCCTTCCCATTCACCTTTGCAGATCACGCCGGTGTCGGGCATGGCGCCAGCATCGGAGCCGGCCAGCGGGCCGGTGAGGGCAAAGCAGGGGATGTCATCGCCACGGGCCAGGCGTGGCAGGTAATGGTTGCGCTGCTCGTCGGTGCCGTAGTGCAGCAGCAGCTCGGCCGGGCCGAGGGAGTTGGGCACCATCACGGTCGAGGCCAGGTCGCCGCTGCGGGTGGCGAGCTTCATCGCGACCTGGGAGTGGGCATAGGCGGAGAAGCCCTTGCCGCCATATTCCTTGGGAATGATCAGGGCGAAGAAACCGTGAGTCTTGATGTGTTCCCAGGCAGCGGGCGGCAGGTCCATGGCCTGGCCGATTTCCCAGTCGCTGACCATGGCACAGAGTTCTTCGGTCGGGCCGTCGATAAACGCCTGTTCTTCTTCGGTCAGTTGGACCTTGGGGTAGGCCAGCAACTTGTCCCAATCGGGGCGACCACTGAACAGCTCGCCGTCCCACCACACGGTGCCGGCGTCGATGGCGTCGCGCTCGGTCTCGGACATCGGCGGCAGGACTTTCTGGAACCAACTGAACAGCGGCTTGGTGAAGTATTGGCGGCGCAGGTCGGGGAGCAGCAGCGGCGCGGCGACAACGGCAATCAACACCCAGAAGATCAGCAGCAGCCAACCCGGTGCGTGGCTCCAGGCACCCATCGCCAGCAGATAGACAGCCACCACACCCAGGGCGGGCAGGGGGGCGACGCGGCGGTGCGCGAGGTAGGCAATGCCGACCACCAGAACCAGTATCCACAACAACAGCATATTCAATCCTCCGTGAAACCAGGGGCGAAACCACCAGGGAGCTTAGTCGGCATCCGAGCAAGCGGGGTGATCAGGGTGTTACAAGTTGTACTGGGAGCACCTGGCAGCAGGCGCCGACATTTGGCCGAATCGTCGTTATCTCTGTGGCAGACCTGTCGTTAAACTCCAGGCTTCCCCCGGAGATCACGCTCATGGATACGTACCTGAGTCCCAGCCGCTTCATCGATAGTGACCACCCTGCGGTGGTGGAGTTCGCCGAAAAACATCGCGGAACCCGCGCGGCTGCAAGTGACCAGGCAGTCAGCCTTTACTATGCCGTGCGTGAGGCGATTCGCTACAACCCCTACACCTTCAGCCGTGATCCCGACACCTTGAACGCCAGCTTCGCCCTGGCCGCCGGCGAAAGCTATTGTGTGCCCAAGGCCACCTTGCTTGCCGCATGCGCCCGCCACTGCGGCATCCCGGCGCGCATCGGCCTGGCGGACGTGCGCAATCATTTATCGACGCCGCGCCTGCTCGCCTTGCTCAAGAGTGATGTGTTCGCCATGCACGGCTACACCGAACTGTACCTGCATGATCGTTGGGTCAAGGCCACGCCCGCGTTCAACCAGCAACTGTGCGATGTGTTCGATGTACCGCCGCTGGCGTTCGACGGGATCAACGACAGTGTCTTCCACGCGTTCAACCGCCAGGGCCAGCGTTCGATGGAATACGTCATCGACCACGGGCAATTTCCTGACGTGCCCGAGGCGTTTTTCTTCGCCCATATCCGGCAGTGTTACCCCCACCTGTTTGCCGAGGACATGCCGACCCTGCTGGGGGATCTGCAGAGCGATTTAAGCCGCGCGTGAACCGGCGTATGCTGCTGCGTTCATCCAGCCATGTTCATCAACAATAAAGGCGCGGTCATGCTGAAAATCTGGGGTCGTAAAAATTCATCAAACGTCAGGAAAGCACTGTGGTGCGCCGAGGAACTCGGCCTGGACTATGAAGCAATTGATGCGGGCGGGGCTTTTGGTGTGGTCGACACGCCGCATTACCGGGCGTTGAACCCCAACGGTCGAGTGCCGATGATCGAGGACGGCGACTTTGTGCTGTGGGAGTCCAACACCATCGTGCGCTACCTCTGCGCCAAGCAGGCTTCCAGCTGGTATCCCGGTGACCTGAAGGCCCGCGCCAGCGCGGAAAAGTGGATGGACTGGACCACCTCGACCTTCGCTGAACCGTTCAAGACCGTATTCTGGGGCGTGCTGCGCACCCCCGCGGAAAAACAGAACTGGGACAGCATCCACGCCGGTCGCCAGGCCTGTATCGATGTGCTCAAGACGGTTGACCAGGCACTCGCCACACAGCCGTATCTGTCGGGTGAAGAGATCGGCATGGGCGATATCCCCTTGGGCAGCTTCATCTACGCCTGGTTTGAAATGCCTATCGAACGGCCTGCAATGCCCCATCTAGAGGCCTGGTACCAGCGCCTGCAACAACGGCCGGCCTACCGCAAAGCGGTGATGACTGCGTTGACTTAATACCCACTATTAATACGGGTGACTGTACTTGTGCGGCGCGGGCAAGCACCATGCCCGTCATGCGCCGCCGTTGAACTACCTGGGCTGCGCCCTCATCTACTCTTTCTATTCCCTTCTTTTGGTGCGTAATCCGATATGAGTTCCGCTCTGTCCATCCGGCAGCTAACCAAAACCTACGGCAACGGTTTCCAGGCCCTGAGTGGTATCGATCTGGACGTTGCCGAAGGTGACTTCTTCGCCTTGCTCGGCCCTAACGGCGCCGGCAAGTCCACCACCATCGGTATCCTCTCCACACTGGTCAACAAGACCAGTGGCACGGTGAATATCTTCGGCCATGACCTGGACAAATCCCCGGCGGCGCTCAAGCGTTCGATCGGCGTGGTGCCCCAGGAATTCAACTTCAACCAGTTTGAAAAGACCTTCGATATTGTTGTGACCCAGGCGGGCTACTACGGCATCCCGGCGAAAGTCGCCAAGGAACGCGCCGAGCAGTACCTGACCCAGTTGGGCCTGTGGGACAAGCGCGATGTGCCTTCGCGTTCGTTGTCCGGCGGCATGAAACGCCGCCTGATGATCGCCCGTGCACTGGTGCACGAGCCGCGCCTGTTGATCCTCGATGAGCCCACCGCCGGCGTGGACATCGAGCTGCGCCGTTCGATGTGGACCTTTCTCACCGAGTTGAACGAGAAGGGCATCACCATCATCCTCACCACCCATTACCTGGAAGAGGCTGAGCAGCTGTGCCGTAACATCGGCATCATCGACCACGGCACCATCGTCGAGAACACCAGCATGCGTAACCTGCTGGGCCAGTTGCATGTGGAAACCTTTTTGCTCGACCTGAAGAACAACCTGTCGGCGCCGCCGCAATTGCTCGGCTACCCGAGCCGTCTTGTCGACAGCCACACCCTGGAAGTGCAGGTGGACAAAGCCATGGGCATCACCGCGTTGTTCACGCAGTTGGCGACCCAGAACATCGAAGTGCTGAGCCTGCGTAATAAAACCAATCGCCTTGAGGAGTTGTTCGTGTCCCTGGTGGAGAAAAATCTGGCGAAGGTGGCGGTATGAGTTCCGAACTGCAACCCAACCTCGTCGCGCTGCAAACCATCGTTTATCGCGAAGTGAAACGCTTTACCCGGATCTGGCCGCAGACCCTGCTGCCGCCCGCGATCACCATGGTCTTGTACTTCGTGATCTTCGGTAACCTGATCGGCCGGCAGATCGGCGACATGGGTGGCTTCACCTACATGGAGTACATCGTGCCGGGCCTGATCATGATGTCGGTGATCACCAACTCCTACGGCAACGTGGTCTCCAGCTTCTTCGGCAGCAAGTTCCAGCGCTCCATCGAAGAACTGATGGTGTCGCCGGTCTCGCCTCACACCATCCTGATCGGCTACACCTTGGGTGGCGTGCTGCGTGGTTTGATGGTCGGCGTGATCGTGACCCTGCTGTCGCTGTTCTTCACGCACCTGCAGGTGCATCACCTCGGGGTCACCATTCTGGTGGTGGTGCTGACGGCGACGATCTTCTCGTTGCTGGGCTTCATCAACGCCGTGTTTGCACGCAACTTCGATGATATTTCGATCATCCCGACGTTCGTGCTGACGCCGCTGACCTACCTGGGCGGGGTGTTCTACTCCATCACCCTGCTGCCACCGTTCTGGCAGACCGTGTCGCTGGCCAACCCGGTGTTGCACATGGTCAACGCCTTCCGCTACGGCATCCTGGGCGTGTCGGACATCAAGATCAGCGTGGCGATCACGTTCATGTTGGTGGCGACCGTGGTGCTGTACATCGGCTGTGCGAAGCTGCTGGTGAGCGGGCGCGGGATGCGTACCTGACTCAACGGATGTACGCGGTCAAAAATGTGGGAGGGGGCTCGCTCCCGATAGCAGTGGATCAGTCAGTGCATGAGTGACTGACAGATCGCTATCGGGGGCAAGCCCCCTCCCACATTTGTATTGGCGTAACGTCAGGAATTGAGTGCCAGTTCGATCAGCCCATGCAGCGCTTCCACTGTCAGCGGCTCGGTCGAGAACAGAATGCGAAACACTGTGGGCGCTGCGATCAGGTTGATCAAATGGTCCACGCTCGGTGGCGCCGGGTCCGGATAGCGATCGACAATCGCCTGCAACTGCCCACTCAAGATGCTCACGCAGTACCCCGGCGTGATCATGCACTGCAGGTCGCGCATCATGTTGCGCCCCGGCTCCGAACTCATTTCATCCAGGTATTGCTCGGCCCAGGCCTGCAAATCGCCGCGCAGGCTGCCGGTGTTGGCCGGCTCGCTGTCGGGTCGCATGCGTGCCAGGGCCACGTCCGCGAGCAGCACCGAGAGGTCGCCCCAGCGTCGGTAGATGGTCGACGGCGTGACGCCTGCGCGTGCGGCAATCATCGGCACGGTGACGCTGGAACGCTCATGGGTTTCCAGCAGTTCACGCACCGCCGAATGGACGGATTCTTGTACCCGGGCACTGCGGCCCCCCGGGCGAAGGCCTTCTTTTATCGCCATGTTTGTGACCTTAACACAAAGAATTTGCTTTAAGCGCTGACGGGTAGCACACTCCGCAAAAGCAAAATATTAGCTTTAGCGGAGCGTGCGCATGTCCAGTCCTGTTTCCCATCGTTCCAGCCTGGTGTTCCTCGCGATCACCTTGCTGACCTTCCTGGCCGCTTCCAGCGCGCCGACGCCGTTGTACCACCTGTATCAGGAAGGCCTGCATTTTTCGGCGGGCATGCTCACGCTGATTTTCGGTGTCTACGCCTTGAGCCTGCTGGCGGCGCTGTTGACCGTCGGTTCATTGTCGGATCACCTGGGGCGCAAGCCGGTGATTTTTGCCGCACTGGTCCTGGATATGCTGGCGATGCTGCTGTTTATCCACGAAGACAGCGTGGCCTGGCTGATTGCCGCGCGGACCTTGCAAGGGTTTGCCACCGGCATGGCCACCGCCGTGTTGGGCGCGGCACTGCTCGACACCGATCGCCAGCAAGGCCCGCTGGTCAACAGCGTGGCACCGCTTCTGGGTATGGCGTGCGGGGCGATGGGCAGCAGTTTGTTGGTGGAGTTCGCGCCATTGCCGACCCAGTTGATCTATTGGACGTTGCTGGCCTTGATGCTGTTGCAGGCCCTCTATGTATGGCGCCTGCCGGAAACCGTGGACCGTATCCCCGGTGCTCTGGCGTCGCTGCGTCCGACCTTGCATGTACCGCCCCAGGCGCGCCGGGCGTTGTGGTTGTCGTTGCCGGTGGATGTGGCGGTGTGGGCGATGGGCGGGTTCTACCTGTCCCTCGCGCCGTCGCTGGTGCGGGCGGCCACCGGGTCGACCTCCAACCTGATCGGTGGCGGCCTGGTGGCGGTGTTGACCCTGAGCGGCGCACTGATGATTTTTACCCTGCGCAATCGCCCGGCCGATAAGGTATTACGGCTCGGCGCCGGGTTGCTGGCCATCGGGGTAACGCTGATCCTCACGGCGGTGCACAGCGCCAGCCTGCCATTGTTCTTCATCGCCACCCTGATCGCCGGCAGTGGCTTTGGCGCGGGTTTCCTCGGCGCCTTGCGCAGTGTGGTGCCGCTGGCGTTACCCCATGAGCGGGCAGGCTTGATGTCGGCGTTCTATGTGCTGAGCTACCTGGCGTTCTGCCTGCCCTCATTGTTGGCGGGGAACCTGATTCGCAGCTTTGGCCTGATCGAGACCACCGACGGCTACGGCGCAGTCCTGATCCTGTTGTCCCTCGGTGCGTTGATCGCATTGCTGCTGCAGGATTCGGCGCGGGTCAGGGCGACGACAGGCGGCTGATGGGTAATAATCGGTGCTCCGTATTGGCCTGATCGAGATTCAAGCATGAAGATCATCCGCAGCAAGGACTTCACCGGCAGCCGTGCCTGGGAAGCGCTGGACATCGCCACTATGAATGGCATCACCACGCGCCTGCACTGGACCGACCAGCCCTATCGCTGGCATATCAATGACGGCGAAGAAGTGTTTGTGGTGCTGGATGGCCGGGTGCACATGCATTACCGCGATAATGGCTTCGAACGGGTGGCGGAGTTAGAAGTCGGAGACATCTTCTATGCCAGTGTCGGCACCGAGCATGTGGCCCATCCCCAAGGGCAGGCGCGCATTCTGGTGATCGAATGCGAAGGCAGTGTTTGACGCTATATTGGCAAAGTAGATAACAGATAGAGATATTACCCGTTATATAGATATTCGATACGGTTCTACCATGGTCTCAACCTCATGCGAGGAAGAGGATTGCCATCATGACCTGCTCGAATACCCTCAGCTATAAGCCTTTCAGTCACCTCACCCGTCCACGGGAAGTGATCCGCCAGTTCACACCGAACTGGTTTGCCGCCACCATGGGCACCGGCGTGCTGGCGCTGGCCCTGGCGCAACTGCCGGTCCCTCTGCCAGGCGTGCACGCCATCGCCGAAGCGCTGTGGTTTTTCACCCTCGGCCTGTTTGTGCTGTTCAGCGGGTTGTACGCAGCCCGTTGGGTGATGTTTTTCCACGAGGCGCGGCGGATTTTCGGGCACTCCACGGTGTCGATGTTCTTCGGCACTATCCCCATGGGGCTCGCGACGATCCTCAACGGCTTGCTGTTATTCGGCCTGCCGCGCTGGGGCGCCGACGTGATACCGCTGGCCGAGGCGCTGTGGTGGCTGGACGTGGCCATGGCCGTGGCCTGCGGCGTGCTCATCCCGTTCATGATGTTCACCCGCCAGGAACACAGCATCGACCAGATGACCGCTGTCTGGCTGCTGCCCGTGGTCGCCGCCGAAGTTGCCGCCGCCAGCGGTGGGCTGCTGGCACCGCACTTGGCGGACGCGCATTCGCAGTTGGTGATGCTGGTGACCAGCTACGTGCTGTGGGCGTTTTCCCTGCCGGTGGCGTTCAGCATCCTGACCATCCTGATGCTGCGCATGGCCTTGCATAAACTGCCTCACGCCAATATGGCCGCGTCGAGCTGGTTGGCGCTGGGTCCCATCGGCACGGGGGCGCTGGGCATGTTGCTGCTGGGGGGCGATGCGCCGGCGATCTTCGCGGCCAACGGCCTGCCGGGTGTCGGTGAAATAGCCAACGGCCTCGGGCTGGTGGCGGGCATTACGCTGTGGGGCTTTGGCCTGTGGTGGATGCTGATCGCGGTATTGATCACCCTGCGTTACCTGCGCGCCGGTATCCCGTTCAACCTCGGCTGGTGGGGGTTTACCTTCCCACTCGGGGTGTATGCCCTGGCTACGCTCAAACTGGCGAGCCTGTTGCACCTGGCGTTTTTCAGTGTGTTCGGTAGCGTGCTGGTGGTGGCGTTGACGCTGATGTGGCTGATCGTCGCCAAGCGCACCGTGCAGGGCGCCTATAAAGGTGAGCTTTTTGTTTCACCGTGCATTGCGGGACTAGCGAATAAGTAAGCAGGATTAGGTAAAGTCGTGGCCTGAATGCTTTTACAAAAAAATAGGCCACGCAGGAACACGGACGATGAGCCACCCCTCGCAATTCACTTTGCTGCGCACACGGCGTTTCCTGCCGTTCTTCATCACCCAGTTGCTGGGGGCTTTCAACGACAACATCTTCAAGCAATCGCTGATCCTCGCCATTCTCTACAAGCTCACCCTCGACGGTGACCGCTCGATCTGGGTCAACCTCTGTGCGTTGCTATTCATCCTGCCGTTCTTCCTGTTCTCGGCCCTGGCCGGGCAGTTTGGCGAGAAGTTCAACAAGGATGCGTTGATCCGCGCGATCAAGATCGGCGAGATCGTGATCATGGCCGTCGGCGCGACGGGCTTCCTGACCAACCACCTGGAACTGATGCTGCTGGCGCTGTTTGCCATGGGCACGCACTCGGCACTGTTCGGCCCGGTGAAGTACTCGATCATGCCCCAGGCGTTGCACGACGATGAGCTGGTCGGTGGCAACGGCCTGGTGGAAATGGGCACGTTCCTGGCGATCCTGGCCGGCACCATCGGCGCCGGGATCATGATGTCGTCCACTCATTACGCACCGGTGGTGTCCGTGGCGATTGTCGGCGTGGCGGTGTTGGGTTACCTGGCCAGTCGCAGCATTCCGCGCGCGGCGGCGTCGACCCCGCAACTGCGCCTGAACTGGAATATCTTCAGCGAATCCTGGGCCACCCTGCGCCTGGGCCTGGGGCAGACGCCCGCCGTTTCGCGCTCCATCGTCGGCAACTCGTGGTTCTGGTTTGTCGGCGCGATCTACCTGACGCAGATCCCGGCGTACGCCAAAGAGTGGTTGTACGGCGACGAGACGGTGGTGACGCTGATCCTTACCGTGTTCTCGGTGGGTATCGCGCTGGGTTCGATGCTCTGCGAAAAACTCTCCGGCCGTAAGGTCGAAATCGGCCTGGTACCGTTCGGTTCATTCGGCCTGACCGTGTTCGGTCTGTTGCTGTGGTGGCACTCCGGCGGTTTCCCGCAGAACGTGCAGGCCAACGACTGGCTCGCCGTGCTCAGCTACGGTCAGGCCTGGTGGGTGTTGTTCGATATCCTCGGCCTCGGTGTGTTCGGCGGTTTCTATATTGTGCCGCTGTATGCGCTGATCCAGTCGCGTACCGCCGAGAACGAACGCGCGCGCGTGATCGCCGCCAACAACATTCTCAATGCGCTGTTCATGGTGGTCTCGGCCATCGTGTCGATCCTGTTGCTGAGCGTGGCCAAGCTGTCGATCCCGGAATTGTTCCTGGTGGTGTCGCTGCTCAACATCGCGGTCAACACCTACATCTTCAAGATCGTCCCCGAGTTCACCATGCGTTTCATGATCTGGCTGCTCAGCCACTCCATGTACCGCGTGGAGCATCGCAACCTGCAGGCTATCCCGGACGAAGGCGCGGCGTTGCTGGTGTGCAACCATGTGTCGTTTGTCGATGCATTGCTGATTGGCGGCGCGGTGCGTCGGCCGATTCGCTTTGTGACGTACTACAAGATCTATCGTTTGCCGGTGCTTAACTTCATCTTCCGCACCGCTGGGGCGATTCCGATTGCGGGGCGCAACGAAGACATCCAGATCTACGAAAAAGCCTTCACGCGTATCGCGCAGTATCTGAAGGAAGGGGAGTTGGTGTGCATCTTCCCGGAGGGCAAATTGACCGCCGATGGCGAGATCAACGAGTTTCGCGGTGGCGTAACGCGGATTCTCGAAGAGACGGCGGTGCCGGTGATTCCGATGGCGTTGCAGGGGTTGTGGGGAAGTTTCTTCAGTCGCGATCCGAAGAAGGGCTTCTTCCATCGCATCTGGTCGCGGGTGGTGTTGGTGGCGGGTGAGCCGGTGGATGGGCCGACACCTGCCAGGTTGCAGGAGTTGGTCGGTGGGTTGCGGGGGAGTGTCAGGTAGTGTTGGTTTTGGCTATACCGGCCTCATCGGGGGCAAGCCCCCTCCCACATTTTGATCTGTGAATACATTCAAACGGTGGGAGAGGGCTTGCCCCCGATGGCGGTAGTGGCTCAGGTGCTGATCTTGAGCCCAATCAGCCCACAAATGATCAACGCCACACTGGCCAGTCGAAACAACGCCATAGACTCGCCAAACAGGATAATCCCGGCAATCACGGTGCCTACCGCGCCCACGCCGGTCCAGATGGCATAGGCGGTGCCGAGTGGCAGTTCCTTCATGGCCAGCCCGAGCAGGCCGAGGCTGACGGCCATGGCGGCAATCGTCAGGGCGGTGGGCAGCGGCTTGCTGAAACCGTCGGTGTACTTCAGGCCGACGGCCCAGCCGACTTCAAACAGACCCGCAAAAAACAGAATGATCCAGGACATGATGACCTCCTAATATTAGGTGGGGTCGTCCCCGGATTAGGCGCTTGAGAGCGTCGCGGGGTCGTCCCCGCGAAGCCCGGTAGAGTGCCGAAAAGTGCTCGGCTGATCAAGTTTGTGACGTGTTCTCCAGGGCCCGACGGTCTTCCTTTTCGCTCATGCGACGGAAGTAAGTCGACAGCAACGCCCCGGAAATATTGTGCCAGACGCTGAACAACGCACTCGGCACCGCCGCCAGCGGTGAAAAGTGCGCACTGGCCAGCGCGGCGCCCAGCCCGGAGTTCTGCATGCCCACTTCCAGTGCCAGCGACTTGCGCTGCGCCAACGGCAGCTTGAACACGCGGCCGGTGAAGTAACCCAGCAGGTAACCGAAGCTGTTGTGCAGCATCACCACGGCCATGATCAACAGGCCCGACTCGGCGATCTTCGCCTGGCTGGCGGCGACTACCGCCGCGACGATGATCACGATGCTCACCACCGACACCAGTGGCAGCACGTCTACCGCGTGGCGAACCCGATCACCGAGCACGCGTTGTGCCAGTACACCGAGCACGATCGGCAGCAGCACCACTTGCAGGATCGACCAGAACAACTCCATGAACGACACCGGCAGCCAGGCCGAGGCCAGCAGCCAGATCAACGCCGGGGTGAGCAGCGGGGCGAGGAGGGTGGTGACGGCGGCGATGGCCACCGACAGCGCCAGGTCGCCCCGGGCCAGCCAGGTCATCACGTTGGACGAGGTGCCGCTTGGGCAGCAACCGACCAGGATCACACCGACGGCAATTTCCGGCGGCAAGTGAAAGGCCTGGCACAGCAACCAGGCCACGCCCGGCATGATCACAAAATGTGCGACCACGCCCAGCGCCACGCGCCATGGATGGCGGGCGACTTCGGCGAAGTCATCGAGTTTGAGGGTCAGCCCCATGCCGAACATCACCAGGCCCAGCAACGGGACGATGGCGCTTTTGAGGCCGATGAACCAACCGGGTTCGAGGAAGGCGACGACGGCGAAAATCAACACCCAGTAGGCGAAGGTGTTGCCGACGAAGCGGCTCAAGGCGGCGAGTGCACGCATGGGGGTGTCCTTTGTTGTTGGATTGAATCAAATGTGGGAGGGGGCTTGCCCCCGATTGCAGTCTGTCAGTCATAGGTGTTTTAACTGACAGAACGCTATCGGGAGCAAGCCCCCTCCCACATTTTGATTTTCACATGGTTTAGATGCCCTGCGGCGTCTCTTCACCGCCCAGCGCTTCAACCAACGCCGGCAGGAAGTCGCCGAACGTCAGCATCATGAGGGTAAAGCTCGCGTCCAGTTGGCCCAGGGCTTCTTCACCGCCGTCCTGTTCCGCCTGGTCTTGCAGCAGGTCTTCGAACTTCAGGCGCTTGACGGTCATCTTGTCGTCGAGCATGAAGGACAGCTTGTCCTGCCAGGCCAGGGACAGTTGGGTCACGACTTTGCCGGTGGTCAGGTGCAGCTGGATTTCTTCGCTGGTCAGGTCCTGGCGCTTGCAACGCACGATGCCGCCGTCTTCGTGGGTGTCGCGCAGTTCGCATTCGTCGAGGACGAAGAAGTCATCGGCCGGTTTCTGGGTGGTGACCCAGTCGGTCATGATCGCTGTCGGCGCGGTTTTCACCGTCAGTGGGCGAACCGGCAGGGTGCCGATCACTTCACGCAGGGTCGACAGCAGGTCTTCGGCGCGTTTCGGGCTGGCGGAGTTGACCAGGATCAGGCCTTGTTTCGGCGCGATGGCGGCGAAGGTCGACGAACGACGGATAAAGGCGCGCGGCAGGAAGGCCTGGATGATTTCATCCTTGATCTGGTCGCGTTCCTTCTTATAGACCTTGCGCATTTGCTCGGCCTCGATCTCTTCGACTTTCTCTTTGAGTGCGTCACGCACCACGCTGCCCGGCAGGATGCGTTCTTCCTTGCGCGCGGCGATCAGCAGGAAGTCACCGCTGACGTGAACCAGGGGAGCGTCTTCACCTTTACCAAAAGGTGCGACGAAACCGTAAGTGGTCAACTCCTGGCTTGCACAAGGGCGCGCCAGTTTGGTGGCCATGGCCGCTTCCAACGCCTCGGCATCAACAGGCAGATCTTGGGTCAGGCGATAGATAAGCAGGTTCTTGAACCACATGGGGTGAGTCTCTCCTTTATACAAAGGGGGGCATTATTCTCTTGATCACGCCCCAGGCCAACCCTGCCTAAGCCATTGGAAGCTATCAAAAAAAAGATTTAAGAAAGTGCTTGCCAGACCCAGGGTCGCTCCGTAGAATGCGCGCCACACCGAAACGAAGGGTGATTAGCTCAGCTGGGAGAGCATCTGCCTTACAAGCAGAGGGTCGGCGGTTCGATCCCGTCATCACCCACCATTCGCTTCATGTGTTACGCGCAGCGGTAGTTCAGTCGGTTAGAATACCGGCCTGTCACGCCGGGGGTCGCGGGTTCGAGTCCCGTCCGCTGCGCCATATTCGGTTACCTGGAACGCTGAACGCCAGGTCACCACAGAAAGCCCGCTCAATGAGCGGGCTTTTTGCTGTCCGGGATATGGAAAAAATCGCGCGGTAAACTTTTTTTAAATAAAGTACATTTAAATCAAGACATTACGATTTTTTGGTGTATGATGCGCCCACACCGAAACGAAGGGTGATTAGCTCAGCTGGGAGAGCATCTGCCTTACAAGCAGAGGGTCGGCGGTTCGATCCCGTCATCACCCACCACTTCTTGAGAGTTTTGCCCCAGGGCAAGACGCAACGTTAAAGGTTGCACCGACGCGCAGCGGTAGTTCAGTCGGTTAGAATACCGGCCTGTCACGCCGGGGGTCGCGGGTTCGAGTCCCGTCCGCTGCGCCATATTTTCCAGGTTCGATTCGTCGGGCTTGAGATCGAACAGCCGAGGCTGATCGGTCAGATGTTTAAAGACGGTTGAGGCTTTGAGCTCAGCTGGTCAAGCGATACGCAGCGGTAGTTCAGTCGGTTAGAATACCGGCCTGTCACGCCGGGGGTCGCGGGTTCGAGTCCCGTCCGCTGCGCCATATCTGCCTCAAGGCCCACTGAACGCCTTGAAGCACAAAGAAAGCCGTTGGCTACTTTGATCCGATAGCAAAGACCCTGGTCGAAAGACCGGGGTTTTTTGTGTCTGCGATTTGGCTCGGGGTGCGCCTCCATCAAACGGTGGCAGCAAGTGCGCTCCCACGATTGAGTTGGCTCAAAACCCCAGTTTATCCCGCAGCCCGTAATACCAGGCCCCCAACGCCGCGAACGGGGTGCGCAGCAGTTGCCCGCCCGGGAACGGATAGTGCGGCAGGTCGGCAAACGCATCAAAGCGCTCTGCCTGGCCTCTGAGTGCCTCCGCCAGTACCTTGCCCGCCAGGTGCGTATACGTTACGCCATGACCACTGCAGCCCTGTGAATAGTAAATGTTGTCGCCCAGGCGACCCACCTGCGGCAAGCGCGACAGGGTCAGCAGGAAGTTGCCGGTCCAGGCGTAGTCAATCTTTACGTCTTTGAGCTGCGGAAACGCCTTGAGCATCTTCGGCCGGATGATCGCCTCGATGTTCGCCGGGTCGCGCGCGCCATACACCACGCCACCGCCGAAGATCAGGCGCTTATCGTTGGTGAGGCGGTAGTAGTCGAGCAGGTAGTTGCAGTCTTCGACGCAGTAGTCCTGCGGCAGCAGCGTTTTTGCCAGTTCGTCGCCCAAGGGGGCGGTGGTGATCACTTGTGTGCCGCACGGCATCGACTTGGCCGCCAGCTCTGGCACGAGATTGCCCAGGTAGGCATTGCCTGCGACGATGATGAACTTGGCCCTGACCTTGCCTTCGGCGGTGTGCACCACCGGGTTGGCGCCGCGCTCGATTCGCACCGCTGCCGATTGCTCGTAGATCGTACCGCCCAGAGACTCCACGGCTGCCGCTTCGCCGAGTGCCAGGTTGAGGGGATGGATGTGTCCGCCACTCATGTCCAGCAAACCGCCCACATAGTTGTCACACGCCACTACTTCGCGGATACGGCGCTCGTCCAGCAACTCCAGTTGCGTGTGGCCGTAGCGCTCCCACAGGCGCTTCTGTGACTCCAGGTGGCCCATGTGCTTGCTGTTGAGCGCGGCGAACACACCGCCGTCCTTCAGGTCGCATTGGATCTGATACTTGGCCACCCGCTCGCGGATGATCCTGCCGCCCTCAAATGCCATCTCCCCCAGCAGCTGTGCCTGTTTGGGCCCGACGCTGCGTTCGATCACATCGATATCACGGCTGTAGCTGTTGACGATCTGCCCGCCGTTGCGGCCTGAGGCGCCAAAACCCACCTTGGCGGCTTCCAGCACCGTTACGCGAAAACCGTTCTCCAGCAGGAACAAAGCACTGGAAAGACCGGTGTAGCCGGCGCCAATCACGCACACATCGGTTTCGACTTCGCCTTGCAGCACGGGGCGAGGTGGAACGGCATTCGCGGAAGCGGCGTAATACGACTGGGGGTAGGGGGTGTTCGCCATCCTGCAACCTCTGTTTTATATTTTTTACGAGTGCGCCGATCCTACCTGAGTTGAAAATTGCCTGCCAGCCACCCGAAATCCACAGGTGTGCTCCACGCAAATAAAAAATTCGCATATTCATAGGGTTAGCTGCAAAAAAGATGTTGACACCCCTCCGGAATTCCGTAGAATGCCGCCTCACAGCAGGCACGTAGCTCAGTTGGTTAGAGCACCACCTTGACATGGTGGGGGTCGTTGGTTCGAGTCCAATCGCGCCTACCAAACAAAATCCGCTCTGCTGGGCGGTCTAGAAGGGCTCACCGAAAGGTGGGCCCTTTTTTGTTGCTTGTGATTTGAAAAACGTTTGCAAGCGCCAATCAAAAAGGAAGATGGTCATGGCGAGTAAAAAACTTGAATCGTTCCGGGCGTGGTTTACGCCGAAGCGCCGTCGAGGAGCAGGCGGTGCTTTATTGATTATGTGGATCATCGGACTGGTTGCGTATCCAAGCAACCGCTGGCTCTATGTGATGATTCCAGCGGTGATTTTTTTCTTCAGCGCCTGGCCGCCTGAGGTTCAGGATAAACGTTGAAGCACAGCGCCACCCACCGAGTTGGCTCACTCAACGTCGCGTCAACACGCTTTCCCCCGCCTGCGCCGGTAACCGATACACGTCCACCAGCGCCAACATCCCCAACACGGCGACCCCGACAAACGCTACCCGAAAATCCGTGACCTGGGCTTGAACGTCATGCCCCTGCACGCTCATGGACGCGCGCAACAACAACGCCGCCACCGTTACGCCCATGCCCATGGCCAGTTGGAACGACATGCTGAACAACGCCGACGCTTCGCTCATCCGCGCTTTCGGCACGTCGGCGAAGCCAATCGAGTTGTAGCAGGTGAACTGCATCGAGCGTGACAGGCCGCCGACGAACAACACCGCCGCAATCACTGCCAATGGCGTCTGCGCGGTGAACAAGGCGCAGGCTGCAATTGACACCACCCCGATCACACCATTGAGCATCAGCACCTTGCGAAACCCGAAGCGCTGCATGAGGGTCGTGGTAAATGGTTTCATCGCCAGGTTACCGGCGAATACCGCCAGCACCAACAGACCCGCGTCCACTGGCGATAAGCCGAAGGCGACCTGGAACAGCAACGGCAGCAGGAAGGGCAGGGCACTGATGGCCAGGCGGAACAGTGAGCCGCCGTAGATGCTGACGCGGAAGGTATTGATGGAGAGGGTTTCCAGCGGCAACAACGAATCGGGGTAATGCCGGCAATGGTGCACTGCCCACACCGACAGCAGTAGGCCTGCCGCCACCAGCCCGGCGCCAGGGATGAGCATTTCGCCAGCTTGGCTACCCAGCCATTCCAGCCCGCCGAGCAGCGCCACGCAGGCGCCTGCCAGCAGCACAAAGCCCTTGGCGTCGAACTTGCGTACGCTGGCCTCGCGGCCTTCAGGCACCAACCACAGCGCGACGATCAGTGCCAATGCGCCTAACGGCAGGTTCACGTAGAAGATCCACGGCCACGAGGCATGGGTGACGATCAACCCACCTGCCAATGGACCCAGAATCGGTGCGACCAGCCCTGGCCAGGTGATGATCGCGATCATGTTTACCAAGTCTTTTTTGTCGGTATTGCGCAGCACCGCCAAACGCCCCACAGGCACCATCAGCGCGCCACCGATGCCTTGCAGGAGGCGGGCAAACACGAACATCTCAAGGTTCTGGCTCAGGCCGCAAAGCAGTGACGCGAGGGTGAAGACGATGATCGCACCGGCAAATACCCGGCGCGCGCCAAATCGGTCGGCGATCCAGCTGGACAGCGGTATGAAGATCGCCACGGCGAGTAGGTAGGCGGTGATGCCGATGTTCATGTCGACCGGCGTCACGCCGAAGGCCGATGCCATGGTCGGCAGGGCGGTAGCTATCACCGTGGCATCGAGGTTTTCCATGAAGAAGGTCACGGCGACCACCAAGGCAATCAGGCGGGTTTGTACGCTGAGGCCGGTGTCGGCGCGGGTATCTGAAGGGGGTGTAGTCACCGATGCAGGCCCTTGTTCAGTGAAGGTCGCTTGGGCCTGACAATACCGGGTGGCCGTCTCAGCCGCTATCTCCGAGGAAAATCTGCAGCAACACCGGTTCAACGACCACCACCCCTTCAAGCCGCCTGTACGCCAAACCGATGTGCTTCCCGATACATTCGAGACATGCGCGCTCGGTGACGGTTTACTTGGCCTTGGCGTTCTTGATGTCGCTGATCATCTGCTTGGCAATGGCCTGTACTTGCTTCTGTGTCATGGCCGAGGCAATCCCTTCCCAGGCGGACGATGACGTGTCGTAGGTGCGCGAGCCAATGGGCGCGCCAGTCTTCAGGTCTGAGTAGTCGGCGCGGGAGAACACCCAGGCGTTGCCTACCAGCGCACCGGCGACGTACCGCGAGCCCGGTTCGATGTAACGGAACTTACTCACATTGATGCTGATGCCGACACCCTCTTCGCCACTCGGCGTCACCGAGGCACTTGGCGTGACATTGAAACCTGCCTGGCGGGCTTCCACCTGGAGTGCGTTGTTCCAGTCACGGGTCAGCAGGTTCCAGTCCGGGTTTTGCTCGACCTGACTGTCGCCTTTGATGCTGACCACCAGGTTTTGCTTGGCGGCTTCCGGGATGGCCAGTGCGACGCTGCCGCCGCTTTTGACCTTGGCGGCACATCCGCCCAGCATGGACAACGCCACAGCGCAGGAGAGCGCGATCAGGACCTTTTGGGTTTTCATAGAATTTCCATATCCATAACAGTAATGGGGAGGCGTGTGCTGATTTGAGGCGCACGCCTCGTAAAACAGGCGGCGCTAAGATGCGCGAATCCCTGCTGGTCTGTCCACATCTCGTTACATGCGCGCGCTTCAATCACCCACAAAATTTATTGGTTCGCAGCAACAACTTTTCTTGTTGGACACCTCCCGCTCTCAGGCAGCAAAGTTGCCGCCACTGACGCTCACCCTTTCGGGTCAACAATAAAAAACCGAGCCGACTGTACGCCACTTCTTGCTGTGAACCCTTTGTTCACATCCTGCTGTAATGGCGCCGCAGCGCGCACTTAAGGACCTCACCGCCATGCAAACTGTTGTGAACTTATGGCCGTTGATCGGCGTACTTGTGATCGTGGTTGGCTTCGTTTTGCGCTTCAACCCGCTGTTGGTGGTCACCGCCGCCGCTATCGCCACCGGGCTTGCCGCCCATTTCCCGCTGGAAAAAATCCTCGCCACCATGGGCGATGGCTTCCTTCAGACCCGTGCCCTGCAATTGATTCTGTTATTGCCCCTGGCGGTCATCGGCCTGTTGGAGCGCCATGGGCTGCGCCTGCATGCGCAGAACTGGATTGCACGGTTCGAGCGCGCCACCGTGGGGCGCTTGTTGATCATCTATCTGTTTGTGCGTGAATCCACGGCGGCCATGGGCTTGACCAGCCTGGGCGGGCACCCGCAGATGGTGCGCCCGTTGCTGGCACCGATGGCTGAGGGCGCGGCGGAAAAGCGCTACGGCAAACTGCCGGACAAACTGCGTCACAAGGTGCTGGCCATGTGCGCCGCGACGGACAACGTCGGCCTGTTTTTTGGTGAAGATATTTTTGTCGCCTTTGGTGCGATCGCGTTGATGCACACCTTCCTGCTCGGCTCGGGAATTGATGTGGAGCCGCTGCATATTGCGGTGTGGGGTATTCCTACGGCGATCTGCGCTTTCATCATCCATGCCATTCGCCTGCATCGGTTCGACCGACGGTTGACCCGTGAGATGACGCCGGCCGCCACGGCTGTGGAGGCCGCGCAATGATCATTTCCATTCAATACCTGTACTGGCTGGCCGGGGTTCTGCTGCTGATCACGGCGGGTATGATCCTGTTGGACAGGACCCACCCTAAACGCTGGTCCACTGCTTTGTTCTGGCTGTTGTTCGCCATTCCATTCCTGGTGGGGGAGCGCCTGCCGTCGGTGGTCATTGGCGCTGGCGTAGTGGTGATGGCGTTGATCGCAGGTTTAGGCGGTGTCGGCCGTGGCACGCATGTCGAGCTGCATGACAAGGCGTCCCGTGCCAGTGCCGGTCGGCTGGGTCACAAGCTGTTTATCCCGGCGCTGGCCATTCCGCTGACCACGGTGATCGGCTCGGTGGTGCTCAAGCACACCGAGATCGGCGGCGTACCGCTGTTGGACCCGAAAAACACCACCTTCGTCTCCCTCGGTATCGGCTGCCTGATCGCCCTTGGCCTGGCCTGCTGGCTGACCCGCGATACGCCGGTGCAAGCCTTGCGCGAATCCCGGCGCCTGACAGAAGCCCTGGGCTGGGCCATGGTGCTTCCGCAAATGTTAGCGATGCTTGGCTTGCTGTTTAACGAGGCCGGCGTCGGTACGGCTGTCGCGCATGTGACCACGACCTATATCAACCTGGATTTCAAGTTAGTGGCGGTGATGGTCTACGTGCTGGGCATGGCGTTGTTTACAGTGATCATGGGTAATGGCTTCGCGGCTTTCCCGGTGATGACCGGCGGCGTCGGCGTGCCAGTGCTGGTGGGTATCTACGGCGGCAATCCAGCAGTGATGGCAGCCATCGGCATGTTCTCCGGCTACTGCGGTACCCTGATGACCCCTATGGCTGCCAACTTCAATATCGTACCGGCGGCGTTGCTCGAACTGCCCGACAAGAACGCGGTGATCAAGGCCCAGCTGCCGACCGCGCTGATGATGCTGGTGGTCAATATTGTGCTGCTTTATCTGTTGATGTGAGGCCGAGATGCGAATCGTACTGCTGACGGGTTTCGAGCCCTTTGATCAAGACCCGGTGAATCCGTCCTGGGAGGCGGTGCGCCAATTGGAGGGGGTTCAACTGGCTGATGATGTGCAAATTATTGCGCGTCGACTGCCCTGCGCGTTTGCCACGGCGGGCGCGCGCCTGGCCCAGTTGATCGACGAATTGCATCCGGAGATGGTGATTGCTACCGGCCTGGGGCCGGGGCGGAGCGATATTTCCATCGAACGGGTGGCGATCAATGTCAACGATGCACGCATTCCCGATAACCTGGGCGAGCAACCGATTGATACGGCGGTGGCGCCTGACGGCCCGGCGGCTTATTTCACGACCCTGCCGATCAAGGCGATGGTCAGGGCCGTGCGCGGGGCGGGGATTGCCGCCTCGGTATCGCAGACGGCCGGCACGTTTGTGTGTAATCAGGTGTTTTATTTATTGCAGCATGCTTTGGCCGCGACGGCCGTACGCAGTGGGTTTATCCATGTACCGTATCTGCCGGAGCAGGTGACAGGTTCGCAGCGGCCCTCGATGGCGCTGGAGACAATGGTCGCCGGATTGCATGCCGCCGTACTGGTGGCGTGGCAAACGCCGGTGGATGCGAAAGAAGCGGGCGGGCAGGTCAGCTGACCGGCCCGACGCGTCTCAACCGGCAAACAGTCGGGTGAGCCCGAAGGTGATAGCGCAAGCCAGGCCTGTCATTGCGAATGCGGTTGCCACGTACCACTTGATAAGGTTCAGTTCAGTGGTTGCCAGGTCTGCCTTGGAAGCGAAGTGCTTATCCATGGAGTCTGCCCGGCCCGAAACGGTGATCAGCTTCTCTTTCATCTCAGCCAGCCCCTTTTCCATTACACCCAATCGTATTTCCATTCCTGAATCTCCATGTTCGTTGTTGCAGGCTCAGCCTTGAGCCAGAATGTGCTTGAGACGCGAGCGTAGTGTGGCGTGAGTCCAACGTTAAGAGGCAAACCTTTGCAAAATAACACCAGCCTTCTACGGCGAGTCCTCCCGCCGTGGAAAGAACAGCTCAAAGCACGTGACCCCCGCTTCACTGCTCACACTGTACCGTCCGTTATGCAGCTGCATGACGGTCGCCACAATCGACAAGCCCAGTCCGTTGGACTGAGCCGAGCGTTCCCGTGACTCATCTACTCGGTAAAACCGTTCGAACAGTCGCGGCAGGTGCTCGGCTGCAATGGTTTCGCCTCGATTGCTGACCCTCAGGTGAATGCCCTCGGCATTGGGCACCGCCTGGATCACCAGCTCAGTACACGGCGCACCATATTTAATGGCGTTGGCGCACAGGTTTGCCAGGGCCCTGCGCAGCAGCATCGGCTCCGCCCAGATCACCCCTTCACCTTCGGCGTGAATGCTGATCTGCACATCACCCGCCAAACCTTCAAAGTAGTCGGCGATGCGTTCTACCTCATCCGCTGCACTCAGCTCCTGACGCTGACGCAGCGCGCTGGCCGGGTCGGTCCTGGCCAGGAACAGCATGTTGTCGAGCATCCGCGCCAGGCGTTCAAGTTCTTCGACATTAGACGCCAGCAGTTGCTGATAGCTCTCGATGCTACGGCTCTGTTGCAGCGCGACCTGGGTTTCTCCCAGCAGATTGTTGATGGGCGTGCGCAGTTCGTGGGCCATGTCGGTGGACACCTGGCCCAGTTGAACAAAACCCTTGGCCAGGCGCTCGAGCATGGTGTTGAACGAGTCGATCATCGGCAGCAGTTCTTTCGGTGCGCCGTGGCTGTCGAGGCGTTCGGCGAGGTTGCCGACGCCAATGCCTTGGGCGTGTCGGGCCAGACGGCGCAACGGCAAAAGCCCGCGATGAACCAGCAGGTAACCCACCACGGCCAGGATGATTGCGGCCATGCTCGCCAGGATATAAACGCTCAAGCGATAGCTGGCGAGCACGGCGGTGCGCTCGGTCATCAGGCGTCCCGTAGTGACTTGCAGGCTGCCCAGGTCGCCGGAGTCGATGGAGGCCGCGACGGTGGCGAAGGGCACGCCATTGATGCTGGGAAAATGGTGCACGTCGGCGAACGTCAGTGCGTGGTTCTTGGGGACCGGAGGCACGGATGGCAGTTCGATATTGCCAGGGTTGACCGTCAGCAGCGGCTTTTGCCCCGGTGCGACAATCCTCAGTACCGACTCGCGGTTGCCCAGCATGTTCTGGAACAGTTCCGGCTTGGTCTTGATCAGGTCCAGGGTATTGCTGTCATTGAGCAGGTTGCGCAATTGATCGATGCGGTTGATCAAGGCCGCGTCGTCACGCATGATCAACTCCCGCTCCAGCTCGCGGTACAGCGCCACACCCAGGGTCGCCAGCAGCGCGAAGGCGAGGAGGGCGAAGATTAACGCCAAGCGCAGGGTCAGGGAGTAGTGACGGCGCTTATTCATGGTTGGGTATCGAAACGGTAGCCGATGCCACGCACGCTGTGGATCAGTTTGAGCTGGAAAGGGTCGTCGATTTTCAAGCGCAGGCGCCGCACGGCCACGTCTACCACGTTGGTGTCGCTATCGAAATTCATGTCCCACACCCGCGATGCAATCAGCGAGCGGGAGAGCACCTGGTCCTGGTGGGTCGCGAACAGGTGCAGCAAGGCGAACTCTTTGTTGGTCAAGGTGATGCGCGTGCCGGCGCGGGTGACGCGACGCTTCAGCACGTCGATTTGCAGGTCGGCGATCTGCAACTGCTCCTCTTCGCGGCTTGGCCCGCGGCGGGTCAGGGTGCGCAAGCGTGCTACCAGTTCAGCGAAGGAAAAGGGCTTGATCAAGTAGTCATCGGCGCCCAGTTCCAGGCCCTTGATACGGTCAGCGATGTCGTCGCGGGCCGTCAGAAAAAGTACCGGCGTGTCGGCTTCCTTGCGCAGACGGCGCAGCACTTCCCAGCCGTCCATTTTCGGCATCATCACATCCAGCACGATGACGTCGAACGGCGTTTCAAGGGCTTGGTGCAAGCCGTCCACACCGTCGCGGGCGAGGCTGACGGAGTAGCCGAGTTCCTGCAGGCCGTTGAGCAGGTAATTGCCGGCCTTGGGTTCGTCTTCGACGACGAGAATGTTCATGGGAAGTGCCCTGTCTCAGTGCGTGGCGCAAGTGTAGCCCGATCAATTGTCACTGGCGCAACCGATGCCTTGGACTTGGTAATCCAGCACGTGCTCGCGGCCCTGGCTGTCCAGATAGTCGAGTCGCGCCGGGACGATGCCGCATTGGCCGTAGGTGTCGGTGCTCGACAACACTTTGGCTACGTCCAGGTGTACGAAGAAGCCGGTTTTGTCGTGGATCACCGGTTCAGCAGCCAGTACGGAGCCGGTAGCGAGTAACGCGGCAAAGCCGAGGATAAACAGTTTCATGGTGGTCTCTCTTTTAAAGGGGTGGCCGCCGGTTCGTGGCGGTGAGTTCACAGTAACCAGGCGCCCCGAACAGCCAACCAACAGGAGGATGACAAGTTTGTAATGCAGTGTTTTTTAATGCAGGGCTTCGGGCGGACGGCCAGAGGCTTCGAGGATCAGGTCGGTGATTTCCTTGGCGTGGGACACCAGCGACAAGTGGCTCGACGGCAACTCGATGGTCGTGGCGTTCATGCGCTTGGCGAGGAAGCGCTCGAGGTCCGGGTTGATCGTCTGGTCATTCGCCGACACCGCATACCAGGACGGCTTGGTGTGCCAGGCAGCATTGACGGTACGGCCGCTGAACAGGGTCTTGGTGATGGGTTGCTGCACGGCGTACAACGCCAGGGCCTTGGCCTGCGGTACATCGGCGGCGAAGTACTTGAGGAAGGCGTC
Source organism: Pseudomonas sp. A39 (assembly GCF_058145955.1). Classification (NCBI taxonomy): domain Bacteria; kingdom Pseudomonadati; phylum Pseudomonadota; class Gammaproteobacteria; order Pseudomonadales; family Pseudomonadaceae; genus Pseudomonas; species Pseudomonas sp. A39. The sequence continues at coordinate 31,356 of NZ_JBYVMD010000011.1, forward strand.
CTGGCTCAAGGTGAGGTAGCCGTCGTGATCTTCAACGCCAGCCCGCACCGGCATGCTCGGGTACTGGGCGGAGAGCGCGACGAAGTCTTCATTGGCGTCCGGTGCGCGGGCGGCCACGTACACCAGGGCGCTGACTTTCGGGTCGACTCCGGCATCGCTTACTACCGTACCGGCGTAGGAATGGCCGACCAGCACGGTAGGGCCGTCCTGTTGGTCCAGCACACGTTTGGTGGCGGCGACATCGTCGGCCACCGAGGTCAGCGGGTTCTGCACGGCGGTGACGTGCAGGCCGGCGGCCTGGAGGCGGGTGATCACCTCGGACCAACTGGAGCCGTCAGCCCAGGAACCGTGCACCAGCACTACGTTATTGGCTTTGACCGACGCGACAGTGCCGGCCAGTGCCGTGTCCGTGCCCAGCATCAGCAGGCCGGCGGCGATCAGGCAGAGTTTGCTTGCAGGTTTCATGGGGTACCCCTTTTCATCACTAGGAAGTGGCGTCATCCGGTGAGGGCGACTGACGACTCCACTGTATGAAGTGAGGGGGCCGACAAGACTTACAGCTTGATTACAAACCTGTAATGCAATCTATGTCGGTAGCGTTTACAAGCCCCGACGTGATCCGTAGATTGCACCGGGCTCATCATTTGTCACCGCCTATGAGGAACCGCACAGTGTCGATCCGAGGTCCCGCCGTATTCAACCGCCGTTACCGTGCCTTTCTGTTTGATATGGATGGGACTTTGCTCAACTCCATCGCCGCCGCCGAGCGGGTGTGGAGCATCTGGGCTGAACGCCATGGCCTGGAGGTGGCAGCGTTTTTGAAGACCATTCACGGTGCCCGCGCGATTGACACCATCACGCGCCAGGCACTGCCTGGCGTCGACCCTGAGGTTGAGGCGCAATGGATTACCGAGGCTGAACTCAATGATGTCGAGGGGGTTGTAGCGATTCCCGGCGCCGTCGCGTTTCTGAGCAGCTTGCCGGGTGACCAATGGGCGCTGGTCACCTCTGCACCCCGGGAATTGGCGTTGCGTCGACTGCAAGCGGCGGGCATTGCGCCGCCGGCGGTGCTGGTCACGGCCGAAGATGTGGCAATCGGCAAGCCGAACCCCGACTGTTACGTGCTGGGTGCGCAACGTTTGGGTGTACCGGTGCGGGAGTGCCTGGTATTTGAAGATGCGACGGTGGGCATTCGTGCGGGAGAAGCGGCGGGGGCGGACGTGATGGTCGTGACGTCGACGCATCACACGCCGATGGTTACCGAACATCCTTCGATTGACAGTTACGCGCAGCTAAACGTACAGCGCGACACGCAAGGCTTGTTGTACGTGCAGAACGCGGTGGGCTGATACGAAAAGGCCGAGCCCGTTACCGGTCTCGGCCTTGTTCCAGGCTGGCTGGGTCGGGGGGTTGCATTCGATTATTCCTAATGCCCTGGCGTGACAGCACCATCTCCCTGAGGATTTCATTCGCCAGCCGCGCAATCGCTTCGGCACCACGATAATGCGCGCGCACGATTCCGGTAATTGCGAAATGGTCGGTTTCCGGGCCGCTGAGCACGGCTGAAAGAGTCCCGTCGGCGTGCAACGTGCAGGTCACTTGATAGCTGGGCAGGCGGGCCGCCAGTGCTGATTCGATTTGGGATTTACTCAGGGTGTCCATCTGCTTGCGCGCCTTTTACGGAGGGGGCACGCCCAAGCATAGGTCCTGTTGCGGCGCTGTAAATACCGGTGATCTAATTACGGAGAACGACGCTTCAGCGTGTCGTTTGTCCATTAGTCCGTCGACACAATCTACGCTGCACGGTCTTCTGGATAGGCTTGAGACAAAACAGGAACAGGTACCCGCAGAGCATCAGCGTCAGGTCCAGCCAGGAGTGGGGTTCGGCAGAACCCGTGTCTTCTATTGCACACCTTAAGGCATAAGCCAGTCCGAGGAAGGCCAGCCCTATCAATAAGGCGATCATCCAAGACCTGTAGGCAAATGGTGGTGCGTTCGTAGGCCTCATCGACGTGCTCCTGAATGCACACGAATGGCGGGGGTGTCAGTCAGGAGATTCGGCTGTAAATGAAACAACAAGTTCCAGGCGTGAAGACAGTTTCATCTTTCCATGAAGATGAACACATTGGCGAGGTCAATCACGCAACAACACAAGATCAGTCCGAAGGCGTTTTCGCCAGCCGTTACAGTGAACGAAAGGGCTGGCTACTGAGGGGGCTTCAAGGCGTCTGGTTTTTGTCCGGAGCGGTCAGGCCAGCCTGGATGCGCTGGTAGATCTCCTCGCGATGCACGGCAACATCCTTGGGTGCGTTGATGCCGATTCGTACTTGCTGGCCGCTGACGCCCAGGATGGTGATCGTGATGTCATCACCGATGTTTATGCTTTCACCAACTTTGCGGGTGAGTATAAGCATGGACTTCTCCTTGATTACTTTTAAGGACACATGTTTCAGACAGGGCAGGTGTCGGATGTGTGTAGCTTACTGCTAAGCGCTTCCCTGTGACTGCCTCTTTTAGGACGCATAGAGGCGACATTAATTCCCATGGCGGCATCATACAGGTCTGCGATACATCATTCGCATTGTTTAAGCCAACGTTTATGACGGCCAGAATAGACAGTGAATGATAAAGTCGCCTCTTTATCTTTTAAGGAGCAGGGCAGTGCGTAAAGTAGCGATGGCAATTGCGGTGTTGGCATTGGCCGGTTGCGGTGAAGGCAAAAGCGTCGAGGCGCCCAAGGCCAAGCCTGCCGTGACCGAAAGCCAGCCCCAGACCGGTGCGATTGCCGCCCAGGAATGGGACGTGTGGGTAGGCCCGCCTGACCACAAGTTACAGGCGATCACCGACCTGACGGCCTGGTTGCTGGAGCACGGTTTCAATTTCTACATCGTGAAAGTGGACGGCAAGGACGAAGTCCTGCTGGGGCCGTTCGCAACCAAGGCTGAGGCTGAGGCCAAGCAGACGCTGCTCAACGAGAAGATGGCGCGCGCCAAGAAAACTGACACGATCTCAGAGGTCGTTGAGCATAAAACCGCGCAGTAACGGCCTGGCGGGGCGCAAGTCCCGCCCACGTTCAACCGCAGGCTTTCAGGTTCACCGGGCCGACAAACTCATTGCCACGCCCCATCACACACGCCACGGTCTGGTTGCGCTGGCGCTCCCAGGCCTGCACCGGGTAGGTCTTGTTCCAGGCTTCGTACAACTGGCGATCCTGTTTTGACAGGCGCAAGCCGTATTGCTTGCTCATGTAGAAGTAGGTGCGGGCGATCATTCCACGGATGGAGGGGCGCGGCATAACCTTCTTGGCCTTGAAGTCCACTTGGGTCAGGCATGAACCGTACTGCCCGCTTTGCACCGGCAGCCAGCCAAAACTGAAGTTGTTACGGTCACCGTTGACTTCGCCGATGCTCGGCACCAGGTTGTGCAGGTCGGCTTCGGCACGCTTGAACACGTCATCGTGGCGCGTGCAGTTTTTGCGCCCTCCGTCCTGCCAGCACTGGCGCTGATGCCCGATCTGCCAGGCTGGAACGATATGCTCCCACTCGATGCGCGCGGCGCGGCTGGCGTTTTTGCGCGGGACGTAGCCACAGGCTTTCAAGTCCACGCGGTTGCCGGTGTATTTACAGCCGCAATAGAACTCGGTGGATTGTGGGGCGTAAAGCTTCCAGGCGACTTTCTTGGCTTCGCTGAACGTTCGGGGGGCCTGGGCGTGGGCGGTGACGGCGAAAAACAGGCAGCACACCGCGATAAAACGGACACTCATTGAATCAATCTTCCTTCGGTACAACCCAGAAAATTTGCACACCACCGTCGTCCCGATAGGCGAGGGTGACGTTGTCGTTCTCCGCGATTTCCTCCAGCAAACGCGCCCACTCATCCTCTGGCTCATCCGGCAAGCGGAAGATCAACGCCGCCTTGGATTTCTGGGCGTTGGTCGAATTGATGATCTTTTGCACACGGATTGCCAGGCGTTGGTAGGCATCGGGCGGGGTTGGCACTGCGGAAGAGGACTTTGCCACGGAGTGTTCCTTAGTTTGCTGTACGCACATACAGTATTTAACTGTAGGCGATTTCGCAACTGCTTAAACTTCAAGGAGTTCGTCTGACAGCAGATCAGGCAATTTTATGTAGGGCGAAAGTGTATGTATCGAGGGTTTTTTGCGAGGAAGCAGGGGCGGGTAACCGCCCCTGCCAAGGTGTCACCAGGAATCAATATTCCCAGAACATCCGTTGCAACTCTTTGCTGTCCTGGGTCTTGGTCAGGGCGACCATTGCCAGGATGCGGGCTTTCTGTGGGTTCAGGTCGAGGGCAGCCACCCAATCGTATTTGTCGTCAGGCTGCTCGGCGTTGCGCAATACCATGCCGCCGGCATTGACGTGGGAAGAACGAATGATTTGTACACCTTGCTTACGCAGTTCCACCAGGGCGGGTACGACTTTGGAAGAAACGGAGCCGTTGCCGGTACCGGCGTGGATGATGGCTTTGGCGCCCGCTTGAGCCAGGGCCTTGTAGGCCGTGTCGCTCACGTTGCCGTAGCCATAGGCGATCTCAACATCAGGCAGGCTCTTGATGTTCTTGATATCGAACTCCGAATCCATGGTGTGACGCTTGGCCGGCAGGCGGAACCAGTAGGATTTGCCCTCAACCACCATGCCCAGCGGACCCCATGGGCTCTTGAACGCTTCGGTCTTGATATTGATCATCTTGCTGACGTCGCGACCCGACTGGATCTCGTCGTTCATGGTGACCAGCACGCCCTTGCCGCGCGCATCTTTGCTACCGGCCACAGCCACGGCGTTGTACAGGTTGAGCATGCCGTCCGCCGACATCGCAGTGCCTGGGCGCATGGAGCCGACCACCACGATTGGCTTGTCGGTCTTCTCCACCAGGTTCAGGAAGTAGGCGGTTTCTTCCAGGGTGTCGGTACCGTGGGTGATCACGATGCCGTCCACGTCCTTGCTGTCGGCCAGTTCGGCGACGCGGCGACCCAGTTGCAGCAGGTTTTCATTGTTGATGCTTTCGGATGCAATTTGCATCACTTGCTCGCCACGCACATTGGCGATCTGGCTAAGCTCAGGAACACCGGCAATCAATTGCTCGATGCCGACTTTGGCCGCTTGGTAGGTGGCACTGTTGGCCGCGCTGGCGCCGGCGCCGGCAATGGTGCCGCCGGTGGCGAGGATCACCACGTTGGACAGTTTGGTCTTGGTTTCAGCTTCCTTTGCCTGGGCGGCAACGGGGAACAGCAGCAGCAGGGCTAACGCGCCCGGAACAAAAGTCTTCAGTGCAGATTTCATTATTTTTCTCTCTGGTTTTTGATGAGTGCTGTAGCAGGTTCATCTAGAACACCCGGGCGGTTCTGAATGCCACGAGGTGATGGGGTAGAGCAGGATCTGTACCAGGCTGATTGTGTTCGCGGATATAAAACAACTTATTGATTTAAAACAGATTATATTGATGTTTTGTGGCGACGGCGCCAGTAGGCGTCCGGCTTTCCGAACATCGGACTGCCTTGCGTTCGGTTGTCCGAAAAAGTGGACGGTGCGTACTCGGCTAAGGCGTGAGTGACACCTACGGCCTGTCGTTTTAGAGAACGACCGTGCGCGCGCGATGTTTAGCGGCTGCCTTTGCAGGACAAGAGGGCGGGGCTCGATGGCTTGGATGAAAGGCTGTTTTCAACCGTTGACAAATCTCGACAAGGTTCTCATAGTTTGAATAACGCAAACGTTTGCGAGATGTTTCACGGAACACTCCTGGAGTATCGTGACAGCTCGTATCAGCCACCCAGGTGGGACGGCTGCCGAAGCGCTCTTCGGTGCAAGCGTTGCTCACAATAATCATAAGATCGGAGTGAACCCATGAAGCTGCCATTTGCTGGACGTCTTCTCGCTGTCGCTGTGCTAGCTGCCGCATCCGCCGCTTTACCTCTTTCCTCTGCATTTGCTGATGACGCCGCCGCCAAACCGAAGGTCGGCCTGGTAATGAAGTCCCTCGCCAACGAATTTTTCGTGACCATGCAAGATGGCGCCAAGGCCTATCAGAAAGATCACGCCGCCGATTTCGACATGATCACCAACGGGATCAAGAACGAAACCGACACCAGCGCGCAGATCGACATCGTCAACCAGATGATCCTCTCCAAGGTCAACGCTATCGTCATCGCACCCGCCGACTCCAAGGCGTTGGTGACCGTGCTGAAGAAGGCTTCGGATGCCGGTATCAAGGTCGTCAACATCGACAACCGCCTGGACCCGGACGTGCTCAAAAGCAAAAACCTCAATATTCCGTTCGTAGGCCCGGACAACCGCAAAGGCTCCAGGCTGGTGGGCGACTACCTGGCCAAGCAACTGGCCTCGGGTGACAAGGTGGGCATCATTGAAGGTGTACCGACCACCACCAACGCCCAGCAACGTACCGCAGGCTTCAAGGATGCGATGGATGCTGCCGGCATGAAGATTGTCTCCACCCAATCCGGCAACTGGGAAATCGACCAGGGCCAGAAAGTGGCGTCCGCCATGCTGAGCGAGTACCCGGACCTCAAGGCCCTGTTGGCCGGTAACGACAACATGGCCCTGGGCGCTGTCTCCGCCGTACGTGCGGCAGGCAAGGCCGGCAAGGTGTTGGTCGTGGGTTACGACAATATCGAAGCCATCAAGCCAATGTTGCAGGACGGCCGTGTGCTGGCAACCGCTGACCAGGCTGCTGCCCAGCAAGCCGTGTTCGGTATCCAGAACGCGCTCAAGTTGGTCAAGGGTGAGAAAGTCGACTCCAAGGATGGCGTGATCGAAACCCCGGTCGAACTCGTCCTCAAGAAGTAATCCTGGCAGCACCCAACAGCGTCCGCTCGTCCTGAGCGGGCGCCTGGAGATTTTCCTATGTCATCTTCCGCCCCGAACGCTGTCCTCTCGGTCAGCGGTATCGGCAAGACCTATGCCCAGCCGGTTCTGTCCGACATCACCCTGACGCTCAACCGCGGGGAAGTGCTGGCGCTGACCGGTGAGAACGGCGCAGGCAAAAGTACCTTGTCGAAGATCATCGGCGGCCTGGTCACCCCGACCACTGGGCACATGCAGTTCAATGGCCAGGCCTACACGCCGGGCAGCCGTACCCAGGCCGAAGAGCTGGGCGTGCGCATGGTCATGCAGGAGCTCAACCTGCTGCCGACGCTGACCGTCGCCGAAAACCTGTTCCTGGATAACCTGCCCAGTCATTGTGGCTGGATCAGTCGCAAACAATTGCGCAAGGCTGCGATCGAGGCCATGGCCCAGGTCGGCCTGGACGCCATCGACCCCGATACCTTGGTTGGCAGCCTGGGGATAGGCCATCAGCAGATGGTCGAGATCGCCCGCAACCTGATCGGCGATTGCCACGTACTCATCCTCGACGAGCCCACGGCCATGCTCACGGCGCGTGAAGTCGAGATGCTGTTTGAACAAATCACTCGCCTGCAGGCCCGGGGCGTGGCGATTATTTATATCTCGCACCGGCTGGAAGAGCTGGCCCGTGTCGCCCAACGCATTGCGGTATTGCGCGACGGCAAGCTGGTCTGCGTCGAGCCGATGGCCAACTACAACAGCGAGCAACTGGTCACCTTGATGGTCGGTCGTGAGCTGGGCGAGCACATTGACCTGGGCCCGCGCACCATCGGTGGGCCGGCCCTGACGGTGAAAGGCCTGACGCGCTCGGACAAGGTCCGCGACGTGTCCTTTGAAGTGCGCGCGGGCGAGATCTACGGTATCTCCGGCCTGATCGGCGCCGGACGCACTGAATTGCTGCGTCTGATCTTCGGCGCCGACCTGGCCGATAGCGGTACTGTGGCGCTCGGCTCGCCCGCCCAGGTGGTGAGCATTCGCTCGCCCGTGGACGCGGTGGGTCATGGCATTGCCCTGATCACCGAGGACCGCAAGGGTGAGGGCCTGTTGCTGACTCAGTCCATCAGCGCCAACATTGCCCTGGGCAACATGCCGGAAATCTCCGGCGGCGGCGTGGTCAACAGCCGCGACGAAACGGCGTTGGCCAAGCGTCAGATCGATGCCATGCGCATCCGCAGTTCCAGTCCGGCGCAATTGGTGTCGGAACTGTCCGGCGGCAACCAGCAAAAGGTGGTGATTGGCCGCTGGCTGGAGCGCGACTGCTCGGTGATGCTGTTCGACGAACCCACCCGCGGCATCGACGTCGGTGCCAAATTCGATATTTATGCCTTGCTGGGCGAATTGACCCGTCAAGGCAAAGCACTGGTGGTGGTGTCCAGCGATCTGCGTGAGCTCATGCTGATCTGCGACCGCATCGGTGTGTTGTCCGCCGGGCGCTTGATCGAGACGTTCGAGCGCGACAGCTGGACCCAGGACGAATTGCTCGCCGCCGCCTTCGCCGGCTATCAGAAACGTGATGCGCTGCTCAACGACGCAGTGCTTAGGGATACCCCATGAAAACCACAACTTCCCCCGGTAAAACGGGCGGCAACTTCTACGGCCTGGGTACTTACCTGGGCCTGGCCGGCGCCTTGTTGGCGATGATTGCGCTGTTCTCGGTGCTCAGCGATCACTTCCTGTCCTATGACACCTTCAGCACCCTGGCCAACCAGATTCCGGACCTGATGGTGTTGGCGGTGGGCATGACCTTCATCCTGATCATCGGCGGTATTGACCTGTCGGTGGGCTCGGTGCTGGCACTGGCGGCATCAGCGGTCAGCGTGGCGATTCTCAGCTGGGGGTGGAGCGTGCTACCGGCTGCGGTGCTGGGCATGGGCTGTGCCGCATTGGCCGGAACCATCACCGGCTCGATCACCGTGGCCTGGCGCATCCCGTCGTTTATCGTATCCCTCGGCGTGCTGGAAATGGCCCGTGGCGTGGCGTACCAGATGACCGGCTCGCGCACCGCTTATATCGGTGATTCATTTGCCTGGCTGTCCAACCCGATTGCCTTTGGTATCTCGCCGTCATTCATCATTGCCTTGCTGGTGATCATCGCCGCGCAGCTTGTACTGACGCGTACGGTGTTTGGTCGTTACCTGATCGGTATCGGCACCAATGAAGAGGCCGTGCGCCTGGCGGGCATCAACCCCAAACCGTACAAGATCCTGGTGTTCAGCCTCATGGGCCTGCTGGCCGGTGTGGCGGCGTTGTTCCAGATTTCGCGCCTGGAAGCGGCGGACCCGAACGCCGGTTCAGGCTTGGAGCTGCAAGTGATCGCGGCCGTGGTGATCGGCGGTACCAGCCTGATGGGCGGGCGCGGTTCGGTGATCAGTACCTTTTTTGGTGTGTTGATTATTTCGGTATTGGCCGCTGGCCTGGCGCAGATCGGTGCCACGGAACCTACGAAACGCATCATCACGGGTGCCGTGATCGTGATTGCCGTGGTCCTCGATACCTACCGCAGCCAACGCGCCAGTCGGCGAGGCTGAACCATGGCGACGATCAAGGATGTGGCAGCGCTTGCAGGTATTTCCTACACGACGGTGTCGCATGTGGTGAACAAGACACGGCCGGTCAGCGAGCCGGTACGCATCAAGGTCGAAGCCGCGATCAAGCAGCTCGACTACGTGCCCAGTGCCGTCGCGCGTTCGCTCAAGGCGAAGACCACGGCCACCATCGGCTTGCTGGTGCCCAACAGCCTCAACCCGTATTTTGCCGAGTTGGCGCGTGGTATCGAGGATTACTGCGAGCGTAACGGTTACTGTGTGATCCTCTGCAACTCCGACGATAACGCGGAAAAGCAGCGCAGCTATTTGCGCGTGTTGCTGGAGAAGCGCATCGACGGCTTGATCGTGACCTCGGTTGGCGGCGACGACAGTGGCCTGGCCGCCGGCTTGAGCGCGGTGCGCACGCCCATGGTCATTGTCGACCGGGCGCTGGATGGCATAGACGTGGACCTGGTACGTATCGATCACGAGGAGGGCGCCTACCTGGCGACCCGGCACTTGCTCGAACTGGGCCACCGTGACATCGCTTGCATCGGCGGTCCCGCCCATACCCGTGTCGCGCAAATGCGTCTGGCGGGGTATCACCGTGCGCTGCAAGAGGCGGGCGTGGCTGTGGCGGCCAATCGCACCCAGGAAAGCGATTTCACCAGTACGGGCGGTTATGCCGCCGCCGTGCAGTTGCTGGCGAACAACCCGCCCAGCGCGATTTTTGCCAGCAACGACATGATAGGTTTCGGCGTATTGCGCGCGGCAGCCGAGCGCAATATCCGGGTGCCGGGTGAGCTGTCGGTGATCGGTTTCGATGACATTCAAATGGGCCGTTACGTCTACCCGGCGTTGACCACGGTCGGGCAGTCGATCGTGCAACTGGGCGAGACGGCGGCCGAACTGTTACTGCGTAGAATTGCGACACCCCAACTGCCGATCGATCAACGCATCGTGACGCCGAGCATCGTGTTGCGTGAGTCGACGGCGCCCGTCGCCGGTACGTTCGCCCAATACCGCTGAACCGAATTGATGAGTACTGATGTATGCCAGCAAAAGTAGTGGTAGTAGGCAGCTTGAACATGGACCTGGTGACCCGCGCCAGCCGGTTGCCGCGTGCCGGTGAGACCTTGATCGGCCAGACGTTCTCCACCGTGCCCGGCGGCAAGGGCGCGAACCAGGCGGTAGCGTCGGCACGCCTGGGGGCCGATGTGTCGATGATTGGCTGTGTCGGTACCGATGCCTATGGCACGCAATTGCGTGATGCGTTGCAGGTGGAGGGCATCGATTGCCAAGCCGTCAGTACCGTAGACGGCTCCAGTGGCGTGGCCCTCATCGTGGTCGATGACAGCAGCCAGAATGCGATTGTGATCGTGGCGGGCAGTAACGGCGAACTGACGCCAGCCTCGTTGCAGGCGTTCGATGCGGTGCTGCAAGCGGCTGACGTGATCGTCTGCCAGCTGGAAGTGCCGATGAATACGGTGGGTTATGCCCTCAAGCGCGGTCGTGAACTGGGCAAGACGGTGATCCTTAACCCGGCTCCGGCCAGCGCTCCGTTGCCGGCTGAATGGTATGCCTCGATCGACTACCTGATCCCGAATGAAAGCGAAGCCACCGCACTGAGCGGCGTGACGGTCGACTCCATTGACAGCGCCAAGGCAGCGGCAACCCACCTGATCCAGGCGGGCGCCGGCAAAGTCATCATCACCCTGGGGGCTCAGGGCGCGCTGTTTACTGACGGCCAGGGCTTTGAGCACCTGCTGGCGCCGAAGGTCAAGGCGGTCGACACCACCGCAGCGGGCGATACCTTCGTCGGTGGCTTTGCTGCGGCACTCGCCAATGGCAAAAGCGAGGCCGAGGCCATTCGTTTTGGCCAGGTCGCTGCGGCACTGTCGGTCACCCGCGCCGGCGCGCAACCCTCTATTCCAACGCTGCACGACGTACAAGGTTTTGTGCCCTCATGAAAAAGACACCTCTGCTCAATATCGCCCTGTCGCGTGTCATCGCCTCACTCGGACACGGCGACATCCTGGTGATCGGCGACGCTGGCCTGCCAGTGCCGCCGGGCGTCGAGTTGATTGACTTGGCGTTGACCCAGGGCATCCCGGATTTCATCAGCACCTTGCGCATCGTGCTCAGCGAGATGCAAGTGGAAAGCCATGTGCTGGCCGAAGAAATCCTGCTCAAGCAGCCGCCTGCGCTGAACGAGCTCAATACGCTCAGCGACGAGGCGGCCCTGGGTGAGCGGCGCCTGGTCAGCCATGAAGCGTTCAAACAGCTCAGCCGCAAGGCGCGCGCCGTGGTGCGCACCGGCGAATGCCAGCCTTACTGCAATATCGCGCTGGTGTCCGGCGTAACGTTCTAACGTTCTCAACGACAAGGAGTGTTTTATGCAACGTGGTCTCCCAACCCTGAAAAACCTGTTTCGGAGTGTTCTGCTTTTGTCCGCACTCACTGCTGCAAGCGCCCAGGCGGCGGAAAAAATCGACCTGATCATCGATACCGATCCCGGTGCTGATGATGTGGTGGCGTTGCTGTTCGCGATGGCTTCGCCGGATGAACTGAGCATCCGTGCATTGACCACCGTCGCCGGCAACGTGCGCCTGGACAAGACCTCCCGCAACGCCCGCCTGGCCCGCGAATGGGCAGGGCGCGAGGACATCCCGGTGTACGCCGGTGCGCCAGCGCCGCTGCTGCGCACGCCGATCTACGCCGAGAACATCCATGGCAAGGAAGGTATTTCCGGTGTCACCGTGCATGAGCCTAAAAAGGGCTTGGCTGAAGGCAATGCCGTCGACTACCTGATCAAGACCCTGAGCACCGCCAAGCCTCACAGTATCACCATCGCCATGCTCGGCCCGCAGACCAACCTGGCGCTGGCGCTGACCCAGGCACCGGAAATCACCCAGGGCATCAAGGAAGTGGTGGTGATGGGGGGCGCGCACTTCAACGGCGGCAATATTACGCCGGTGGCGGAGTTCAACCTGTTTGCCGACCCCGTGGCGGCCGAGATTGTGCTCAAGAGTGGCGTCAAGCTGACCTACCTTCCGTTGGACGTGACCCACAAGGTACTGACCAGCGAAGCCCGCCTGAAAGGGATCGCCGACCTCAAGAACAACGCAAGCAAGGTGGTTAGCGATATTCTCAATGAATACGTCAAGGGCGACATGGAGCACTACGGTATTCCAGGCGGCCCGGTGCATGACGCGACCGTCGTCGCTTACCTGCTCAAGCCTTCACTGTTCACCGGCCGTGAAGTCAACGTGGTAGTGGACAGCCGGGAAGGCCCGACCTTCGGCCAAACCATCGTCGACTGGTACGACGGTCTGAAGCAACCGAAGAACGCGTTCTGGGTGGAGAACGGTGATGCCCAAGGCTTCTTCGATCTGTTGACCGAGCGCCTGGCGCGTCTGAAGTAAGGTGTTGACCGGTCGGCGTTCGCCGGCCGGTTCTTATTCGCGCTCGGGGTTGTGTGCCCCCATGTGGTCGGCCGGGTATTTCTCGAATATCTGGCCGATGAACGCTTGCGCCGCTTGTGTACCCAGCTCCTTGACCAGCAGGTCGATACCAATGATCGCCAATTCCTCCGGGCTTCCGGGGCTGTAGGAGCTCTGTCCTTGGGGCCACTTGGCTTTGATGTCGGCTTGGAGCGTTACGGTGGTCATGACTGTCTCGCGGGGCTGAAAGTACTGGGCAGTGCGCTGGAACGCGGTTCTTACCGGCCCAGTTAACCATTTTGCATCGTATTTGGCACTGATACTTAGGCATGAGGCGATTCGGAATGACGGTCGCGCTGTGCGACACTGGCCGCCTGTTTAATTGCCGGGGAACACCGCGTGCAGATCGACTTGAACAACCCCGAGAACCTGACGCTGGCGAATGTTCGCCAGCTTCTCGCCAGTGCTAATGACGACGAACATGCCCAACTGCGGGTGACCCAGGCCGGAATCGCCTATATCTCCTCAGGGAAGGTGGTGGGCGGTGTGGACATCGACGGGCTGCTGTTTCGCCTGGAGACCTGGGCCAAGGGCTCCGGATGCGTAGGGAATGTGGCCGCCAGCGACGAAGTCTGGGTGACGCAGATCTTCAATGCACTGAAGGAAAATTGGCCGAAGCCGGCGTCTGACTACATCGACATCTACTGATTTCGTTCATATCTGGTCACGATTGACCGGGCGAATGCCTGTCGAGAGTCAGGCAGACTTGCCCTGCGGCGGTTTACGTCTTGAAACCAATCCGCCCAATCGCTGTCGCACGATCTCTGTCCATTTTTTATCATAGGAGGCTTCATGCCTTGGAAGCTCGCATCATTCGGTACTTTGTTGGCAGCACTCGCGTTGGCGGGTTGCAGCACCCCGGGTGCCTCTGAGCCAGCCAAAGACGCCGCCGTGGCCGATACCGGTCATAGCCGCTGTGAGTCGAAGGCCGCCGAATTCACCATCGGCCAGAAAGCTTCGCCCCAATTGCTGGAGCAGGCGCGTACCCGCGCCGGTGCGCAGAACGCACGGATCCTCAAGCCTAACGACATGATCACGCTGGAATACCGTTCCGACCGCCTGAACCTGAACACCGATGACAACCTGGTGATCACGCGAGTCAATTGCGGCTAGGTCTTTCAAGGCTTTTGCAGCGCCCATAAAAAACCCCGTCACATGGACGGGGTTTTTTTAGCTCAGCGGAGAATTACTCGCCGCGAACCTGTGCAGCTTGCATACCCTTTTGGCCTTTCTCAGCCACGAAGGAAACGGTTTGGCCTTCTTTCAGGCTTTTGAAACCGTCGCTTTCGATAGCTTTGAAGTGTACGAACAGGTCGTCACCGCCACCTTGAGGAGTGATGAAGCCGAAGCCTTTTTCATCGTTGAACCATTTAACGGTGCCGGTTTGGCGATTAGACATGGTGTATCTCCAAGAAACATATATTTTCAGTAGTGCTGTGCTGCTCAGGCCAACTGGGCACACCGGGCTATCATAGTCGAAATGTTCGGCTTGGGAGCCCCCCCAAGGCATTGTTTGCTAATCAATAGCGTTGCGTTTAGTGCCTGATCCGGCTGAAAGCCCCGATTTACGGGGCTTTGGCTCGAAATATCAACTGGTAAAAAAAGCCGTAAAAGCTGCGTAATTTGTGAGAAACGGCAGTTTTAAGCCTGTTTTACCGCCAAAAAAGCCGTGAGATCAGCGGCAAATCTTACTTTTTCTTCACGACTTTGCAGGACGAAATAGCCGCGACTGCCTTGTTTTTCAGCTCCGGGCTGGCGTTCTGGTTGGTCATGAGCTCTTTGATTTCCGCAGTGCTCAATTCGGCGTTGATCTTGTCAGCGCCACATTCGCAGTGGGCTTTGGCAGTTTTGGCGTCCACGTTCTGGCTGGCGGCTGCGCTGCAATCGCTGACGAAGCTGTCACGGGCACCGGCTGGCCAGTTCGACGGGGCTGCTGCCTGCGCGCCGAGGGAAAGGAGGGTCAGGGAAGCGGCGAGAGCGAGGGTGGAGGTAAAACGCATCATGAGGATGCTCCTTTGGGTCGAGGACGAACGGCGATTCTCAGTGGGTTTGAGGCATTGCGTACAGCTCAAGTTCACTTTTGCAGCTATAAAGGCTGGAATTTGTCTTTACGCAAGATAGCAGCCCCGCGATGACCGTTCATCTGTGCTAGGATCTTGCGCTTGGCTATTTCCAGGCGCGCCAATTGCCGCCTTGCCATGTTCTTTTTAGCTCACTCCAGTCACTCTGGTTCGATTATCGGTTGGCCGAAAGGCTCCTGCCGCTGTAAGGCAGGCGTTCATCACTGAACGGCCTGGTGTTGGATCTTGTACTGGCTCATCCCAACCCACGTGACCTTTGGTAGGGGTCACCACTAGGAGAGGAGGCGCCATGCCAACTATTACTCTTCCCGACGGCAGTCAACGTTCATTTGATCATTCGGTTTCCGTAGCCGAGGTTGCCGCATCCATTGGTGCAGGCCTGGCCAAGGCCACCGTGGCCGGCAAGGTCGACGGCAAGCTGGTTGACGCCAGCGACCTGATCACCAACGACGCCAGCCTGCAAATCATCACGCCCAAGGATCAAGAGGGGCTGGAGATCATTCGCCACTCTTGCGCTCACTTGATTGGCCACGCGGTCAAGCAGTTGTATCCAACCGCGAAGATGGTAATCGGCCCGGTCATCGACGAAGGCTTCTATTACGACATCGCCTACGAGCGTCCTTTCACCCCGGACGATCTGGCCGCCATCGAACAACGCATGCACGCGCTGATCGAAAAAGATTACGACGTGATCAAGAAAGTCACGCCGCGCGCCGAAGTGATCGACGTGTTCACCGCCCGTGGCGAAGACTACAAGCTGCGCCTGGTGGAAGACATGCCGGACGAGCAGGCCATGGGCCTGTACTACCACGAAGAATACGTCGACATGTGCCGTGGCCCGCACGTGCCGAACACACGCTTCCTCAAGTCCTTCAAGCTGACCAAGCTGTCCGGCGCCTACTGGCGTGGCGACGCGAAGAACGAGCAACTGCAGCGGATCTACGGCACTGCCTGGGCTGACAAGAAGCAGCTGGCGGCCTACATCCAGCGCATCGAAGAAGCCGAAAAACGCGACCATCGCAAGATCGGCAAGCGCCTGAACCTGTTCCACCTCCAGGAAGAAGCGCCGGGCATGGTGTTCTGGCACCCCAACGGCTGGACCCTGTACCAGGTGCTCGAGCAGTACATGCGCAAGGTTCAGCGCGAAAACGGCTACCTGGAGATCAAGACTCCCCAGGTCGTTGACCGCAGCCTGTGGGAGAAATCCGGGCACTGGGCCAACTACGCCGACAACATGTTCACCACCCAGTCGGAAAACCGCGATTACGCCATCAAGCCAATGAACTGCCCATGCCACGTGCAGGTGTTCAACCAGGGCCTGAAGAGCTACCGCGAGTTGCCGATGCGCCTGGCCGAGTTTGGTGCCTGTCACCGTAACGAGCCGTCGGGTGCGCTGCACGGCATCATGCGTGTGCGTGGCTTCACCCAGGACGACGCCCACATCTTCTGCACTGAAGAGCAGATGCAGGCCGAATCCGCGGCGTTCATCAAACTGACCATGGACGTTTATCGCGATTTCGGCTTCACCGAAGTTGAGATGAAACTGTCCACTCGTCCGGAAAAGCGCGTCGGCTCCGACGAGCTGTGGGATCGCGCCGAAGCTGCATTGGCCGCAGCGCTGGACAGTGCGGGGCTTGCGTACGACCTGCAGCCGGGTGAGGGCGCGTTCTACGGTCCGAAGATCGAGTTCTCGCTGAAAGATTGCCTTGGCCGCGTCTGGCAGTGTGGTACCCTGCAGCTCGATTTTAACCTGCCGATCCGTCTGGGAGCCGAATACGTCTCCGAAGACAACAGCCGTAAACACCCGGTTATGCTGCACCGGGCGATCCTCGGCTCGTTCGAACGGTTCGTCGGGATCCTGATCGAGCACTACGAGGGTGCATTCCCTGCGTGGCTGGCGCCGACTCAGGCAGTGATCATGAATATCACTGATAAACAGGCAGATTTTGCCGCTGAAGTTGAAAAAACACTCAACGAAAGCGGATTTCGTGCCAAGTCCGACTTGAGAAATGAAAAGATCGGCTTTAAAATCCGCGAGCATACTTTGCTCAAGGTTCCCTATCTCTTGGTTATCGGAGATCGGGAAGTCGAGATGCAGACTGTCGCTGTGCGTACTCGTGAAGGTGCTGACCTGGGCTCGATGCCCGTCGCCCAGTTCGCTGAGTTCCTCGCGCAAGCGGTTTCCCGGCGTGGTCGCCCAGATTCGGAGTAATTATTATTAAGCGTGAAATGAGACAAGATAAACGAGCTGCACCGAAAGCCCCGATCAACGAGAATATCTCGGCACGCGAGGTTCGGTTAATTGGCGCTGACGGCGAGCAGATTGGCATCGTCTCGATTGATGAAGCGCTTCGTATTGCTGAAGAGTCCAAATTGGACTTGGTGGAAATTTCCGCCGATGCAATCCCACCCGTTTGCCGGGTGATGGACTACGGCAAGTCGATCTTCGAAAAGAAGAAGCAGGTTGCCGCAGCGAAGAAGAACCAGAAGCAGATTCAAGTAAAAGAAATCAAGTTTCGTCCAGGGACGGAGGAAGGGGATTACCAGGTAAAACTGCGCAACCTGGTACGTTTCCTGAGTGATGGGGACAGGGCCAAGGTATCCTTGCGATTCCGCGGCCGTGAGATGGCCCACCAGGAGCTGGGGATGGAACTCCTCAAGCGGGTTGAAGCTGACCTGCTGGAGTACGGTTCCGTCGAGCAGCATCCTAAGATGGAAGGACGCCAGCTGATCATGGTCATCGCCCCGAAAAAGAAGAAGTAATCAACAGGGCACGGCAGGCCTTCTGATTATGTTTATCAACTGAATGCGGAGTATCCGAACATGCCAAAGATGAAGACTAAAAGTGGTGCTGCTAAGCGGTTTCTGAAAACTGCTAACGGTATCAAGCACAAGCACGCTTTCAAGAGCCACATCCTGACCAAAATGTCGACCAAGCGTAAGCGTCAACTGCGCGGTAGCAGCTTGCTGCATCCGTCTGACGTGGCAAAAGTCGAGCGCATGCTGCGCCTTCGTTAATTTTTGGATCAAGAATAGAGGAAGTAACTCATGGCTCGTGTAAAGCGTGGCGTCATTGCCCGTAAACGTCACAAAAAAATTCTGAAACTTGCTAAAGGCTACTACGGCGCGCGTTCACGCGTATTCCGTGTTGCCAAGCAAGCGGTAATCAAGGCAGGCCAATACGCCTACCGCGACCGTCGTCAGAAAAAACGTCAGTTCCGCGCTCTGTGGATCGCTCGTATCAACGCCGGTGCACGTGTTAACGGTCTGTCCTACAGCCGTTTCATCGCTGGCCTGAAAAAAGCGTCCATCGAAATCGACCGTAAGGTTCTGGCTGAACTGGCCGTGAACGAAAAAGCGGTGTTTGCTGCGATTGTCGAGAAAGCTAAAGCCACCTTGGCTTAAGTACCCCCGACAGTCACCTTGGGCTACTCCTGTGGTCCTCGGTGGTAAACGTCATAAATAGGGGAAGAGCCTTCAAGCTCTTCCCCTATTTTGTATCTGGAGTCTGTACATGGAAAACCTGGACGCGCTCGTTGCTCAAGCCCTTGAGGCAGTGCAAAGCGCTGAAGATGTAAATGCCCTGGAGCAAATCCGGGTTCACTACCTTGGCAAAAAAGGTGAATTGACTCAGGTGATGAAGACCCTGGGGAATTTGCCGGCTGAAGAGCGTCCGCAAGTCGGTGCGCTGATCAACGTCGCCAAGGAGCGTGTCACAGAGGTTCTCAATGCGCGCAAGGCGTCGCTCGAGGAGGCCGATCTTGCGGCCAAGCTCGCCGCCGAGTCCATTGACGTAACCCTGCCTGGCCGTGGCCAGGCCTCGGGCGGTCTGCACCCGATCACCCGGACTCTGGAACGTATCGAGCAGTTCTTCACCCACATTGGCTACGGCATCGCCGAAGGCCCTGAGGTCGAAGACGACTATCACAACTTCGAGGCGCTCAACATCCCAGGTCATCACCCGGCCCGGTCGATGCACGACACCTTCTATTTCAACGCGAACATGTTGTTGCGCACCCATACCTCGCCGGTACAGGTCCGCACCATGGAAGCGAACAAGCCGCCGATTCGCATTGTCTGCCCAGGCCGTGTGTACCGCAGCGACTCCGATATCACCCACTCGCCGATGTTCCACCAGGTCGAAGGCCTGCTGGTTGATCGCGATATCAACTTCGCCGACCTCAAAGGCACCATCGAAGAATTCCTGCGGGTGTTCTTCGAGAAAGAGCTGGCGGTGCGTTTCCGTCCATCGTTCTTCCCGTTCACCGAACCCTCCGCTGAAGTCGACATGGAATGCGTGATGTGCAGCGGTAAAGGCTGCCGCGTCTGCAAGCAGACTGGCTGGCTGGAAGTGATGGGCTGCGGCATGGTTCACCCCAACGTGCTGCGCATGTCCGGCATTGATCCGGAAGAGTTCTCGGGCTTTGCCTTCGGCATGGGCGTTGAGCGTCTGGCCATGCTGCGTTACGGCGTGAACGACTTGCGTCTGTTCTTCGACAACGACTTGCGGTTCCTCGCGCAATTTCGCTAGTCGTAACGAATCTTTAGGAGAGCAGGATGAAATTCAGTGAACAATGGCTGCGTGGCTGGGTAAGCCCGCAGGTAGATCGCGACGAGCTGGTTGCTCGTCTGTCGATGGCCGGTCTTGAGGTCGATAGCGTCACTCCGGCGGCCGGCGTTTTCAGCGGCGTCGTAGTGGGCGAGGTGCTGAGCACCGAGCAGCATCCCGATGCCGACAAGTTGCGTGTGTGCCAGGTCAGCAATGGCGCGGAAACCTTCCAGGTCGTGTGCGGAGCGCCTAACGTGCGCCCGGGCTTGAAGATCCCATTCGCCATGATCGGTGCCGAGCTGCCAGGCGACTTCAAGATCAAGAAAGCCAAGCTGCGTGGCGTCGAGTCCAACGGCATGCTGTGCTCCCAGGCGGAGCTGCAGGTCGGCGAGGGCAATGATGGCCTGATGGAACTGCCGGCCGATGCGCCGGTGGGCCAGGACATCCGCGTTTACCTGGAACTGGAAGACGCCAGCATCGAGGTCGACCTGACCCCGAACCGTGGCGACTGCCTGTCCCTGGCCGGCCTGGCGCGTGAAGTGGGCGCGTTGTACAACGCTCCGGTCACCCGCCCTGTGGTTGCCGCCGTGCCTGCAGTACACGATGAAGTACGCCCGATCGACGTGTTGGCGCCAAACGCCTGCCCGCGTTACCTGGGTCGTGTGATCCGTAACGTCGATCTGTCCAAGCCAACCCCGCTGTGGATGGTTGAGCGCCTGCGCCGTGCTGACGTGCGCAGCATCGACGCGGCCGTCGACATTACCAACTACGTGATGCTGGAGCTGGGCCAACCGCTGCATGCGTTCGACCTCGCCGAAATCAACGGCGGCATCCGTGTACGCATGGCGGAAGAAGGCGAGAAGCTGGTGCTGCTCGACGGCCAGGAAGTCAGCCTGCGTGCCGACACCCTGGTCATCGCCGACCACTCCCGCGCCCTGGCGATTGCCGGCGTGATGGGTGGCGAGCACAGCGGTGTGTCCGAGACCACCCGCGACGTGTTCCTTGAGAGTGCCTTCTTCGACCAGATCGCCATCGCCGGCAAGGCCCGTTCCTACGGCCTGCACACCGATGCGTCGCACCGCTACGAGCGCGGCGTGGACTGGAAGCTGGCGCGTGAAGCCATGGAGCGCGCCACTGGCCTGCTGCTGGAAATCACCGGCGGCGAAGCGGGTCCGATCACCGAAGCCGTCAGCGAGCAGTACTTGCCGTCCGTTGCGCCGATCACCCTGCGTGCCAAAAGTGTCGAGCAGATGCTCGGCCTGGTCATCGCGCCGGCTGAAATCGAGCAACTGTTATCCGCTCTCGGCCTGGGTATTTCCGCAGGCGGGGAAGGGCAGTGGACCGTTGAAGTGCCAAGCCATCGCTTCGATATCAGCCTGGAAGTCGACCTGATCGAAGAGCTGGCTCGCCTCTACGGCTACAACCGCCTGCCGGTTCGTTACCCGCAAGCGCGCCTGGCGCCGCAACCCAAGGCCGAGGCGCGTGCGCACCTGCCTGAGCTGCGTCGTCTGCTGGTTGCCCGTGGCTACCAGGAAGCGGTGACCTACAGCTTCATCGATCCTAAACAGTTCGAGCTGTTCAACCCTGGCGTCGAGCCGCTGCTGCTGGCGAACCCGATCTCCAACGACATGGCGGCCATGCGTTCGTCCCTGTGGCCAGGCCTGGTGAAAGCACTTTCCCATAACCTGAACCGTCAGCAAGATCGCGTGCGTATGTTCGAAAGCGGCCTGCGTTTTGTCGGCCAGCTCGACGGCCTGAAACAAGAGCCAATGCTCGCTGGCGTGGTGTGCGGTAGCCGTCTGCCGGAAGGCTGGGCGCAGGGCCGCGATGCCGTGGACTTCTTCGACGTCAAGGCTGACGTAGAAGCGGTGCTGGGCTTTGCCGGTGCTCTGGATGCCTTCACCTTCGTTCCTGGCAGCCATCCGGCATTGCACCCGGGCCAGACGGCACGTATCGAGCGCGAAGGGCGCCTGGTGGGCTTCGTCGGTGCCATTCACCCTGAACTGTCGAAAACCCTCGGTCTCGACCGTCCGGTCTTCGTGTTCGAACTGGTCCTGGCTGAAGTCGCCTCGGGCAAAATGCCTAAATTCAGCGAGCTGTCGCGCTTCCCTGAAGTGCGCCGTGATTTGGCGCTGATTGCCGACTGCGAAGTGGCCGCCACTGCCGTTCTGGACGTAATCCGTGAAAATGCAGGGGAATGGCTGACAGACCTCAGGCTATTTGACGTCTATCAGGGTAAAGGTATTGATCCGCATAGAAAAAGCCTCGCAGTTGGCTTGACCTGGCAGCATCCATCGCGCACTCTTAATGACGATGAGGTGAATACCACGACACAAAATATCCTCACCTCGCTCGAACAAAGGTTGAACGCCACGTTAAGGAAGTGACGTATGGGGGCTTTGACGAAAGCTGAGATGGCGGAACGTCTGTACGAAGAGTTGGGTCTGAACAAACGCGAAGCCAAGGAATTGGTCGAGCTGTTTTTTGAAGAGATCAGACACGCTCTGGAAGACAACGAACAGGTCAAATTGTCCGGTTTCGGCAATTTTGACCTGCGGGACAAACGCCAGCGGCCTGGCCGCAATCCAAAAACGGGAGAAGAAATCCCGATCACGGCTCGCCGTGTGGTCACCTTTCGTCCAGGGCAGAAGTTGAAGGCCCGAGTTGAGGCTTATGCTGGAACCAAGTCATAACGACGAGCTACCCGTCATCCCAGGCAAACGCTACTTCACCATTGGTGAAGTCAGCGAGCTCTGTGCGGTAAAACCGCACGTGCTGCGCTATTGGGAGCAGGAGTTTCCTCAACTCAACCCCGTCAAACGCACCGGGAACCGTCGGTATTATCAGCGCCAGGATGTGCTGATGATCCGACAGATCCGCGCGTTGCTGTACGACCAGGGGTTCACCATCAGCGGCGCACGCCAGCGTATGTCCGGTGATGAAGCCAAAGACGACACCACCCAATACAAGCAACTGATCCGCCAGATGATCTCCGAGCTCGAAGATGTGCTGGTGGTTCTGAAAAAGTAATTCCGGCTTTTAAAATACTTCCACATTTCAAAAGCTTGCGGTATATTCCGGATCGCTTCGTCAAGAAGCGAACCCAGTAACACGCCTAGTCGGGGCGTAGCGCAGTCCGGTAGCGCACTAGCATGGGGTGCTAGGGGTCGAGTGTTCGAATCACTCCGTCCCGACCATATTTTCTGAGTAAAATCATACAGTTAAACCGATCTAGCAAGGTCGGTTTTTTTGTGCTCCTGAATTTTTTAGTTTAGGGCACATATAGGGCACATCAGCGTGCTGTGCCCTATGCGATGAACAAAATCGGTATGCCCCGTCCAAAAACCTTACAGATCCCAGCGCTTATAGGGCGGAATGCGATCACTCGCGTCCTGATCATTGAATCACTCGTAAAGCCAGGGCTTCAAATCATCCAAATTTTTCACCACGATCTGTTGAGCTGCCGCCTTGGGATCTAGCTTTTTTGGATCAATTTGGAAGCGTTGAAGAACATATTTGACCAGCGCGCGGCGCGTCGGAATCACCAGTACCCCCTCCTTCATCCCGAAATCGACTTCGATAATCGCCCTTTGTTCCGGCTTGAGGCGTGAGTCGGGTTCGATAACTACGTCGACCTCTGTATTCCAGTCTTCATCTGCGCTAATGAGGTTTTCGGTTTTCCGTTCGAACTCTGGCAGGCCACGTAGGCGGCTAAGCACAAAGTCACGGTACTCACGATTCTTTTCGCAATACGCCCGCACATGCCAGCGCATGCCTGTGTAGACCAGGGTATGCGGTGCGATCAGACGAGTTTCCGGGTTCGGATTGGCCAGTGACACGTATTCGACTTCAATCACTTCACTATGGCGGCAAGCTTTCAGTAGTGGGCGCAAAATTTCGGGACGGATTGTCCTATCTGGTACTTCTAAAACCATGGTGTGCGCATAGGCCAGGGCTAACCCTTCTACATGCGGCGCGCGGGAGTGCGTCTGATTCAATAGATGCAAATAGGCGCTGGCACTGTCGTCAATGAACAGCGGCTTGAAGTGTTTGCTGGGTACGTAGCCTTTCAGTTGCTTGTCATATGTAAGGTTTTTAGGCGCATGTTCAGTGATGTAGGTGTTGATGTCCTTCGAGGCCTGCTGACGGCTTATGCCAAAGCTCTGAATCAGGTGTCCCGTGGTCAGCCGCCCCTCCCACCAGACCACCGTCTCGATCAAACGATAGCGAAGTGCCAGATCCCATCGCACCTGCTTGATATCTTGTTGGCGTTTCATAACCCCTCCATGTGCGTGAATACTTTACCTGTATAAGTCTACATTCTATACCTGTCGTAAAACACTACATATCATTGGCCTGTCTTCGAGATGATTCGAACTCACGAAGGGGTGTGGACATGACAACGTCGGATGCGATTTCGACAGGGGCTCTGCTGGTAATGTTTGTGATTGGAGTGGTACTGCTGCTTCACTACCTGAAACTGAAAGGCATCTGGCAATTGATCGTCGACTGCAAAAGCTCCATGCGCTGGGCGCAGATCCAGGAGGTGGAAAACAGGGAGCTGCGATCGGCCCTACGAGCGGAAAGAGCGCACGTCGAGCAACTGAAAAGAAAAGTGGTACTGCTGCAAGCACTGATTCCGGCAGCGTAAGGAAACAACATGAACAGGCTTCACCGTATCAAAGGATGTCTGCTGGGTGACGCATTGGGGGCACCCGTTGAATTCCGTAAGTGGAACACCATCCGCGCAGAATTCGGGCCACAAGGTATCGTCGATTTCACTACAGGTTACGGCATCTCCGGAGCCATCACGGACGATACACAAATGATGCTCTTTACCGCCGAAGGCTTGCTGCGAGCTTATGTTCGCGGTAGCTCTCGGGGCATCTGTCATGTTTCAGGTGTTATGAGATCTTACGGATACCTGAGTGTCGTGTTTTTTACGGATCCTATGGTGTTCGCGCTGGCGCTGCCTGCCCTTGACCGTCAAAATGTGGCTCTTGTAGCGGTCGCAGAATCAAAGTCATTTATGAGCAGTCAATCCCTAAACAGCTTCACTCGGTGCTCCCTCATCGTTCCTGAGACCCGTGTCGTCGCTGCGATGCTTTTACAGGGGGTCAGTAAGCAGGAGTGGCAAAGGCAGATAGTCGAATTGAACGTGTTGCAGAAACGGACCGCGAAGACTGCAACGACCTACGCGAGCATGGCCCGATCAAGATTGGAGACGATGGATTCTGAGCTGTGGGAGCTTGTGCGAGATGGGAGCTTGCCGGTGGCGACACAAGCCGTGCTTGCGGCCACCGTGAAATTTTCTCCGTTGTTTGGAGACTTTCTCCGCACCGTGGTTCGTGATCAATTTCGACGTTTCTCTACACACCTTGAACCGCGCCATTGGAATGCTTTCTTGGAGGATCGCCTCCACACAAATCTGGATGCTCCCACATTCAGTGATTCGACTCGGGTCAAGTTAAGGCAAAATGCCATGCGTATGCTTGCCGAGGCTGGCTTCATTGATGACACCCGTAGTCTTCGTTTGCGTAGCCAGCACATTGAGCCTGCCGTGTACCACTTTTTACATCAGCACAACGAGCAGTACGTGCTTGATTGCCTTCAGGTATGTCCGTGAATAATCTCGACGAGCGCCTCAACAAAATTTTGGACCGAGTGACTTCTGATGATTTTCTCGGTGGGGAAGGATTAGGGAATGAGGTGCCGTTTTACGCCTTCGATTACCTACCCCAGGATGAACTTAAGGTTCGTGATCACGTTGGATTTCTCCTAGGTGCTATTCCCAAGCGTCGGCCTGATCTGAAGGTTGCGTACATCAATTTGTTCGAACTTGTACTCGATATGCTTACCAGTCGAAATTTGCTGGAAAAATCTATCGAACGGCAAGCTCAAAAAGGGGACGAGGCTTTGCAAAAAGCCCTTAAAGCGCCACTCGACGCCGGCAAGGTCGCCAAAGAGTTGGTGGGTCGCTATCCACCCAATGAGTACGGGCTGATCATGATTACTGGTGTCGGTAGCGTCTATCCGCTTGTCCGTACCCATAATCTTCTGAACAACCTTCAACCGTTTATGGGGCAGACCCCCTTAGTGTTGTTCTACCCAGGTCGCTACGACGGTCAGTCTCTCCAGCTGTTCTGCCAGTTAGGCGAAAAACCTTATTACCGAGCTTTCCGTCTGGTGAGCTGAAAAGGATGTCCACCTTGTTAATCAAAAATTTATTTACGCGTCCCATCAACCGTTCCATCAACGGAGTAATCAAGGCTGACCAGGACGATGCTGAGTCCGTCTGGCAGGAGCTTGATGAGTACGTTATTACCCGAGAATTGGATCAACACCTCCGTAGTTTTTTCGAAAGCTATCTAGCGGCATTAGATAACCCTCAAGCAGCCTCTGGACGGGTTGGGGTGTGGATCTCCGGCTTTTTCGGTTCTGGTAAATCCCACTTTCTGAAAATCCTGTCATATCTTTTGGAAAACAAGCGCGTCAGTAGAGAAGGTGATACTCGCCAAGCCATTGACTTTTTTGAGCGCAAAATAGCCGACCCGATGCTCGCTGCCGATATCAAGCGGGCTATTGCGGCCGATACTGACGTGTTGTTGTTCAACATCGACAGCAAGGCTAACAGCGGCGATGGTCGTGACGCGATCCTTCGCGTATTCCTAAAAGTCTTCAACGAGCGCCTCGGCTTCTGCGGTGATCATCCACATATTGCACATATGGAGCGTTACCTGGATGACCAGGGAAAATTTGTAGCCTTCAAGCAAGCTTTCTCCGAGGCTTCTGGATCTACCTGGGAAGATGAACGCGACGCGTACCACTTCCAGGTCGATGCAATGGCCACGGCCTTGTCCCAAACATTGGGTCAGGAAATAAAGGACGCTGACGCGTGGGTAGAGCGCTTTGAGAACGACTTCAACCTCAATGTCGAGAGCTTCGCCAAATGGGTGAAGGACTACCTGGACAAACGTGGCAAAGATCAACGCATCGTGTTCCTGGTGGACGAGGTTGGCCAGTTCATTGGCCAGGACACCCATCTAATGCTTAGTCTGCAAACCATTACCGAAAACCTCGGCACTGTCTGTGGCGGTCGCGCATGGGTATTGGTGACATCACAAGAGGATATCGATGCGGTCCTTGGTGAGGTACGCGCGTCCAAGGCCAACGACTTCTCCAAGATTCAGGGTCGTTTCAAAACCCGTTTGTCGTTGTCCAGCGGCAACGTAGATGAGGTCATCCAGCGTCGCCTACTCGACAAGGAGCCAGAGCCCAAGGATGCCTTGCGTAAGATATATCGCGAGAAAGCCGACATTCTGCGTAACCAGTTAAGTTTTACCAACACTGGGCGTACTTATAAGGCCTTCACCGACGAAGACAACTTCGCTGCCGTTTACCCCTTTGTGCCATATCAGTTCCAATTGGTACAACGCATCTTTGAAAGCATTCGCAAGGCCGGTGCCACCGGCACTCACCTGGCCCGAGGCGAGCGCTCGCTGCTGGATGCTTTCCAGTCAGCGGCCAAGGCCGTCAGCGAGAACACCATTGGTGTTCTGGTGCCACTTTACCGCTTCTACCCGTCTATCGAAGGCTTCCTTGAAGGGGTGGTCAAATCGACCATTGACAACGCGGCCAGCAATCTCAGTCTGCAAGAGTTTGACACATTAGTTTTGAAAACCCTGTTCCTCATCCGATATGTCGATGAGATCAAGGGCAACGTAGATAATCTGATCACACTATTTATTGATGAGATCGACGCCGACCGCCAGGCGCTACGTAAGCAGATCGAAGACAGCCTCCAACGTCTGGAAAAGGAAACCCTCGTCAGTCGCAATGGTGATGATTTCTTCTTCCTGACCAACGAAGAGCGCGATATCAGTCGCGAGATCAAAGAGGTTGATCTCACCAGTGCCGACGAAGCTCGTGAGCTGGGTCAATTGCTGTTTGATGAGTCCTTGCGCGGTCAGCGTAAATTCCGC
Source organism: Pseudomonas sp. A39 (assembly GCF_058145955.1). Lineage (NCBI taxonomy): Bacteria > Pseudomonadati > Pseudomonadota > Gammaproteobacteria > Pseudomonadales > Pseudomonadaceae > Pseudomonas > Pseudomonas sp. A39. The sequence goes on from NZ_JBYVMD010000011.1 coordinate 58,872, forward strand.
TTCCCGGACAATGGCAAAGATTTTGGCCTCAACCGCCAATGCGATCTTCACCCCCTGGGTAACCGTGTCGACGGCGATCTGCTGATCTCGGTCATCAGTCCGTTGGTAGATGACCGTGACACCTGGAGTGAACAACGCTGCATTTTGGAATCCAGTCAGGGTGAGGGCAGTGTGCTGTTGCGCCTGGACGATGAGCGCGATTTAGCGCGTGAACTGCGCCTGTACCTACAGACCGACAAGTTCATCACACGAAAGAACGATGGGACGCTGCCGCATAACACCAAACGTATCCTTCAGGATCGTGCCGAAGAAAACCGCCAGCGCCGCCAGCGCTTGAGCGCAAGTGTGGACCGTCTGCTGCGTGAGGCAGAGGTCTATGTCGCGGGCAACAAGCTAGAAACTAAGGCCTCCAGTGCACCAATGCTGGCGGAGGAAGCGCTAGATTATTTGGTACGGAACACTTTCAACAAGCTCAGCTATATCCAGCACCTGAGCAGCGATCCGCAGAAGGAAATTCAGGCTTTGTTGGCCACGCCGCTCACACCAGGCCTCGGTCTGGAGAGCACTGGTGAAGCCAATCCGCGTGCGCTCAAAGAAGTTAGCCAGCACATCGAATTGCTGGCCTCGCAATCGCGGCGCATCGTCCTGCACGATCTCGCGGAAAGTCACTATGGTCGGCGTCCGTATGGCTGGCCGGAGTGGGAAACCGTTCTACTTATCGTACGTGTGTTGCTCAAAGGTGAAGTCAGCCTGATCGGCAATGGCGGGCCGTTGGCTCCGCAGCAAATATGGAACGAGATTTCCACCCCAGCACGTTGGCGCACCACTGAAATTCAGAAACGTCAGCAGGTAGGTTCTGGAGAGCTGCAAAAGGCCCGCCAGCAGTTCAAGGACGTGTTCCAGAAGATTGCTCCGGACGGTGAAGATACCCTCTACGATCAGTTGCAAAGCAGCCTGGCAAGCTGGGAGAGCGAGCTAAAGCAATGGCGTGTGTTGGCGCAAAATGGCCAGTACCCAGGTTTGGATGAAATCGATCAGGGCCTGAAGCTAGTTGGTAGGCTCAAGGCTGCGCCTGATAGTTTTGATGCAATCCAACTGTTTCTCAAAGAGCGTAGCCCGCTGCTCGACCTTTCTGATAGCTACGGCGATCTAGATAATTTCTACGGCAGCCAGAAAACGGCGTGGGACAAGCTACGTTCCGCACAGTTAGATTTTCAGTCCAACCGGCCAAAGCTGGAGAAGGACGAGAAGGCGGCCCGTGCGTTGACACGTATCGACGAAATCCTAAGTGCCAAAGATCCGTACAATTTGATCCGCGAAGGCGAAGGGCTGGTCCAGACAGTTACCCAAGTCAATGACGGCTTCCTTCAGGAAGCCCATGAGCGCGCCGACTCATGGGTTGAGAAGTACATAGCCAAGGTCAGCGTTGAGCTGGACGCGTTGCTAGCCAGTCCGGATCAACGCAACCGCAGCTTGCTGGCCTTGCAAACCCTCCGTAAGACCATCGCCAAGCAGCCCAGTCTGGCTCATATCAGCCAGATGCAGGATGAGGCCCGGGAGTTGGCGGATGCTGCCATCGATCATCTACATTTGTTGGCCGACCAAGCCGCAGCTAAAGCAAAAATGGCAGCCAGCGAACCGGCACCGAAACCTCCAATATCGGGCAGCGATACGTCAGGTTTGACCGTGGCGGAACCAACGGCTCCGGCGAATAACACCCCAGCGGCAGTAGTAGCACCAGCAGTACCGGTCAAGAAGCGTCGGATTATCGATGCTCAGCTGCTTGCCGGTTCTGGCTACATCGAGAGCCAGGTCGACATCGATAACTTCCTTGCCAAGCTTCGTAAGGAGCTGGAGGAAGCTGTGGCTGACAACCAGCGGGTGGAGATTCGCTAAGAAGTCCGGGTTCAAAAATAGGTATAGCGGTTGTGTGGGGCACAACCGTTGTTCTTCTTAAGTCGGCGCATAGGAGCAAGCGACCATGGATGTTGAAGAAGTACTTGGGTCTGCCGATTGGCGGCTAATCAGGGGTGAGGTGCAGTCCTCCTATAGCGAGCATTTTTCCCAATACAGTTATACCAAGTATCCGGCGCAAGACTATCAGCGCTTCAAGCAGACATTTTCAGCGTTAGAACCTGTCGTCGAACTTGATTCGGCACTGCTCTGGAAATGGGGTCATTGGGGGAAGACCAATTATCCCAGTAAGCAGGGGCTCTTGATCACCGAGATATCGACGCTTTGGGGTGAGTATCTCAAGTGGAATGGTGTGCTCGCTAATGCCCCTTCCCCGAAAGACACCTTCCAATGGTGGAGCGAGCGGCTTGGGCGGCTGCGCTACATTACTTCGGCTTTCCTGACTCACCTGATTCATCCTCGCGACGTGCCGATCATTGATCAGCACAATTTCCGCGCCATGAATCACTTGCTACGCGTGCATCAGCCGAAGAAAAAACCATCCGACTGGAGCGATATCGCTCACCTGAAACGTTTTCTAACCGAAGCAACTACCAAACTTCAGTATTCAGAAAGCGATTTTGACAAATACCTAATGATGTATGGCCGCGCCCTCAAGCCGCAAAAGCCCAGGACGTCTAGCAAGGACAAAGCATGAACCGCTCCGCACTCAAGAAATACGCTCCGCAGGCCCGTTTAGATTTTATTGAGGCCGTCACCCTGCGTGCCCGGCGTTTGGGGCTCGATCCGGCCCTACCAGTCAATATTGAACAAACTGGCGATGTGTTGTTAATCGGTGGCCAGCCATTTCCGGCCAGCATTGCCAAGCAGCGTGCCATTTTGACCCTGCGTATTCAGCAGCAGGGCTTTAGCTCTGTAGTCGAGGCATTGGCCTACACTTGGTTCAACCGTTTGGTTGCTATTCGCTTTATGGAACTCAAGGGCTACCTCAGCCACGGCTATCGTGTGCTCAGCCATCCGCAGGGCCAGCAGCCGGAGATCCTCGATAATGTTCAGCACCTCGATCTGTTCGGGTTAGACAAGGCCGAAGTCATCCGCTTGAAAACTGCGGGCAATCAGGACGAATTGCTTTACCGCGAGATTCTGCTCGCCCAGTGCCACGAGCTGCACCGCAATATGCCGTTCCTCTTCGAAGCGCTGGATGATGCCACTGAGCTGTTGCTTCCGGACAATCTTCTGCGCACCGACTCGCCGATAGCCCGCCTGGTTGGAGATGTCGAAGAGGGTGACTGGCAAGAGGTCGAGGTCATCGGCTGGCTGTACCAGTTCTACATCAGCGAGAAAAAGGGTGAAGTGATCGGTAAAGTGGTTAAGAGTGAGGATATTCCCGCAGCCACTCAGCTATTCACCCCGAACTGGATCGTTCAGTACCTAGTGCAGAACAGCCTAGGTCGGCTCTGGTTAATGGCCAATCCGGGCTCCAGCCTAAAAGAAAAAATGCCGTACTACGTTGAGCCCGCTAAGCAAGCGCCGGAAGTCATAACTCAGCTCGATACCTTAATCAAAGTACGAATGGATGAGGACGCCGGTACTCTTAATCCGGAATCCATCACCATACTTGACCCGGCATGCGGCTCTGGCCATATTCTGGTCGAAGCCTATAACCTGCTGCGGGCTATCTATGAAGAACGTGGTTATCGTTTGCGCGACATTCCACGGTTAATATTGCAAAAAAACCTGTTCGGTCTAGATATTGATGATCGCGCTGCCCAGTTAGCGGGCTTCGCTCTCTTAATGAAGGCCCGTGAGGATGACCGTCGACTATTTGATCTCGAAGGTAATCCACCACACCTCAATATCATGGCCATCCAAAATAGTGCAGGTCTGCCAGATGCAGAGATAGCACAGGTTATCATTGATGCAGCTATCCAGATTGAGGGCGGAGAAGCGTTTCACTCAGGCCAATTGTTTGGCGGTGGCCAACTGGAAACTCGGCATAGCTCCGGGCTTACTGTGCTCGACGTACGCCAGCTAATTCAGTTGTTCGAGGATGGCAAAACTTTTGGTTCGCTCATCAGCGTGCCGGATGCGCTGAAGGGTAAGCTTGGTAAAATCGTCGATCTGCTTGCAAGTGTTCGTGTTAGTGGGGATGACTTATCACGGAGTTATGCCAGTCAAGTGCTTGAGCACTTTGCTTGGCCGGCTAGCTTGCTGGCACTGCAATATGATGCTGTGGTAGCGAATCCTCCGTACATGGGGGGCAAAGGCATGAATTCGGCGATAAAAGATTTTGCTAAGCGAGCTTTCCCAGATAGCAAATCCGACTTGTTTGCTATGTTTATCGAGCGGGGGTTTTCGTGCTGTAAGCCAAGCGGCTTCAACAGTATGGTGACGATGCAGAGCTGGATGTTCCTCTCCTCCTACGATGAGTTGCGAGCTAAGTTTCTAAGCAGTTACTCCTTAATTACAGCAGCTCATTTGGGGGGGAGAGCATTTACAGAGTTGTCCGGCCCTTCAGTTCAAGTGGTGGCGTTTTCTGCGGTCAGAGCTTCAATTCCTGCGTATAAGGCGATATTTATTCGGGCCGACGCGGGAGGCGAGGATGAAAAGAAAAAAAGCCTTACTGAAGATTCTAATAAGCATTGTCTTTACTCGAATTCAGACTATGCATTGTTCCCTGGGCACCGTTTTGCGTATTGGATCCCAAAAGTTCAGGCTGATACATTCTTGGCGGAACAGTATCTTGGTGATGTACTCACTCCGCGCCAAGGTATGGCGACCTCTGATAATTCTCGCTTTGTAAGATTTTGGTGGGAAGTATCTAATGTAAATATTTTTAGGGTGGCAGTTGATCGGGAGTCAGCTTCTAATTGTGGGGGGAAGTGGTTTCCTTATAATAAAGGTGGGACTGCAAATAAGTGGTATGGTAACCAAGAGTCTGTAGTTAACTGGGCTCATGATGGCGCCGAAATTATTTCTCATGCTGCTAAATTGTATGGTTCTCCCACGAGAACGATAAAAAATATTCCTTTTTATTTTAGAGAGGGGATTACCTGGGGAGATATAACTTTCAAAAATAAGGCAGGGGAGGAGTGTTTTGCTGCGAGGTATACACCAGTAGGCGCCATTTTTGATGTGAGTGGGCCCTCAGGGTTTCCGAAAGGAGAGGATATTATGCCTCTTCTTTGTTTGCTGAATAGTAAAGTCGTAAAAGCCTATATGTCTGTTCTTAATCCGACTTCTCATTTTCAGGTGGGTGATGTCAAGCAGGTTCCTTATCTAGTTGATGATTCTTCAAAGGCGGTGCTTCGAGATTTTGGGGCGAAATGCGTGGCTTTATCGCGAGAGGACTACATTCGCCTGGAAACTGCTCCTGAATTTGTCGGTGGTATGTACTTTCAAGAAAGCGATAGGATAAGTGATAGTTTTGAATCTTCTTCAAACGTTTTTGTTGAGCGTAGGGACTGCTTGAAGAGTATTGAAACAGATATTAATTATCTACTTTTGAAAAATTACGGGCTGCATGATTTTGTCGATAGTGCTGTTCGCGACGATGAAATCACCCTGAATATTATTGATGCAGACAGCTTCGCACGTCGTACTTTATCTATTGGGATTGGCTCGGCCATGGGGCGTTATAGTCTAGATGAGCCGGGGGTGATTTATGCGCGTAGCGGCAATATCGACTTCAATCCTGCTCACTATAGTAAATTCTCGGTGGACGCTGACGGAATTATCCCCATCACTGCCGACTCTTGGTTCGAGGATGATGCCGCAGAGCGTGTGCGCGAATTCGTCAAGGTGGTTTGGGGTGGCGACACCCTCGTAGAAAATACGGAGTGGTTGGCCGATAGTCTAGACCGAAAGGCAGGAGAGTCCGCCGACGAGGTTATCCGCCGCTACTTGTCCACCAGTTTCTACAAAGATCACATGCAAACCTACAAGAAGCGCCCAATTTACTGGTTGTTCTCTAGCGGTAAGCAAAAGGCCTTCGAGTGCTTGGTTTATCTGCACCGCTACAACGAGGGCACGCTCTCGCGCATGCGCATGGAGTATGTTGTTCCCCTGCAAAGCCGCATGCAGGCCCGTATCGATAAGCTTGCTGACGACATCAACAGCGCCACCGGCAGCGCTCAGCAGAAAGCCTTGCAAAAGCGCAAAGACAAATTCACCAAACAACTCGAAGAACTCCGCCGCTTCGATGAAACGCTGCGTCCCTACGCGGACCAACGGATCGCTCTCAACCTAGATGATGGCGTCAAGGTCAACTACGGGAAATTTGGTAATTTGCTGGCCGAAGTGAAAGCAATTACGGGTGGCAAGGAAGACTGACTGATTGGCGGCTCACTGATGTGGGCCGCTTTATCTCGACAAGGAAAATGTAAGTGCAAACAGGTAAATCCACTGTCAAAGATATTTTCGACGGCACTCGTATCTTCAGTGTTCCCACCTACCAGCGTGCCTATTCCTGGGAGCGTGAGAACAATCTTGAAGACTTTTTCAATGATCTATGTAGTCAGCACCCGGACAGACCTTATTTCCTAGGTTCCTTTCTCTTCCATCTGAACGGAAACAAGAGCGAGTTCGCGCTTGTGGATATCGTGGATGGCCAGCAACGGTTGACCACCCTGGTCATCTTTATGCACGTATTGCTTGGGAAGCTAATTTCCCAGGGTTCTACGCTCGTATCTGAGCGTACGCGGCGCATCTTTGTGCGTGATGGTGATGTCTTCAAGCTTGAATCGGCGAATGAGGGTAATGCCTTCCTACATGATTTGGTATTGGGCGACCGCCCGCCTGCAACCGAAGACGTAACACTAAGAACCCATTCGCAACGGCTTTTGTTGGGCGCACGGCAATATTTCGAGGAGCAGCTGGTTCGCCATGATCTGGCCATGCTTGAGCGAGTTTATACGACCGCCATCAATGCTGATGTGCTGCTCTATGTGGTGGACAAGATCAGTACGGCTACCCAGATATTCGAGTTGTTGAATGATAGGGGGCGGCGATTAACGGATCTGGAATCGATCAAAAGTTTCCTGATGTATAACGCGGGAATTGTTTACGATCACCCCGAGCAAGTGATAGGGAAAATCCAAGAGGACTTTGCTGAAATTTATCGTTTGATTGAGTCGCACAACATTAATGATCGGGATGTGCTGCGTTATCACACGCTTGCGTTTGAGACGTACCCGAGTGATTACACTGATAAACCGAAGCCCTACATCAAGGAGAAAATACTCGGATTGGTGAGTGATGCGGAGCGGTGGGAAGAGGCGAGAGAGCAGATTAGAGACTATCCAGCTCGCCTAAAAAAAAGCTTTCAATTATTTGCTCAGATCCGAGATAGCCGATTCATTGATCCGGAATTGGCGAAAACTTTTATGATCGGCCGTGTTGCTCCTTTTTATCCAGCATTGATGAAGGTGCATAGTGAAAGGCCATCTGATTTTCCGCGCTTGGTTAAAGCCATTAATGCCTTTACGTTCCGTTCCTCTTTAGCGCGACTGCGAAGCAACGGTGAAAGCTATCAGTTTACCTCTATGCGCAACGACAAAGATGTCATTGAGGTGGTCGAGAGCTTTGTCTTGGAGAATTGGTGGAACATTAATGGGCGCGCGCGCGAAGCCTTCGATTATAATAATTATTATGATTGGCTTGAAAAGAACGTAGTTCGTTACATTCTTTTTTCTTACGAGAATAGTCTTCGTCGTCGTAAGGGCTTTCCATTGTTGTCGAGCAGAGACTACGCTTCGAAGGATACCCGTGAAAAGCTCAGTATTGAGCATATTACTGCGAAGAAAGCATTGTCTGTTGAATTTGATGATGACTTTAGAGAGAACTACCTGAATAATCTTGGTAACTTAGTGATTGATCATGCGGCATCTAACTCCAGCAAGGGTAGAAAGGGCGGTGACGAGAAGGCTGTTCATTATAATTTAGCACCTTTGATGTCCCAGAATGAAATAAATGAGGTTGGTTGCGATTGGAATGATCTTGAATCAATAAAGAGATTTATTCATCGCCGCGAGGAAAAGTTAAAATCGGAAGTATCGGTTGAGTTCAAAATTTGAATCACCGCGAGAGCGATAGTGGTTTTCGCATCATCTTGTAGCCTTCGGACAGGGTGCGTAGCTGTGGTTTGGATCAGGCCCCCTAGGGGCACACCCACCCACATCCGACTGGATGAACCCGGCTGACTGGTTTAAAATCTAGCTGAAAGTCATCCTTATGGATAAATACTGGCAGTGAAAATAAACCAGCTCCTTTCCGATTGGCCCTCCGGTGCTGTCGCCACGCAAGCATGGCTACATGAGCATGGCGTAGGGCCAAACCTGGTACAAAAGTATCAGCACAGTGGCTGGCTGGAGCGTATTGGTCACGGCACGTGGAAGCGGAGCGGCGATAAGATTGACTGGCAAGGCGGCGTTTTCGCATTGCAACAGGACGACCCATTACGGATTTGGCCGGGTGGGGCGACCGCTTTGAGCCTGGCTGGATACAGCCATTACCTGTCATTCGGGAAAGAGGCTGTCGAACTGTTCGCAACAGCCGGCACAAGCCTGCCTGGCTGGTTCAGCAAGTACGAATGGGAAGTCTCGGTAAATTTTCACTCCACCGGGCTCTTCGCCTCAATGGAAGACCCTGCGTTGCAAGCCTTCCAAGTGCCTTACTCTCAATTCGACCTGAAAATCTCTACGCCAGAACGTGCCGTGCTTGAGCTTATCCATCGAAGCGCAAACGAGATTCTTTTTAGTAGTGTGGTGGACGTGTTCAGCGGGTTGGCCACGCTAAGTCCTCGACGCCTACAAAAGCTGCTTGAAGCCTGTAGCTCCATTCGAGTCAAACGCGTTTTCCTTCTGCTGGCTCGAAACAGTGGCCATGCATGGTATCAGCGAATAGATGTTTCAAGGATCGATATAGGCAAAGGCAAGCGTCAGATCACCCCGGGTGGTCGGCTCGATAAAGAGTTCCTCATCACCGTGCCAGAGAGTTTTGCCAATGTCGATTGACCCTCGTTATGCCGCTCAGGTCCGCTTGTTAGTACAGGTAATTCCCTACGTGGCGGCTGAGCATTGTTTTGCGCTCAAGGGCGGAACTGCCATCAATTTGTTTGTTCGGGACTTACCTCGTCTTTCAGTGGATATTGACCTGGCTTACCTACCCAGTTCTGATCGTCAGCAGGCGTTGACGGACGTGCGTCTTGCGCTTCGACGGATTGCAGATGCAGTGGGTCGAGGCTTGCCTCAGGTTGATGCAACCGTGCAGAGCAACCGGGACGATGAGTTGCGAGTTCTGGTAAGAAGTCCGCAGGCTCAGATTAAGGTTGAGGTATCGCCTGTCTTGCGTGGCACTGTGCATCAGCCTGTCGAGCGCGATGTGGTGCCGCTAGTTGAGGACGAATTCGGATTTGCCTCTATCTCAGTCGTCTCCTTACCTGATCTGTACGGTGGCAAAATTTGCGCCGCGTTAGATCGGCAACACCCCAGGGACCTCTTCGATGTCATGTTAATGCTCCGCGAAGAGGGGCTTACACGCGAAATCTTTGAGGGGTTTTTGGTGTATCTGATCAGCCATGGCCGGCCCATAGCTGAGCTACTTTCCCCTCGGTGGAAGAAACTGGACGGCATCTTCCAGGCTGAGTTCGCGGGTATGACTCGTGAGCCGGTCACGCTTGAGCAGTTGGAGGCTACTAGGGCTGCGTTACTTGCTGCGATCCAGGAGCAGTTCACCGGGCAAGATGCCGCGTTTTTGCTCTCGCTTAAGCGGGGAGAGCCTGACTGGGCGCTATTGAATTTGCCGGGGGTTGATCAGTTGCCGGCGGTACGATGGAAGCTGCGTAACATTATGGAAATGTCTGCTTCAAAGCGGGCAGGAGCGGTTGATAAGCTACAAATTGTCGTCGACCAATTGCTGGCAGGCCGAACCTTTTGAAATGTGTGGACGGTTTTGCTTCCCCCAGGAATGGGCATTATGGTCTGGTCCCGGCGTTGAGACTCAATCCAAAATCGCGATTAGTTTATTTTTTTCTAATAAGGCACCCTTATTGGTGCTTTTTTCGTATTTTTTTAAACCCGCTCGGGGGCGGTAAACTATGTCAGAGCAGTCTGCACAACTCGAAAAAATTGGCGAGGGGCTGTTGCAGCTGTTCAGTGTTTGCCGAGTGGTCTGGTGGGACGACGCGCAGGGCGAGTTCAGTGAGCTGCTAGAGAGCATCGTCATGCCTGATGTGCAGGTATTGAGGCGCACTTCGATTCCTGCACTATCAATCAAGAAGACGGTGGAACTTGAAAGGCCTGATGGGCGTTTTCTGATCTACGAAGAGGGCAGTCCACCTTCGCCCGAAAACGACTGGCTGCTCGATATTCGACTCTACGCTGCGTCTTTTGCTGCCGATCGTACGTCTATGTTGTTGCAGGAGCTGGGATTGCGCCGGCCAAGCCTGCGTGACCACCTGAAAGCCCGCAGCGCTTTTTTTGCTAGCAAAGAGAGAGTGGCCAAAATACAGCGGCTGCTGAGTACGGATGATGATGAAGCCGCCGTGGACCTGAAGATCCTTGCTGTGCTGGCGAAGGTTGAACAGGCGGAGCAGTTTGCGGTTTTCACTGCGGTATTTTCATCTCTCGCAGACTCTGAAAATCTTGAAGAAAACGTGCTGTGGGACGCGATTTGCAAGTTCGAAATGCAGGTGGTTTTCTGGCAGCTCATGTTGCAAGCCTTCGGTTATCAACATTCTGATCCCTCGGTAAAACATTTCCTCGTTCGTCTGTTTTCCACTGACGTTGGCTATGTACTGAATGCTCATGCTCCCAGCAGCCTCCGTGCGCTTCAGCTGAATCCGTTACGAGCGGCCAATGTCGCTGTTTTTCTCTCTCAGTGGCGAGACAGCACGCTCCGACAGCGCTCCTATGATCGACTATCCAGCCGTATTGCCATCGACTTGCGCCCCGGTGATTTACTGGCCCAAGTGCCCTTGGAAGCGCTCATGCTGGTCAGTACCTTCGTTGATGTTGAGCGGCAGATAGCCGAGCGTCTCCGTGATGCTGTACTCAACAACACCAGTGAAACGGTTGGCCAACAATTGAGGGAGATGGCCAGTCGTCGTATGGACGGCTATTGGGCCAATCCGCGCTGGCCGGATAACGACGACGCGAACCGCTCTGTCTGGCATGCGTATTACCGCTCGCTGATCGCGGCTTCGGAGTTGTTCGAGCTGAGGATGCGTTACTCGGGTGGCTTTTCCTTCGCCTCGGCCGAAGCCTGTTACAGCGCATATACGCAAGAGCTGTATCGCTTCGACCAGCTCTATAGGATTTATCACGAAGCCGCTGATGTCGTGTATGCACGTAGCCCGGATGCGTTGTCGCCACTGACCTCGCGGGTTGAGCAGGATTACCTGACAGGCTTTCTTCAACCATTTGCGCAGAAGTGGGGGAGTTTTCTCGATGGAGGCTTGCTACAGCAGTGGAGATTGCCTGGGGTTTCCAATCAGCAAAATTTCTATGCAGAGCAGGTTGATCGCTATCTGAAGGGGGGAGAGGATCGGCGCGTGTTTGTGGTGATCAGCGACGCGCTACGCTATGAGGTTGCGCAGGAACTGAGTGATTCTCTTAATGGGAAGTATCGTTTTGCGGCCGAGCTGGGCAGTCAACTGGGTGTGTTGCCGTCCTATACGAAGCTCGGAATGGCTAGTCTGCTCCCACATCACACCCTCAGCTATACCGATGCTGGCTTAGTTCAAGTGGATGGCCTTAGCAGCGATGGTCTGGAGGCTCGCAACAAGATCCTCGCTGGTGTAAATGGTCTGGCGCTACGTGCCGAAGACTTCTTGAACATGAACAAGACCGACGGGCGTGAGCTGATCAAGCCGTATCGTGTGATTTACATCTATCACAACAAGATCGACGCCGTAGGTGATACGGCAAGCACTGAAAGCAGTACATTCAGCGCTTGTCGTGATGCGATCCACGAGCTGGAGTCTATCGTTAGCCGTATCATCAATAACCTCAATGGACATCGAGTCCTCGTCACGGCAGACCACGGCTTCCTATTCCAGGATTCGGCGCTAGAGTCTTTAGACAAGAGCAAGCTGCTTACCAAGCCAGCAAGCAGCGTGGTGTCGAAAAAACGCTACCTGATTGGACGTAAACTGGGTACCAGCGACCAAGTACACAGTGGGTACATCAGAGAAACAGCGGGCATCAGTGACGACATGATGTTTTGGTCTCCACGTGGGGTGAACCGATTCCATTTTGTCGGTGGCGCGCGCTTCATCCACGGTGGTGGAACCTTGCAGGAGATCGTTGTTCCTGTGCTCAAGGTGCAGCAAGTCAGAGGGCAGAAGGTCAAGGACACCGCAGTACGCAAGGTACAGGTAACGGTGCTAGGTAATAATTTCACGATCACCACCAACCGTTACGTGTTTAACCTGTTGCAGACCGAAGCTGTATCTGAACGTATTCAACCTACCGCATTACGTGTCGGAGTTTTTGATGCAGCGGGCGAGGCCGTGTCGGTCGTCGAGCAGGTTTCATTCGACAGCGATTCCCCAAACCTTGATCAGCGTCAGCGCAAGGTGATCCTGACTCTTCTGAACCGACCGTTTTCCTCCAGTGAGAGTTATTTCTTTAAGCTGCTAGACGCTGAAACCGACGTAGAGCAGTTCCGTATTGATGTCCGTATAAACTTGGCGATCAGCAATGACTTCGATTTCTGACAGTGACAATCTCGACCTTGATCTTGATGGTCGCCTGAACCAATTCTTCATGGGGAAGGTGGTACGCAAAGATCTCACCAAGCGTTTGAAGGAAGGTATCAACGTACCTGTGTACGTGCTTGAGTACCTGCTCGGCATGTACTGCGCCTCAGACAATGAAGAGGTGATCGCAGATGGTCTGGAGACAGTTAAGCGCATCCTCGCCGAGAACTATGTGCGCCCCGACGAGGCAGAGAAGGTCAAATCGAAGATCCGTGAGCGTGGGAGCTTTAAGATCATCGACAAGGTCTCTGTCAGCCTGAATGAGCGTCGCGATATCTATCAGGCGCTGTTCATGAACCTAGGTGTCAAGGATGCTGAAATACCCAGCCGGTTTATCAAGGAGTTCGAGAAGCTCCTAGCGGGTGGCATCTGGTGCATCGTGACGATGAACTACTTTTTTGAAGAGGGAGCGAAAGGCTCTCCGTTCACTGTCCATGACCTCAAGCCGATTCAGATGCCAAACATGGATATGGATGCGCTGTTGGAGGCCCGTAAGCAGTTCACTGAAGATCAGTGGATGGATGTCTTGCTACGTTCAACCGGGATGGAGCCGGCGCACTTCAATCAGCGCACGAAATGGCACCTGCTCACGCGGATGATCGCTTTCGTTGAAAACAACTATAACTGCTGCGAGCTGGGGCCGCGCGGGACAGGTAAGAGCCACATCTACAAAGAAGTCAGCCCCAATAGCATTCTGGTTTCCGGCGGCCAAACCACGGTTGCTAACTTGTTCTACAACATGTCTAGGCGTCAGATTGGTCTGGTCGGGATGTGGGACGTGGTTGCTTTCGATGAGGTAGCGGGGATCTCGTTCAAGGACAAGGATGGTGTTCAGATCATGAAGGATTTCATGGCCTCGGGTTCCTTTGCTCGTGGTCGTGACTCCATCTCAGCCTCGGCCAGCATGATGTTTGTTGGCAACATCAACCAGCCTGTGGACACCCTCGTCAAGACCAGTCACCTGCTGGCACCGTTCCCTTCAGCGATGATTGACTCGGCTTTTTTCGACCGCTTCCATGCCTATATTCCGGGCTGGGAAGTACCGAAAATGCGGCCTGAGTTTTTCACCAACCGCTATGGATTGATCACCGATTACTTGGCCGAGTTCATGCGTGAGATGCGTAAGCGGAATTTTGCCGATGCTATCGACCGCTATTTCAAGCTGGGTAACAATCTCAATCAACGAGACACCATCGCCGTGCGACGCACGGTCTCCGGCCTGTTAAAGCTTCTCCACCCAAGCGCTGACTATGATCGTGAAGCGGTTCGCCGTTGCCTTGAGTACGCCTTGGAAGCCCGCCGCAGGATTAAGGAACAGCTGAAGAAAATCGGTGGTATGGAATTCTACGACGTCCACTTTTCTTATATCGATGCGGATTCTTTGGAAGAGACCTTTATCAGCGTACCGGAGCAGGGCGGTGGTGGGCTGATCCCAGAAGGGCAGGGCAAGCCTGGGGCCATGCACTTGGTCTCTACGGGGGCGAATGGGCATCTGGGACTGTACCGGTTGGAAACACAGGTAACAGCGGGCAGTGGCAGATTAAACATGTCTGGTCTCGGGAATAGCTCCTCAGCGAAAGAAGCCTTGAAGGTCGCTTTCGATTACTTCAAAGCCAACATCAATCGCGTCAGTGCCGCATCAAAAGTCGGTGACCATGATTACCACCTGCATGCTGTTGAGCTTCATAACACCGGAGCGCCGAAAGCGCTGACCCTCGCCGGATTTATCGCCTATTGCTCCGTGCTGATGCAGAAACCACTCCAAGCGCAGATGGTCGTACTGGGTGATATGAGCTTGGGCGGCAATGTAATACCCGTAGAAAACCTTGCTGAGTGCATGCAGGTAGCGTTCGATGCGGGGGCTAAACGTATTCTTCTGCCGATGGCGAGCGTGAAGGATATTCCGACTGTCCCAGGGGAGCTATTTGCGAAATTCCAAACGAGCTTCTACAGCGATCCTGTTGATGCAGTGTTTAAGGCTTTGGGTGTTAGCTAAAGTATGAAATGCGCGGTGCTGGGCCGCAGCGCGCAATTTCAGATGCGAGTCAGATCGACTCAGTTAGTAGGGAGGGGACAGGGCTTGCTTCTCTAAGCCTTCGAAGCGATGGCGTAAGCCTCTGATATCCGTCCGTGTTCCACCTTTAACTGCATAACGACAGACTGTGGTTTTTGCTGCTCCACCATCAATCGATCCATCAAGATAAGCGTGGAATTGCTAGATTCGGTAAAAGCAGGTAATTCCAGCTTCTTCCACTTGCTGAGTCGAATTCGGTTTGCGTGAATGGTCGTCTTCGAATCAACGAAAGACGATAGGCCCATAATCCTGATATCCATCGCACGCTCAAATTTTCTAACCGGTCCAGATTCTGACAAAAACTGTTCCAGTTTGCCCTTCAGTGTATCAAGACGTCGAGCAGCGACAGGTGCTGATTCTTCAAACTTACTCAATAGTTGGCACGCAATCATTCGTGCTCCCATGCACAGTTTCCATTGCTCTAGAACAGGGGTAAGTGCAGTTTGCCGCTTCAGCAACGACTCCGTCAGGCTGTCTGAACCAAATAGGCTGGAGTCCTTTTGGTTGGAAACCTGGCCGGCCATTTTGTTGATTTCGATATCGAGGTGGTTTTGCACCGCGCCCAGCTCCACTTCGCAACGTTCGAGTTCATTGCTTATGGCTGGATACGATTGGGAAGTCATGACCTCTGGAGCTATCTGGCGAAGGTAGTCAATGCGCCCTGTGATGGTCGCTCGCCTTGAGTCCTCCAGGAACGAAACGATCTTATCGACTCCTTCCTGGATCTCACTCAATTTCGCGCTGATATCGGCAAGATGCTTTTGTGCGACAACAATCGAGGCTACCTGTAGCAGGGCACCGCTTGTTACTAAATTTTTCAGTCGGTCATCTTCGTAGAAACGACCGTGACTCTGAAATTTTCCCTGAGCATCCCGCGTAAAACCGCGTAAGCCATCGCCATCTGCCGCGGCGGCAAGCGGACCATCAACGACAACCCGAAGATATCGGTGGCCGCCAACCTCATGAGCGACCAATGCGCTTGGGACAGCCTGAAGCAACGACGAGAGACGATCTATATGCACGGGGTCGAGGGCGAGTAGCTCTCGATCACTCATCCGCATCTGTGAAGGAAGGAAATCAATCGTTGCAAGAGGCTTGTCAGCGGAATACCCGATTAGGTAGGTGCTGGGGTCGGCGTTTGACGCAGATTTCGGGTCTAGAGGAGGCATAGCGATTCCATGTGGCTACTGACTTGATCCAAGAAACCATTATATGACCTATGGGGCCACGAGTTGCTTGTGTCGAATTATTCCAATTAGCGCTACGCAGGGAATTGTGACCCGCAAGGCCTCGCCGGTAGCTTTGTATGCTACCCAGCCGACTATACCGGCAATGCCCGCCAATCCGCCGGCTAGGAAACGCCCTGCGAGGGCTCCGCTGCCGAGCATCTTCAAAAATTGAGGAGCGAAAAACAGTCCTTGAAGGCTACTAACCGTACCGCCGTTCATCATTAGTGCTTTCAGCAGGGCAAAATTGTACGTTCCGTCAGCGTTAAATCCACGAGCATCGGCGCTGTGACGTTCACGTTCCGCGGGACCCATTTCCTGCCAAGTTTTCGCGAATAGCTGAGCAAGAATCTTACCCTCCATGGTCACGACAGACTCATGAGACGTTACTCTTACGCCTAGATAGCTGGCCACATCTGCTACTACCTCCCGATAATCCACGCCATCCCCGCGTGCGAGATTAACTAAGCTGTTGCCACCAAAGTGCTGAAGCTCTGAAATGATCAATTTTATGATGTCTTCGTCATAAAATTTCGAGGATTTTGCTTCAGACATCGCGACTTTCGAACTCTTCGAAAGCGCCACCCGACCGCCGCCAGCGTCTGTCAAAACGTCTACCAAGGCATCAAGATCTTGGTGGTCCGCATTCGACAAAAGCTCAAGAAGTGCAAGGTCGTTCTTAATGTCGAATTCAATGGACATATTCTGATCCGAAGTGCGTCTGGAGGAGTCAACTGTATCGGCGGATCGCCGTTGTTCTTGAGCAGTTTAAGCCTGTTCGATGGTAGGTAGAGGGATCCAGGAGAAGCGCCCATGGCCTAGGAGCTGCTTTAGATCTAATTCGATCCCCTATAAATAAATCAGACTGTAATCAGCGAGAGGCGGGCTTAGCTGGTTCCTTCGAACTCGATCCCTTTCTTCAGCCCATCATTTTCCAGACTGTCCAGCGAGCGAGCGAGTTGCTCTGCGAGCTGCTGCTCAAGGGCGGTAAATTCTGCACGGTTACTCCCTTTCAAACTCCATCATTTTGTTGGCAAACGCATTGCGTTCATTGAAGGTTTTGAATCTAAGAACCAAGTCGTTTAAGTTGACGGCTAAGCGAGAAAGTTCGTTGCTCGCGGTCAGTGTTTGGCGAGTGCCTTCACTGCTCTGTACTGCAAGGTCGCGGATGCTTATCAGGCTGCGATCAACATCCCGCGCCACGTGAGCTTGCTCCTCTGAGGCGGTTGCAATCTGGATATTGCGGTCGTTAATTTCAAGCACCGAATCGATAATTTGGCGCAGTGACTGGCCTGCATGTTCTGCAGTGTCTCGCGTGCTATAGACCTCGGACGTGCTCTTTTGCATGGATTCGACCGCGGCAGAAGAGCCTGTTTGAATCGTGGATATCATCTGCTCAATTTCTTGCGTCGATGTTTGTGTTCGGTGTGCCAGCGCTCGAACTTCATCTGCGACTACTGCAAAACCGCGACCCTGTTCTCCTGCACGAGCCGCTTCAATGGCGGCATTCAAGGCAAGCAGGTTGGTTTGCTCAGCAATTGCCCTTATCACACTTAGGACTTTGCTAATGTCTTGAGCTTGGGCTGCCAGTTCTTTCACCTGATCCGATGACACTTCAACCAAGCCCGTCAACCCGCGCATCGCCGTTAATGTTTCAGTGACTTTTTGATTGCCGAGGTCTGCGGCGATGCTCGACTGCATTGCGGCTTCAGAGGTGGAGTTGGCGTTCCGGGCAACCTCTTCGACCGCGGCACTCATTTCAGTGACCGCGGTGGCGGCTTGCTCTATTTCGCTGTTCTGCTGCTGAAGTGTGCGATCAGCACTTTCAGTAATCGAGGTCATTTCAACGGCAGCGGTACTCAGCTGGGACGACGCTCCTGAGATTTCTAAAATGGTGTGTCGTAAGTTTTTCTGCATCAGATTGAGTGCATGCATCAAGCGCGAAGCTTCATCTGAACCTGTTACTTCAAGATCATGGGTAAGGTCGCCCGCAGCGATATCCTCCGCCAACTTAAGGGATGAGCTGATGGGGCTGACGATGCTGTTAGTGAACAAAACAGCCAGTACGATGGTTAAGATAAACGCCACGATCAGCACCGCTACCAACACTTGGACGCTATGGTTGTATACGTTGGTAGCGTCCACACCAGACGCCACGGCCTGGCGTGCATTTTGCTCGCGCAGAAGTGTCAGTTGCTCTTGATAGACAGTGGCTCTTTGCGCTTGGTCAGTATTGGCAAAAATAACCGCTTGATCATGGTCGGATGAATCCAGTGCAATGACTTTTCTGAGGCCGTCGATATAGGCAGTCATAGCCTCATTGGCTTTTGCGAACTGGATTTCGTCTTGCTCCCCAGACATCAGGTGCGCGCGATAATAATCAGTCTTCGACTGAAGTGTCTGTATTGCTTCTTGGACCTTTGCCAGCGAGAAATCATGTACATCGCGGGTGGTGCTTGAGAGCATGCGAATACTTTCAAGGCGGGCGTGAAGGAGGGCGATTTGGATATCGTCAATGACCTGGATACTGGGGAGGGAGTTTAGCTCGATGTTCTGTTCTGCAGCGCGTAGCCGATCAATTTGCAGATAAGAGAAGCCTGCCAAGCTCATAAGCAGGCATGTAATTAGGCCAAAGCAGACAAAAGCTCTTCGCGCGATACTCAAGGATCTTAATTTCATATAGGCCTCCGAGGGCCGGGTTTTAGTAGCGTGGCATTCCCACGTCATTTCGTTGATCACGAACAAAGGCGGCCTTTACATGCAGCACAGTGATTTCCAGTTGCAGCTTGCGGGCTGCGCTTGAAACGAAGAATGCAAAAAAATGTATTGAGGTAATAGGTGCGCAAAATGATTGCGCGCTAATCAATTGAGGCGGCACTTTCTATGGGCGTTCAACAAGGAGGTTTGGGCTATGCCACGTACTGGACGGGCCGTCCTTGTCGGGCACTGTGTGGAAGGTGGAGTGGTATTGGTTTGAACTGCTGATTCCGGCAGCTGCCGGAATAATTACCACCCAGAGGACATCCTGATGACTGAAGAAAAGAACAACGAGCCCGAGCAAGAAACCCCGGCGCATTCGACTGAGAAAGAGCGCGAGCGCCTGAAGGATTTCAACAAGGACGGGATACCGCCTGGCGCATGCTGATCATCAAGCAGCGCGCTTGCAGGTGCTCGTCGCCTGGGGTGTGGTGATATCTGCAAGGGTTCCATGGTTCCGGCATTCCAGGGAATAAGAATCAACCATGGCTACATGCCACCACTGGTCGGATCGACCGCCGCACAGATGAACGATTTTTGCTGGGCACCGCTCTATTTCCGCGGACATAATCAGGTGCTCAAATGCAACCATCAGCGCGGCGTTCTGCGGTAAAAGCCTGGGCAGATATCTACGCCCATGCGGTAGACGAACAGGATATTGAGGATAAATATTTCAAATTGCTGAGGAGGGCCGACGATATGGAGAGCACCGGCCTCATCAATGAGAGGGAGTGGAGGAGGCTTGTTCGCAGAGCGGGCGAATTTCTCGCAAGTACCGCAGAATAAATGTGTAGGGGAGAGCTAGCCCGCTCTCCCTCCCTTCGACATATCGATCTCAAACACAAGTTCATCAGCAAGCTTCTGAATGCTTGGGGTATCTGCAAGCGTGGCAAGGTTGATACCTGTCGTGCAGAACATAGCGTCATGGTCGGGCTGTCGCACCAGTATGGTCGCAGTCCAGCCATTCACCAGGATGCAATCTACCTGATGCCCGGGCAGGCTCCGCTCTAAACCCTCAGTCAACGACATTTTCTTCCAGCTGTGCATGATGAGCTATCACTCGGCATTGATGTGAAGTTGACATGCCGCAGTTGAAAAAGTGCCGGCGGTTCACGGCTGGCGCAATCTCTGGCCGTCATTGCTCAGTGTGGAGCGGTGAGGGGTTGTCTACGGCGTCAGCCTATGTTGAGCGTTCGCGGTTTTTCGACGAGTGACGTGTCTGGATCAAGGGTTATGAGGCTTTTAGGGTTGTCACCTCTGGTTTTGGCGATTACTCTGAAAATGTATGGATTGTTACGAATAATTTCGGAGGCGCTAGTTTTTGAGGCGCGATACTTCAGGACGAGGAACGAAACATGTTTTCACACGAAGGTCCCGCAATAGAGCTGTTGTTGTTTATTTTTGGTGTGGCAGGTCTACTTTTGGTCGCCTGGTTCATTCACCACCAACATGAGCGAAGGAACGGGAAAGGCGTTAAAAAACAACAAAATCGTAACGAGGGCCGTTCTACCTAGGGCCGCTCAATAGACTCATGTCGTTTTGTTCGGCGACCGGCGCCCAGCGGGTCTTCAGGCGCCGGACAACTGAAATCGATAGCCCACCCCATACAAGGACTCGATGGGCGTTTCCCCTGGACACGCCTGCTCCAGCTTGCGCCGCAGGTTACGGATATGACTGTCCACCGTGCGGTCGGTGACCACGCGGTGGTCGGAGTAGAGCTTGTCGAGCAGTTGGTCGCGGGAAAATACCCGGCCGGCGGAACGTGCAAAAGTGCTCAGCAGTCGCAGCTCCAAAGGCGTCAGGTCTAAAGCGACGCCGTCGAGTGATGCGCGGTACTGCGTTTCGTCGATCAGCAGTCGCGCTGGGGTACTGCTCAGCAGTTGGGGGCCACGGCGCAGGATGGCCTTGACCCTGGCAACCACCTCGCGGGGGCTGAAGGGCTTGCAGATGTAGTCGTCGGCGCCCAAGTCCAGGCCCAGCAGACGGTCCACTTCTTCGACGCGGGCGGTGATCATGATGATCGGCACGGCGCTGAAACCGCGCAGGTCCTGGCACACTTGCATACCGTCGCGCCCAGGCAGCATCAGGTCGAGCAAAATCAGGCGAGGGGGCTGGGCGCGCACGGTCGGTACCACCTGCAGGCCGTTGTCCAGGCACAGGGTCGGGTACCCCGCTGCGACCAGGTAATCCTGCAACAATGCGGCCAGTTTCGGTTCGTCTTCAACGATCAGGATCGGGCTTTCTTCGCTCATGGGTCAGGTATTCCTGGGCAGGCGCAGGCTCAGCCAAAGGCCGCCGAGAGGGGAGTGAGCCGCGCTGAGGCTGCCGCCGTGGGCGAGGGCGATGCTGTGGCAGATCGCGAGCCCCAGGCCGGCCCCGCCACTGGCACGGTTGCGCGATGATTCGCCGCGATAGAAGCGCTCGAACAGGCGCGGCAGTTGCTCGGTCGAGACACCAGGGCCAGAGTCGAGGATGTCGATGCACACGTCAGCGCGATCCAGGACGGCGCGTATGCGTACGAGCCCATTCGGGTCGGTGTAGCGCACAGCATTTTCCAGCAGATTGGAGAACAGTTGCTGCAAGCGGCCGGCATCGGCCAAGAGTTCCACGGGCGGCGCTGGCAAATCCAGTTCGATGCGTAGATGGCGCGCGTTCATGCGCTCCTCGAACATCGACACACTGGCGCGCAGTAGCGGCTCCAGCGCGCAGGCGCGCTTGCGATAGGTCAGCGCCCCGACATCCGCCAGGGACAGGTCATACAGGTCATCCACCAGTTTGCTGAGCATGCTCACTTCGCCCTGCAAGGACTTCATCGAGCCTTGGTCGAGGGTGCGTACGCCATCCTCGATGGCCTCCAGCTCGCCGCGCAATACCGACAGCGGGGTACGCAGTTCGTGGGACACATCCGCCATGAATTCGCGGCGCATCTGCTCATTGCGTTCCAGGGTGTAGGCGAGCTGGTTGAAGTCTCGGGCCAATTGGCCCACTTCGTCATTGGAGGTCACCGCCACCCGGCTGCTGAAGTCGCCGCTGGCCAGGCGATGTGTTGCCGCAGCCACCCGCTTGACTGGCTCCAGCAGCGTGCGGGCGATCCACCAGGCAATTAGCATCGCCAGCAGCAGCGAGAAGGCGCCCATGACCAGGCTGGTGCGTAACTGGTATTGCTGGAACCGTTCGCCGCCGGCTTCGGTCACGCTCTGGAACGGCGTCACGGCCAGCCAGCCCACGGTTTCATCGGCCACCACAATCGGGCGTAAGAGGGCGTCGGCGCCGATATCCGGATAGCCGTTCACGCGCTTTTTATGGTTATCCAGCAGGGCGATCCGGAACAGGGCCCCCGTCAGGTCCGAGGCCAAGGGGGTGCGCAAATCGTTCTTCGCCGGATCCTCGCCGAGCTCGGGCCGCATGATTTCAAACCAGCGATCCGGCTGGTTACGCAGGAACTCCCAATTGCCCTCACGCGCATAAGCATTGGCCAGGCGTGGCAGCACGGGCGCCATGCGGTCCAGTGCCTGTTCATTGAGGTACCCGAGAAAGCCCCGTCCAAAACTCCAGCTCGTCGCCAGGCCCATGCTCAGGATGACCAACAGCACACCGGCCAGTACCGCAATAAACAGTTTGGTGGAGATACTCAACTTCATGCAGGTGGGCCGTTAAGAATAGGTGGGACCATTTAGGCCCTGGTAAAGGAAAGATTCAACCCGGCCGGGCAATCTTCAATTTTCCTGCACATTTGCCTTGCAGGATGGCGCTGACTCAAGCCATTCCGTGTCGCAGAGGCCGCTATGTCCACGAAAATAATCGCCAAATACCTGGTAACCGCCGCGGTTTTCCTGTCCTTGATCGTTCTGGCCATGCTCGGCGGCTGTTCCGGCGGCGAGCCACCTCCCGAGGCGGTCACGCCCAAAGTCTCGGTGATCAGCATAAAACCCCAAAGCCAAGTGCTGACCACTGAGCTGGCGGGGCGCACCCAGGCCTTCATGGTGGCGCAGATTCGTCCGCAGGTCGGCGGTATCGTCCAGCGGCGTCTGTTTGTCGAAGGCGCGGATGTCGAGGTTGGGCAAGCCTTGTACCAGTTGGATGCGGCGTCCTATACCGCCGCGCTGGCACAGGCCCAGGCGAGCCTGGCCAAGTACCGCGCCACGCTTAAATCGGCGCAGACCACCGCCAGGCGCGACGCCGAACTGGTAAAGATCAATGCCATCAGCCAGCAAGATAACGAGGACGCCCAGGCGACCTTGCTGACCGCCGCCGCCGACGTACAGGTCGCCGAGGCCGAAGTCCAGACCGCCCGGATCAACCTGGCTTACACCCGTATTGTCTCACCGGTCAGCGGGCGCATCGAAACCTCCACCGTGACCCCGGGGGCGCTGGTGGTGGCCAATCAGGACAGTGCTTTGACCACCGTGCAGCAACTCGATCCGATCTATGTGGACGTGACCCAATCGACCACCGAATTGCTCAAGCTAAAGCGTGACCTGGCCAGCGGCGCGTTGCAGTCCAACGGCGATGGCCAGGCACGGGTCAGCCTGAAGCTGGACGATGGCAGCGCCTACAACCATCAGGGGCGGCTCAAGGTCAGTGGTGTCAGTGTCAACGAGGGGACAGGCACGGTCACCCTGCGTGCGGAGTTCGCCAACCCGGAGCACCTGCTGCTACCGGGCATGTATGTGCGCGCGGTGCTTGAACAGGCGCGTAACGAGCAGGCCATTCTGGTTCCGCAAAAAGCCGTGAACCGCAGCGCCAGTGGCGTGACCACCGCGTTGCTGGTGGTCGACGGCAAGGTCGAACAACGTGAGCTGACCATCGATCGGGCGGTGGGGAACCAGTGGTGGGTCACGGCAGGCCTGCAGGCGGGTGACCAATTGATTGTCGAAGGCGGACAAAAAGTCCGTGCCGGCGCCGCCGTCCAAGTGCAGGACGCCAATGCTCAGGCCGCCACAGCTCCCACCCCCGCGAAGGAGGGTTGAGCGTGGCGCACTTTTTTATTGATCGACCGATTTTCGCTTGGGTCATTGCCATCGTGATCATGCTCGGTGGCAGTCTGTCCATCAGCCAGTTGCCGTTGGAGCAATACCCGGATATCGCGCCACCCACGGTGAAGATTTCCGCCACCTACACCGGGGCCTCGGCCAAGACCGTTGAAGACTCGGTGACCCAGGTCATCGAACAGCAGATGAAAGGCCTGGATAACCTGACCTATATGTCGGCCACCAGCAGTTCGGCAGGCAGTGCCAGCATCAGTTTGACCTTTACTGCCGGCACCGACCCGGACGTCGCCCAGATGCAGGTGCAGAACAAGCTGCAACAGGCCGAGTCGAGGCTGCCGCAGTCGGTACAAAGCGAAGGCCTGACCGTGACCAAGGGCGGCTCGGACTTCTTGATGATTGTCGCCCTGGCATCGGATGACCCCAGCGTCACCGGCACCCAGATAGGTGACTACATTTCCACCACCTTGCTCGATTCCATCAGCCGGATAGACGGCGTCGGCGATGTGCAGACGTTGGGCTCGGGCTACGCCATGCGCATCTGGCTGGACCCCGCCTTGCTGGAAAAGTATGCGTTGATGCCGTCGGACATCAGCAGCGCCCTGGAAGCGCAGAACACCGAAGTCTCGGCTGGACAGCTCGGCGGCTTGCCTGCGGTCAAGGGGCAGCAACTGAACGCTACGATCAGCGCCCGCAGCAAACTGCAGACTGTCGAAGCGTTTCGCGAGGTAGTGGTCAAGTCCAACAGCGACGGTGCCGTGGTACTGCTGGGCGATGTCGCGACCCTGGAGCTGGGCAGTGAAAGCTACGACATCAGCACCGCCCTCAATGGCAAGCCCGCGGCGGCGATGGGCGTGCAATTGGCCGCCGGCGCCAACGCACTGAACGTCGGCAAGGCGGTCAAGGCCAAGCTCAAGGAGATGGAGCCCTTCTACCCGACGCAAATGCAGCTGAAAAACGTGATCGCCTACGACACCACGCCCTTTGTCAGCTTGTCCATCGAAGAGGTGGTCAAGGCTTTGGGCGAGGCCATCGTGCTGGTGGTGTTGATCATGTTCCTGTTCCTGCAGAGCCTGCGCGCCACGCTGATCCCGGCGATTACCGTGCCGGTGGTGCTGCTGGGCACGTTCGGCGTGCTGGCGCTGTTCGGCTACTCGATCAACACCTTGACCATGTTTGCCATGGTCCTGGCGATCGGCTTGCTTGTGGACGATGCCATCGTGGTGGTGGAAAACGTGGAGCGGCTGATGGGCGAGGGGCTTTCGCCCGTGGCGGCCACCCGTCAATCGATGCGTGAAATCAGTGGCGCACTGGTGGGGATCACCCTGGTGCTGAGTGCGGTATTTATCCCCATGGCGTTTTTCGGTGGTTCCACCGGGATCATCTATCGGCAGTTCTCCGTGACCATCGTCTCGGCCATGGTCCTCTCAGTACTGGTGGCGATGACCCTGACACCCGCGCTGTGCGCGTCGTTGCTCAAAGCCCGCAATGGCCAAGGGCATGGTGCTCAGCGTGGATTCTTCGGTTGGTTCAACCGCACCTTCGAGCGTGCCAGCGCCGGTTATGAGCGCTGGGTGGGCGGGGTGTTGCGGCGCTGGGCGCGCAGCCTGCTGCTGTATGGGCTGGTGCTGGGGGTCATGGCGGTGGGCTACGTCAGCCTGCCCACTTCATTTCTGCCGGACGAGGACCAAGGGATTCTGCTGGCGCAGATCCAGTTGCCGGTCGGCGCGACGGATAGCCGTACACAGGCGGTGATCAAGCAGTTCGAGGACTACATCCTGCAACAGCCCGAGGTCGAAGCGATGATCAGCATCAGCGGCTTGGGCATGGGCGGTAACAGCCAGAACACCGCACGGGCGTTTATGCGACTCAAGGATTGGTCCGAACGCGGTGGCTCTGGTCAGGGTGCAGCCGCCATTGCCCAGCGGGCGACCCTGGCACTGTCCAGCATCGGCGATGCCGATGCGTTCGTCATGCAGCCGCCGACCGTACGCGGCCTGGGCCAGAGCTCGGGCTTCGACCTGCAACTCAAGGACCTCGGTGGCCTGGGCCATGATGCGTTAGTGGCCGCCCGCGAACAGTTCCTTGAGCTGGCCAGGAAAGATCCTCGCTTGCTGGGCGTGCGCAGCAACGGCCTGGACGATGCACCGCAGCTCAAGGTCAGCATTGACGACCGCAAGGCCGGGGCCCTGAGCCTGAGTACCAGCGATATCAACACCACCTTGGCGACGGCGTTAGGCGGCACTTATGTAAACGACTTTCTCAACCAGGGCCGGGTGAAAAAGGTCTACGTACAGGGCCAGGCATCCTCGCGCATGCAGGCTGCGGATCTTGATCATTGGTTTGTGCGCAACAGTAACAATGAAATGGTGCCGTTCTCGTCCTTTGCCAACAGCACCTGGGGTTACGGCTCGCCGCTGCTGGAACGCTACAACGGTAACGCCTCCCTGGAAATCGTTGGCGATCCGGCGCCAGGGGTCAGCTCCGGCGATGCGATGGACGCAGTGGAGGCCATTGTCCGGCAATTGCCCCAGGGTATCGGCTACGAGTGGACCGGGCAGTCCTATCAGCTGCGATTGTCCGGGTCCCAGGCGCCGCTGCTCTATGGTATTTCCGTGTTGTTTGTATTCCTGTGCCTGGCCGCGCTCTACGAGAGTTGGTCGGTGCCGTTTTCGGTGATCCTGGTCGTGCCCCTGGGGGTTATCGGTGCGGTGTTGGCGACCCGTGTCGCCGGGCTGAGCAACGACGTGTATTTCCAGGTCGGGCTGTTGACCACCGTGGGCCTGGCCGCGAAAAACGCGATCCTGATCGTTGAGTTTGCCAAGCACTTGCAAGAGCAGGGCAACAGCGTGGTCGACGCGACGCTGATCGCGGTGCGCCAACGCCTGCGGCCGATCCTGATGACCTCCCTGGCCTTCATGTTCGGCGTATTGCCGCTGGCCTTGAGCACCGGTGCAGGCTCAGCCGGGCGCCAGGCCATTGGTACGGGGGTACTGGGCGGCATGTTCAGCGCCACGGTGCTGGGGATCTTCTTTGTACCGTTGTTTTTCGTGCTGGTCCGCCGTCGTTTCGGCCGCGTGCGCAGCGCTAATCAATCTGCTCCGACAGGTGATGCATGATCAAGTCACACTGGCCTCTGCTGGCCGCCATGGCCTTGGCTGGCTGCGTCAACCTGGCGCCGCAGTATGAGCGCCCTGAGGCCCCCGTCTCCGAGCAATGGTTGCCGGCGGCCCAACTGCCCAAAGGGCAAGTGGGGGCTGATATCCATTGGCAGCAATTTTTTACCGACCGCCGCCTGGCGCAGTTGCAAGCCTTGGCGCTGGCCAATAACCGCGACCTGCGCCTGGCCAGCCTGAATGTGGAAAAGGCCCAGGCGCAGTACCGCATCAAGCGCGCCGACCTGTTTCCCACTGTCGACGCGAGCGTCAGCGGCACCCATAGTCGTACGCCGGGGTCGTTGTCCAACACCGGCGCGGCGGTCACCACGCACGATTACAGCGCTCAGTTGGGGCTGAGCAGCTATGAACTGGACGTGTTCGGCCGGGTTCGCAACCTCCGCGATGAGGCGCTGGAAGACTACCTGGCATTGACGGAAACCCGGCGCAGCACGCAAATCAGTCTGGTGGCGGAAGTTGCCACCGCCTGGCTGACCTTGGCCGCCGACAACGAACGGCTGCTGCTGGCCCAGGAAACCCTGACCAGCCAGTTGGCCACCTACGACCTGACCCAGCGCAGCTACACCTTGGGCGGCTCCTCCGCGTTGTCGGTGGCGCAAGCCCAGACCACCGTCGAATCGGCACGGGGCGATGCAGCGTCCTATGAGAGCCAGATCCTGCAGGACCGTAATGCCTTGCGCCTGCTGGTGGGCAGTGATCTGCCCGAGGCCCTCTTGCCGGGTACGCGCCTGGAGTCGTCGGCAGTGCTGGTGGACATTCCGGCAGGGCTGCCCTCCAGCCTGTTGCAACAACGCCCGGACGTGCTCTCGGCCGAGCATACGCTCAAGTCCGCCAACATCGATATTGGCGCGGCCCGTGCGGCGTTTTACCCGAGCATCACCCTGACCGCCAACGCCGGCTCGTCCAGCTCGGCATTGGCCGGCCTGTTCAAGTCCGGCAGCGGCGCCTGGACCTTCGCCCCGAGCATCAGCGTGCCGATTTTTGACGGGGGCAGTAACCGCGCAACCCTGGATTCGGCCAAAGTCGAACGTGAGATTCAGGTGCAGACCTATCAGCAAACCCTGCAGACCGCATTCCGCGAAGTGGCCGACGCGCTGGCGGTGCGCAGCACCCTGGATCGCCGAATCGCCGCGCAACAGGCGCTGACCGACGCCAGCCGTAAAAGCTTCGAACTCTCGGATGCTTTGTATCGGAGCGGCTCGCAAAGCTACCTCGAAGCCCTGGATGCGCAACGCTCGCTCTACAGCGCACAACAGGACCTGATCACTCTGCGCCTGACCGAGCAGAGTAACCGCATCACGTTATACAAAGTGCTGGGGGGCGGTTGGAATTAACGGCGCTGGCACACGCACACATCACCGCAGCGATGGAACGGCGTGCGCGGATCAAATCGGCTAGTTCATTCAACGGGGAATCAACATGTGTGCTTTTCGTTTCACTTTAAGCGGTTGCGTGCAGGTGCTGGGCTGCGCTTGTTTCATCATTATGTCACCGCTGTGCCTTGCGAATTCCGACGCGGACCCGTGGGAAGGTATCAACCGGCCGATCTTCGCATTCAATGACGCACTGGATACCTATGCACTCAAACCCCTCGCCCAGGGCTATCAATTCATCACGCCCGGTGTTGTCCAGGAGAGCATTCATAATGTGTTCAACAACCTGGGGGAGGTCAAAAACCTGGCTAACGATGTCCTCCAGGTGAAGTTCCACAGTGCTGGCGTCGACACAAGCCGCTTTTTGCTCAACAGCACGATTGGCTTGGTGGGGTTGATCGACGTCGCGACCCCCATGGGGCTGCAGCGCAGTGACGAAGATTTCGGTCAAACCCTCGGTTACTGGGGGGTCAACAGCGGGCCTTACCTGGTGCTGCCGCTCCTGGGACCAAGCACACTGCGCGATGCGCCAGCCATCCTTCCCGACGCCTACGCCAATCCGGTTCGCTACATCGGCGACGTGCCTACGCGTAATAGCTTGTACGGCCTTGGCGTGATCGACGGACGGGCTCAATACCTGACAGCCGAGAAACTCATGACCGGCGATAAATACACGTTTATTCGAAGTGCCTATCTGCAAAGCCGAGCGTTCAAGATCAACGGCGCAACCGCAAAGGATGACTTTTGACCGGCGCGTGACGGCAGCATGTTCAGGCATGAGATCTGCCCGCCACAGCCGCCCATCAACGCCTCGGCGCGGATGGGCGGCGCCCCTGCGTTCGGTAGGTTATATATCGGCGAGCTGGACTTGATCACGACCACTTGATTTAGCACTGTACATGGCACTGTCCGCACGCCGAACGAAAGCGTCAAATGATTCCGATGGAATCCACGTCGCGACGCCGAAGCTACACGTTACTTGACCGGCCTCCTCAAAGGGGAGGGCGCTGACGAGGGCTCGAAGCTTTTCCGCCAACAGCTTCGTATCGTTCAGGTCGCTTCCAGGGCAGATCAATGCAAACTCCTCCCCACCCGTTCTGCACAGAAGATCGGTTTTGCGTATTGCCGAACGTAGTCGCACACACAATGACTTCAGTACGCTATCACCGCACTGATGCCCCTTGAGGTCGTTGATGCGTTTGAAGTGATCGACGTCGAACATGATCAGCGATAAGGGGCTGTGTTGCGCGTCAGCCTCAACGAGCAGGCGTTCCATCAACGCTTCGAAGTGCCGGCGGTTATACACGTCCGTCAGGTGGTCGGTAATGTTCAACAAGCGCAAGTCTTGCGTGCGCTCATCAACCAGAGAGAGCGCGCGCGCACGCTGTGTGATCAGCATGTACACCATGAGCGTCATCAGCAGCGTCAATCCTGCTCCAAACGCGACGATCAGACTGACAAGCGCTGCGTGACTGTTAGAGCTCAAAAATATCGAGCTTGGCCGAAACTGCATCGAGTAGTGCTGGTCGGCTACTTTCAACACGCGTTGAGCGTAAAGCGCCGAAGGGGCGGCCGGCGATAAGCTCTGATAAAAGATGTCGTTCGGATGCGGCGTGTCGATCAATGACAGGGTCACGTTCAGTCGTTGCAGACTGGGTAACGGAATGCCATGTTCCATCAAGGACGCCAAGCGTATCGTCGAGACGATGAACCCCTGCAAACCATCATCGTTCAATGAGGCTGCCGAGGACTCCTTGAAAACAGGCGCGACAAAGAAAAACCCGGTATGGCCACTGGTCATTTTCAACGGCGCCGACACGACCAGCCGGTGTGTTTCTCGTGCCTTTCTCAACAAGGCCTCGCGATCCCGGCTGGCGAGCACATCCATGCCCGGTGTTATCTTCACGTCATTGCGCTTGCACAAGTAGAGCAAGACCATGTGCTCCGGACGGCTGGTGAGGGGGGCTTCGGTCTGGGTCGTGGGATCAATCTCATGATACGAAAAGTCACTCGTACCATTGAGTAGCGCTTTTTCGCGAAACGTTTGTAGATCCTGCTCGAGAATCCTCGGTACCCAGCCGTACGTTTCACCCTCTTCGACGAGAGGCGTGACAAACCCCATGAACTCCTTTTCCGTGACATCGTCGGCGTTGATGAAGAAACGCCTGACGGTGTCCAATTTCAAGTCCTGGAAAGTAAAGCGTCGCTGCAGGCGACTGAATCGCTCGTCAACCTCCAGTTGGAACGCAACGCTGACGGTGCGCTGCTCCGATCCGACGAAAAGTATCAGTACCAAGGTCGTGATGGCCACCCCAGCCAGGCACACGAGAACACAAAGGGATACGTCGGATGCTTTGAGGGCGCTCATACGAAAGGACATCATTTCGTGTTCCTTACTCATCGCCAAAAACAACCTGCAGCCACTTGGTACGCTTTTTCGATTATCGGCACGCCAGCCAACATCTTTAAAGATTAGGCGATGAAATATTCACTGTCACCGCAAGTGATAGGGTTACCCGGCCAGCCGGTTTTTGCCGAGCACGTTGCTTCTCCGTCAACGGCTGATCCGCACCGTGAGGAACCGCCTGGCCTGGTCGATGCGCCTACTCCAACCCTGCCGGTTGTGCGGTTGCGTCCTGCATGAGCTAGAACTCGGTCACGACGGTTACGCCGGCGGTCTCGAAGCGATCCATGTTCATTAACGCGTCGATGGACTGCTCCAGGCTGATGGTTTTACCCACGAGTTTTTCCGGCGCCAGTTTTCCGGAGGTGATCATCTGGATCATGGCGTCATAACGATGTGCTTGCATGCCATGGCTGCCATAGATCTCAAGCTCGTGCGCGATGACCTTGCTCATGGGGATCGCTGGCGTGGCGTGGTCGGCGAGCATCAGGCCCACCTGGACGTGCTTGCCTCGACGGCGCAGGTTGTTGATGGAGTTGAAGCACGTGGTGGGATGGCCCAATGCATCCAGCGATACGTGGGCGCCCCCCTGGGTGATGTCCAGCACGGCTTCGGTGACGTCCGCAACGCTGTGTGCGTTCACGGTTGCAACGGCGCCGAGCGCGCGAGCCAGTTCGAGTTTTTCCGGCGAAATATCGATGGCGATGACATTCGCGCCGAGGGCCTGGGCGATCATCACGGCGGACAGGCCCACGCCTCCGCAGCCATGCACCGCCACCCACTGTCCGGCGCTGACGTTGCCTTGGTCAACGACGGCGCGAAATGAAGTCGCGAAGCGGCAGCCCAGGCTCGCAGCGGTAGCAAAGTCCATGCTCTCCGGAAGCGCGACGAGGTTCAAGTCGGCCTGGTGTATACCGACGTACTCCGCAAACGACCCCCAATGAGTGAAGCCCGGTTGAAACTGCGTAGTGCAGACTTGCTGGTTACCGCTGTTGCACTCGGGACACGCGCCACATCCGCCGACAAAGGGCACCGTTACACGGTCGCCGACCTTCCACCGGGTGATGTCCCTGCCAACCTCCGTCACGATGCCGGCAAGCTCATGCCCGGGAACATGCGGCAGTTGGATGTCCGGATCATGCCCCTTCCAACCGTGCCAGTCGCTGCGGCAGACGCCCGTGCCCCGCACCTGTACGACCACACCGTGACGCTCCGGCGTCGGGTCTTCGACGTTCATCAGGCGCGGCGGTTGGGAAAAGGCTTCATAGACAACTGCTTTCATGAAAGTCACCTCTGCTTGGGATAGACACGACGCTGTATTCGATGGGTTTCCAGTGCCGGGCGGCTCGAATCAGTGCTGATCCATTATGTGCGAATGCCTTGAAATTGCTTTTCAGATTGCTGTTGATAGTGGGCGCTGAATGAAATTAATCTTCGTGAGCCGGCACATAATTGAAAGGATCAACCATGCATGAGCGTCTGGATAAGGTGGATATTGCAATCTCGGAGCGACTGCAGCGAGATGGGCGACTCTCGAATGTCAAGTTGGCGGAGCAACTTTCCCTCAGCGAAGCATCGTGTTGGCGTAAACAGAAACGCCTGGAGGAGTGCGGTGTGATCGAGGGGTATCAAGCCATCCTGAATCGCAGAAAACTGGGCCTGGGGGTGATGGCTTTCGTGCAGATCTCCTGCAGTGATCACAGTGAAGAAGCCACGGAAAAGTTTGAGAAAATCATAGCGTCGGCGCCGCAGGTGCTCAGTTGTCACAATACAACCGGCGAGGCGGATTTTTTACTTCAAGTCGTCGCAAGCGATTTGGACAGCTACAGCAGATTCGTTGAAAAGGTGCTGAGAAAGCTCCCGGGCGTATTGAGTATCCGCTCGAACCTGTCACTGCGAGAAATGAAGACCACCCATCGTTTTCCAGTGGCCGAGCTCCTGAGTATCTGAGGACCTTGAATCAGGGCGGCGGCCCGTTTGCCGGGCCCGGTCCGGGCACTGCCTACTTGGCTCTCGGCAGGGCCTTTATCGCCTGGACGACCGCATTGACGATGGCCTGGGCGATGATCCCTTTGCGCCGCAATTGAGGGGCTTCGCGCTCAAAAAGCTGACGATTGGGCGCGGTTGTCGCTGGCCGTTTCCCGGAACAGTCGTGGTGACATACCGAATGTCGATTTGAAGTGCCGGCTGAAATGTGAACTGCTGCCATAGCCCCAGGCATAGGCAATCTCGGTGAGTGAGCGATGCGCTTGTTCGCGGTTACGCAGGTCCTCGGCGCAACGGGACAACCGACGCTGCCAGATATACTCGCTGACGCTGCAGCCCAATTCATCCTGAAAGGCCCGGTGCAAGCTGCGCACCGAGCACTGTTCGGCATTGGCGATGCGCTCGATGCTGAGGTCGCGGTCGGCCAGGTGGCGCTCGATATAGGCCTTGAGGCGATTCTGTTTGAAGAAACGGAAGTCGTGGTCCAGTTGCTTTTCATCTTGCTTGTTCTTCAAGGCATTGTTCAGCAACCCGGCGATGCTGTCGCCGATTAGCCCGGCCGACTGGCTGTTGAGCAAGGGGTATTGATGGTAAGCGTCGCTGATCAGGTGCATCAGCATGCGCCCCAGCCCGTTGCGGCCACTCAAATGCATGTCGCCGGTCTGCGTCAGTTGCCCGGCGGCGCCCTGGAACAGCAGGATAAAGTGTTCGCAACCCTGGGTACTGGTGACGCTGAAGGGCTTGCCACAATCGACCAGGAGCATGTCGTCCGGTGCGACGGTACTGCTTTGCTGGCCTTGCTCGAAGTGACTGACACCGGCGACTTGCAGGATCAACATGCGCGGCGTGTCGACGACATCGAGCGCTTTGCTCAAGTGGCGTGAATAGCGATGGGCACTGGCGGTCATGCGGCAGAAACGCAGTTGGCCCAGGTCGCCGTATTCCAGCCGCCCCTGGAAGTTACCGTTGTGCAACGGGTCGATGTGAGTGGCTTCCAGGCGCTTTATATACTCCGGCGTGCGGCCCAGGTGGTCGCTCATGAACTCTTTCCACTTCATCAGCCGGTCAGAGCGAACGACCTGTTCGGTGGACACACAGGCTAGGTTATTCATAGGTTTCGCCTTCTGTCTTTTTGTTATGGCTGAAGGGGCAAGGAGGGCGCCTTGCCCGATTCTGGCATGCGATCAGAACGGGTAGCGATGGCTCCCGGCTTGCCAGGTGACCCAATGTGCCCGGGTAAATTCATCCAGGGCATAGTGACCGTTAAACCGCCCGAGGCCAGAGTTCTTCTCGCCACCGAACGGTGCATTGGGTTGGTCATCGACGGTGATGTCGTTGATATGGGTCATGCCCGCCACGATGCCACGCGCAAAACCGAGGCCGCGTGCCATGTCCCGGGTGAACACGGCACTGGATAGACCGTATTCGCTTGCGTTGGCCAATTCCAGGGCGTGGGCCTGATTGTGTGCAATCATCAATGGCAATAACGGGCCGAAGGTTTCATCGCGGGCCAATGCCTGGTCGGGACCCACATCGCCGAAGACATGGGCGGGCAGCACCAGCCCCTGCGCCTGGCCGCCGCACAGTTGCTTGAGGCCGGCACGCTCGGCAGCGTCGATCTTCCCCAGCAGGCCATCGAGCTGGCTCTGGTTGACCACCGGCCCGATCACCGTATCGGCCTTGGCTGGGTCACCGGTCTTGAGGTTGCGCACGCGCTCGACCACCAGCGCGGCGAAGTCGGCATACAGCGAACGATCGACAATGACGCGGTTGACGCTCATGCATATCTGACCCTGATGCAGGAATCGCCCGACCACGGCGGCATGCGCCGCGATCTCGATGTCCGCATCGTCCAAGACCACCAGCGGTGCGTTGCCGCCCAGTTCCAGCGCCACGCGCTTGATGTGCTTGCCACCGGTGGCGATGCGTCCGACGTTGCGGCCGACGTCGGTGGAGCCGGTGAAGGAGATCAGGCTGGGTATCGGGTGTTCGACGAATGCATCGCCAATCTCCGAGCCCGCGCCGACCACCACATTCAGTGAACCTGCGGGGAACCCGGCCTCTTCGAACAAATGGGCAATCAGCAGGCCGCCGGTGACCGCCGTGTCACTGGCGGGCTTGAGCACCACGGTATTGCCCAGCGCCAGGGCCGGTACCACCGAGCGCATGCTCAGGTACAGCGGGAAGTTCCAGGGGCTGATGACACCGACCACTCCCAGCGGCTCGCGAAACACGAAGCTCTGCTCGCCAGGCTTGTAGCTGCTCAGGATCCGCCCCTCAACCTGCATTGGCAGCGTTGCGCACTCGCGAACCAGGTTGAGGGTGAACTGCCATTCCATCCCCGCCTTGATACGGGTACTGCCGGACTCACGGATCAGCCAATCAATGATTTCTTCGCTGCGGTCCTGGATGACCTGGGCGAGTTTTTCCAGCTGCGCACCGCGCTGTGTCGGGTGCAGTGCTGCCCAGTCGATCTGTGCGCGCTGGGCAGCCTGGTACGCGTCCTCCAGGTCGGCCACCGAGGCCAGGGGCATCTCCAGCAAGCGTTCGCCGTTGAACGGGTTACGGTCATCGAGGCGTCGTGTCGAACGACCTGTGCGCCAGGTGCCATTGATATATTGGTCGCCGCTGATGGCGTAGGTCGCGAAGGTTGGAATTGTCATTGTTTTACCTTGGGCAGGTAGCCGCGTTGATTGAGGGTAGATGAGGGCAGACCCTTTGGAATGTGTCTTTTCAGCTGCGGATCCAGGCGCGTCCCCAGGAGTTGAGGGTGTATTCCTCTTGGGGCCAGACGCCTGGCGCGCGGCTGGCTTCGGTGATTTCCAGCTCCGCCGAGAACTCCAGGCGATTGCGATCGGCATCGACCACCATGAAGAACAGGTTATTGCCCGGACCGTGGCGACCCGGGCCAAAGAACAACGTAATCCGCTCCTTGGCGAAGCGGTCGCCCCAGTCACGAATGTCATTCCACTCGTTGGTTTCGTAACAGTGATGATCCCATTCGTTTTTCGAACCGCGGAAAAACGCCAGCGAGTGGTGCTCGTCGTCTGAACGCAGGAAGCAGGTCGTGAGCTGGCCGCTCTGCTCATCGACGACATTGTCCGAGACCGTGAACCCCACCGTGTTGACGTAGAAGTCGATCATCGCTTCCAGCTCCGTGGTCTGGAACACCACATGCTGCAGGCGACCCGGCATGCCCTTGCGGTCGGTGGTGACGGCGCCACGAGACACGCCAAACACGGTCTGCCGGCCCTGGGGGTCACGGATTTGAAAGGCGCCGGTTTCCAGCAGCGGCGAGTCGAGCGCTTCGAGGCTACAACCCTTGCCCACCAGGTGCGTGCGCAGTTCGCTCAAGCGTGCTTGGCTGCCCAGGTCGTAGGCAGCCGCGAGCAGGCCGCTGTGATCGGCTGGCGAGATCAGCATGGCCCGTTGCGGCCCTTGGAGCAGCCAGCTGCCGTCTGCCTGCGCCAGGCCCTCCATGTCCAGCAGGCGCCGATAGAAGTCAACTTGCTGGTGGGGCGCTTTGCTCGCCAGGTGTAAGTAGCACAGGCGTGCGGGGGTAGAAGTCTGCAAGGTTTGCATAAACACCTCTGGGGCTGAAGGTTCAGGGGTAGACGGGGGCCATGGCCGGCTGATCCGCGCAGGCGCTTGTCGGGGGGATGCCGAACAGCGCCTGCAAGGCGGCGGCAGCCTGGTCCTGGGTGGTCCGGTCGAAGAGGGCGGCGACATAGCGATCGGGGCGCAGCAGCACAAACGTGTGGCTGTCGCCGAGCAGCTCCTTGAGCGCTTCCTCATGGTCTTGAAGTACGGTGCAGCCAGGCAGCGATGGCAGGGCCTGGAAGTGTGCAGGCAGGATCAGGATGCGCTTGGCCTCCAGGTGATCCCAAAGACCGTGGCGCAGTTCGTCAAGGCGCTGGCGAGCAGGGTCGCCATATTGAATCAGGGCAAAGCCGGCACCGATGCTTGCGTCCAGCAACTGGACGTGGCCTTGGGCATCGGTCAGCAGCGGCTGAGGAAACATTTGCCCACAGGCCAGCTTTCCGGCCTTGCCTTCGGGCAGCACCAGGCCTTGGGTAAAGCGTGGTTTTGGCTTGAAGCGCATCTGTAGGAAATAGTCGCGCAGCGACGGCACCAGGCCGACCAACGCGAATGCCGCACTGATCAGGCGAGCACGCAGCACGGTAGCCGGCGCCATGACCACGCCCAGGTTCAGCGCCAACTTGATCAAGGCCCAGGCATGCCCGCGCCGCTCGCTTTCGTAGGACTGCAAGGCGGTCGCGGCCAATTTGCCGTTGAGTACACCGATCAACTTCCAGCCCAGATTGTGTGCATCGCGAACGCCACTGTTCATCCCTTGCCCAGCGTAGGGCGGGGTCAGGTGCGCGGCATCGCCGGCGAGCAATACGCGGCCCACCTGCCAGCGCTCGGCCACGCGGGCGTGAAAGGTGTAGACCGTCTTGCGCACGATCGACACCGGGGCATCGCCCTTGAACGGACGCAGCAGCGTGTGCAGGCTTTGCGGGCTGAGCACTTGCTCCTCGGTTTCGTCCGGCCGGAGCATGAATTCGAAACGCCGCGTACGGTGCGGGCCGGGCACTTCCACCACCGGGCGCCGGGCATCGCAGTACACGCGGGTCTGCCAGAACGGGTCGTCGTCCTGGTCGGTATCGACCACCAGCCAGCGCGAGGAGAAGCTCGACCCGACCATCTCGATCCCCAGTAGCTTGCGCACCGGGCTGCGGCCGCCGTCGCAGGCGACCAGGTAGTTGGCCTTGACGTCGAGCAGTTGGCCATCGGCGTCCTTGATCAAGGCACGCACGCCGTGCGCGTCTTGAGTGAACTCCAGCAGCTCATGATTGAAGCGTGCAGTCACGCTCGCAAAGCGCTCAAGACCGGTCTTCAGCGTGTGTTCGAACAGCGGCTGGCGAAAGGCATTGCGTTTGGGAAACCCATACACCTTGCCGGTGGGCTCGACCTTGCCAAAGCAACGCCCGCCCGCGCGGGTGAAGTAATGCACGCCGTAGCCGGGCACCACATCGCGTAGCACGGCGTCGTCCAGCCCGATCGCCTGCATGGTGCGCAGGGATTCATCGTCGATGGAGACCGCGCGGGGCTCGGTCACGGTGCCGGCTTTGCGGTCGATGATCAGGGTATCCACCTGGGCCTGGCCAAGCAGGTTGGCCAAGGTCAGTCCGGTGGGGCCGGCGCCGATGATCAGGACTTGAGTGCTGAAGCTGTTGAGGGTTGTCATTGTTATTCCCTTCCAAAGGTTTCAGTCCGGCTGCGCGGGGCGGTGAGTCAGGGCCGCCATGCGTTGCGAGAGTGTCTGCGCGAGGGCCAGCATCTGTTCCCCTTGTTGCGCTTCCTGGGCGTTGTCGCGCTCCTCGATCGGGCGTACGCAACTGATGCTGCCCAGCACCTTGCCGTCGCTGTCGAAAATCGGTGCCGCCAGGCCGTAGACGCCGGGATCGATTTCCGCCGCACTGGCGACATAGCCCTGGCGACGCAGTTGCTGCAGCGCGCGACGGAACTGTTCCCAGGTCTGGCCCAAGTGGCTGGCGCGCACTTCATCCGGGTTTTCCAGGAACAGCTGGCGGTGCTGGCGCGAGGTCATGTTGGCGAGGATCGCTTTCGATGTCGCGCCGAGGAACAACGGCCTGGGCGAACCCCGGGAGTAGCTGACCTCACTGAACAACTCGCCATGCTGGTGGATACACACCACCTGGTCCTTGAACAGCCGGCAGATCAGCCATACCTGTTGCTCGCTCCAGCGTGGCAGAGCCTGTTCCAGCGACTGTGCCGCGCGCACCAGAGGGTCGCTCAGGCGCAGCTGACGGTCCCAGGTGATGATCCGTGCGCCCAGTGCATAGCGTCCGGCTTCGACCTGAAACAACAGGCTCGCCTCGGCCAGTTCGCGTACGTAGCGGTAGATGGTCGAGCGGGTGTAACCCAGCGCGGCGCCCATTTCGTCCACCGCCCAGATCGGGCTGGCCTCGGTGAACAGATCCAGCACCCGCAGCATGCGTTCCAGGCTGGAACCTTTGCTGTCGGCATCCAGGTCCGACGGGCGTTCTGATTCAGACAGTAGATTCATGACTCACTGCTCGTCGGCGATGCTGTTGCGCAGGAGGCCGATGCCGGATATCTCGACTTCGACGGTGTCGCCGGGCTTCATCCAAACCGGCGGTTCGCGGAAGGCCCCGACGCCACCGGTGGTGCCGCTGACAATCACGTCGCCGGGTGCCAGTTCGGTAAACGTGGAGCAGTACTCGATCAACTGGCGCACGTCGAAAATCATGTCGCTGGTGCGGGTGTGTTGCATCACTTCGCCGTTCAGGCGCGTGGTCAGTTCCAGGTTTTGCGGGTCGCTGATTTCATCGCGGGTCACCAGCCAGGGGCCGAATCCGCCGGTGTGAGGGAAATTCTTGCCAGGCACAAACTGAAGGGTGTGCTTCTGCCAGTCGCGCACGCTGCCATCGTTGTAGCAGGCATAACCGGCCACGTAGTCCAGCGCGTCTGCTGCGTTGACGTGCCTTGCGGTTTTGCCGATGACCACTGCGAGCTCGCCTTCGAAATCCAGTTTGTGCGACACCTTCGGACGGATAATCGGCTGCAGGTGCGCGACCTGGCTGTCGGCGAAGCGCGTGAAAATCATCGGATAGGTCGGCATGTCACGCCCGGTCTCACGCACGTGGGTGGCGTAGTTGATGCCGATGCACAGCACTTTGCCGGGATTGGCGATCACCGGCAGGAAGGTGACGTCGGCCACTGGCACTCGGGGTAGTGGCGCGAGCACGGCGGGGGTCAGTTCTACCAGGCGATTGGCGGCGATGGCATGCTTGAGGTCGGGGCCAAAGGTGGGTTTGACCGATTCCAGGTCAATCAGTTGATCACCGTCGACCACACCGTAGGTCGTGCGACCGTGAACACTGAAGCTTGCAAGTTTCATGAAATGTCCTCTCGAAAAGGAAGCGGGAGATGGCGGCAATGGGGTCAATCTAGTCCTGCACATTTATCCTGTAAAGTGGGATTTATGCATAAATCCTGCAATATGAAATAAATGCTAATTTTCTGTTCGATCATCGGATTCAGCCCGGCAACCGGGCAGCCCGCGCCCTTCCAGCAAGTGGATGGCCACGGGCGTGTCGCTTGGAGGAGAGGTGGGCTGGCGCGATTTAGCGCGGTGCCCAGCAGCCGTGCAGGGACATGCGCATGCGGAACGGGATTTTGATGCGTGCGAGAGGGCCGGCGGCCATGTCGGTGGCGTCCAGCACCACCAGTTCGTTGCGGCCTTCGGCAATCAGGTTGAGCAGGCAGACCACATAGCCATCGCCTTCTGCGGCGTGCGCTGAGCGCGGAATGAAAATGGGTTCCTGGAAACAGCCACTGTCGCCGGGAAACCAGGCATCGGTGACACCGGTCGTGAGGTTGAGGTGAACCAGCAGGTTGAAAAACTGGAACGGCATCGGCCCGTTCGACGGGTTGTACGGGCGTTCTGGATCGAAGGCGAGGAGGAACCCATGTTCATACTTGCGACCGATGTAGCGATCATCGCAGCGTGGAAACTCGCAGGGATAGTCCGTCAGCGCCTGGGGTTGCAGTTCATCCTGCGCACTGTTCAGGTCGAATATCCAGCGCATCAGGCTGGCGGCCAGGGTCTCTGGCGGCGGTACGAAACCGTCCGCCTGGGGGAAGAAGTAGAAGATGTTGCCGCCGGTGACCGGCATGTCCACATAGATTTTGCCGTCTTCGTCGAACGCATTCAGGGTATGGCCCTGGAAGCCGTCCTTGGGCCCTTTGAACCAACGTACGTCGCGCGCATGGCCGTCACGGGGCACCACGGCAAATAGCTGGGGCAATTCGGGCTGCCACTGAAAATGCTGGCCGCCTTTTTTCATGCGCTCGACGTCCACCGTCAACGGGATCAGTGGGAACACCACATACCTTTCCGTGACCGCGAAGTCGTGGACCATCGCGGCGTAGGGCGCCTGGAACCAGATTTCA
Source organism: Pseudomonas sp. A39 (assembly GCF_058145955.1). Lineage (NCBI taxonomy): Bacteria > Pseudomonadati > Pseudomonadota > Gammaproteobacteria > Pseudomonadales > Pseudomonadaceae > Pseudomonas > Pseudomonas sp. A39. Next base: position 99,533 of record NZ_JBYVMD010000011.1, read on the forward strand.
TGCAGCAGCTTCCCCTCCGGCGATATCTCGAAATAGGCCATGTCGGGTGTGCCGTCGCCTTTGGCTTCGTAACTGAAGGCCAGCAGGTTTCCCGTGACGGGGTCGAGCTTGGGGTGGGCAGTGAACGTCGCGGCGTCGATCTGCCCGTCGAAATTCCACTCGCCGAGGGTCTCCAAGGTCAGCGGGTCCAGCGCCCAGGGCATGGCGTCCTCCTTGAGAGCCAGCAGGACGTTGTTGTGCGGGATCACAGACGTGTTGGCGGTGGTGTTGTTTTTGGCCGCCAGCGGGTCGTTGGTGTAGACATTGCGGTACACACCATTGAGCGAACGCCCTTCGCGACGCTGGGCGACCAGGCGATCGGTCAGCACATAGCGGCGGCGCAGCGAAACCTTGCCGTCGGCAAAATAAAAGCCGCTGACCAAGGCATCGCCATTGAAGAAAATATCGCTGCCGAGCATGGGCGGGTACTGCGGGTCGGGTGACACCTGGTAAAAGGCACCCCGGATCGCTTCGGGAAGGGTGCCTTCGATCTCAAGGTCATACACGTCGCCCTCAACGCGACTGGGGGCATACAGCGCCCCGGTAAACTCCGGGGTGTGGGGGAATGGCGTATTCATCGGGTTATCTCATTGATCGGTTGGGTTGACGTCGTTCAGGCGGATTGGGCTGACAGGGCCTGCCCGCGAGGCTTGACGCCGCGACGGAAGCGGGCCACCACCAGGCACGAGATAATCAAGGCCAGCCCATAAGCGCAGGCGGCCAGCCAGCCGACCGCCCGGAAATGCCCCTCGCCGACGACCAGCGCGGCGCCAAAGGGGCCAAGCCCTTGCCCGATGAATATCGCGGCGTTGCCCAGGCCTGCCAGGCGACCGGAGGGATCCAGTTCGGCGGCCATGGAAAGCAGGTACGGCAAGCTGAAGAACCACACCATATGGATCAGGCACGCCGTGGTGGCAAATGCAACGGTACTGTCGCCGTACACCATGATCAGGGTCGCCACTAATGCAGCACCGAAGCTCAACAGTTGCGGGAACAGTAGGCCAAGCCGCCGTCCGATCAGACCGGAGAGGCCCGCACCCAGGGCGCCCGCCAAGATGCTGCCACCGAGGATAGCCCCGATCTGTTGAGGTTCCAGGCCCAGGCTTTTACCGATTCGTTCCTGGTACACCCACAGGGCGGAATGCCCGAAGAACAGCAGCGCAAACAGCGCGATCAGCAGCAGCGAGGTCAGCCCGAACGGTCGGGCGGCGCCATGGGCGATGCGTTGGGCGTCCGGGTAGTACCGGGGGATTCTCCCGCAACCCAATGCGGCAAGCAGGCTGGTGATGGCCAGCAGGCCAAAGGCACCGCGCACGCCAAATACCTGCAGCAGCAGAGGCATTGAGGTGACCAGCAGCATGCCCCATAACAAGTTGCCGATATTGATCACTGCAAACGTTGCATCTTTGGACCGGCGCAGTGCCGCGGTCGCATACACCACCGCCATGACCGCGCCACCGCTGGCGCCGCAGATGATCCGCAAGATCACCAGCCACGTCTGGCTGTGAAGCTGGGTGCTGGCCAGGTTGCCGGCGGCCAGTATCAACAAGGCTACCCGTGCAAAGCGGCGGCGGTCGACACGGGCCATGAGCAGGGCACATACGCCGCAGGCGATGGCCATTGCGATCAGTTCGGCGGCGAAGATCACGCCGATGGCATTGAGCGGCACCCCCAGTTGATCAATCAGCGCGCCGCCCAGAATCGGCTGGATCTGCAGCGTTCCCAGGGAAATGACCATCATCAGGCAAATAGCGCCCAGTGATTGCTTGCTGTCGATGGAGTCGAGCGCATTCATCACACATCACCTCAGTCAGAACTTATGGACGTAGCGAACTTGCACGGCGTAATCGGTCTTGCTGCGGTTCTCTACCCCGGTTTCTTTATAGGTATTGAGCCAGAACGCTTTGTCCTCAGTGATCTTCCAGAACAGGCCGGGGCCAATGCCAAGGACTTTCTCGCGAGAGTTGCTCAGGCGGTCGCCGTTGACCTGGTCATCGGAAATCTGCCGGAAGTAATACCCGTTGATCCCGACCGAGACCTTCGGGTACACCTCGTAGGAGGCGGTAAAGTTGGCCCAGGCCGACTGCCCTGATTGGGTGTCGCGCACGGGGCGCCCTTCAAAGAACTGTGCCGAGCTGCTCGCGGGATCGTCGTTCTTGAAGTTGTACAGGTAATTCAGGCGCCAGCTCACTTCCCAGCGTGGTGCCGGCATCAAGGTCGCGGCCCAGTAGGGGTTGAAGGAAAAGTAATGGGAGCCGGGGTTCAAGTCCTTGTGTTTGTCGTACTTGCCTGTGGGCAGGATCGTATCGAAGGCCACGCGTTGCACGAACACCGGTCGGCCTTCGGCGTTGACGAGTGGATCGAACTGGATCTGCGGGCCGACAGTGACGTCACCCAGGCCGACCCCGTTGTCCTTGAGTTTGACGCCGTTGTCGCCGAAGTCGCCGTCCAGGGAAACCACCGGTACCAACAGGCTCCAGCCCAGGTGCGCGCCGCCGCCGATGGTGTCCGGTGAGTAATAGCTGAACTGGTTGATCAGGGTAATGACATTGATCTTCGGGTTATCGAAGTTGCCGTTGTCCTTGCCGCCATTGTCACGAATGCTGCTGGACGTACTGAACTTCAAATAGGTCTGATGCGTCAGCCCCGGTGGGCCGGCGAACCCGTCGTAGAAGCTGGTGCCGCCCAGGTTGATGCCGCTGGGTTGGCTGACGGAGGGCGGTGGAGGGCCCTCGGCAGCAAAGGCGGCAAGTGATACGCAACTGAGGGCCAGGCACGCTGGCAAGGATGGTGTCAGTCTCATTGACGTCGCTCTATTATTGGAGTTGTGAGCTGGGGTTGCTTCCCCTGGCACTTCAACTTTAATTCCCGAGCGTTGCTGTTACTTGTACACAGCGGTCAGAGTTGACTGAGAGCGTCATGCCACACCGGTTGATTTGCCCTCTCAACGGGTTGAGAGGCGCGATGCCGTGAACGTGGTCATGTTCAACGTCCCAGTAGATGACGCGGCACACACCCCTACTGTGCGTCGCCACTCACTGTGGAAAAAATCGATCAGGCCCTGTTAAAACGTCTGGCCCATGGAAAACTGGAAGACCTGCTTGTCGGCATTCTCAGGTGTGCGAATCGGATAAGCCAGGTTGACGCTCAATGGCCCCAGCGGGCTGTACCAGGTCACTCCCACCCCCACCGAACTGGCCATCTGGCTCAGGTCCACACCGCCGCAGCCTTGGGTAGTGCTCAGGTAGCACTTGTCCGAATACACCGAGCCCACATCCCAGAACAGCGACGTGCGCACGGATTTGTTGTCCTTGATGAACGGCACTGGGAACAAGTACTCCGCGCCGCCGGTAATCAGGATATTGCCGCCCAGCGCCTCCGTATCCCGGTCCGAATAGTAGGCCTGGCCGGCGCTGGCATAAGTCCCGGTCGCCGGGGTGCTGCGTGGGCCGAGCGTGCCGCTTTCAAAACCGCGCACCGTGCCTTCGCCACCGGCCGTATAGCTTTCATAGAAGGGTAAGCCGTCGGTGGAACCGTAGCCGTTGCCGTAACCGAGCTTGGTATGCAAGCGCAGGGTGGTGTTGTTGCTGACCGGCAGGAAGGTTTGTCCCGTGTAGTCGAGCTTGTAGAAACTCAGGTCGCTGCCGGGCACCGTCACCGTCAGGTTGAGGTTTTGCGAGTGCCCACGCGTTGCCAGCACGCCTTTGTTCAAGGTCGATTCCGACCAGCCCAGGTTGGCTTTGAAGTTGGTGAACTGTTTGCCTTCGCGCTCGATGAAGTCGTAGATCTCGTCGGCGCTGTAGGTGCCCGGTTCGATACTGTCGTGTTGGGCGGTCAGGCCGACACTCAGGCGCGACGTCTCATTGATCGGGTAGCCGAGGCTGGCCCCCAGGCCATAACTGTTGATGGCGTAATAGGACACGCCGTCATCGTAGTATTTGTTGTAGTCGGTCTTGTTGTAGAACGCGTTGTAACCCAGGCTCACGCCATCACGAGTGAAGTAGGGATCGGTGAAACCGATGTTGTACTTGCTCTGGTAGGACGACCGGGTCAGCCCCAGGCTGGCGGAGTTGCCTGTGCCGAGGAAGTTGTTCTGGGTAATCGACCCGCCAAGGATCAGCCCCGAACTCTGGGCGAAGCCGACGCTGGCCGTGATCGAGCCGGACGCTTGTTCTTCTACGGCGTAATTCACATCCAGCTGGTCATCCAGCCCGGTCACCGCTGGCGTCTCGACGTTCACTTCCTTGAAGTACCCCAGGCGCTCCAGGCGTACCTTGGACTGGTCGATCAGGTAGGTCGAGGCCCAGCCGCCCTCCATCTGGCGCATTTCGCGACGCAGCACCTGGTCGTCGGTCTTGGTATTGCCCCGGAAGTTGATGCGGTTGACGTAAGCCCGCTTGCCAGGCTCGACGCTGAAGGTGATGTCGACCGTGTGGTCTGCTTCATGCACCTGCGGCGTGCCGTTGACGTTGGCGAACGTGTAACCGTCGTTGCCCAGGCGGCGGGTGATCAGGTCCGAAGTGGTGGTCATCAATTTGCGCGAAAACACTTGGCCCTTTTGCACCAGTAGCAACGCCTGGACTTGGTCCTGCGGGACTTTCAGCTCGCCACTCAACTTGACGTCGCGCACCGTGTATTTCTGGCCTTCCTGGATATTCGCGGTGATGTACACGTGCTTTTTGTCCGGGGTCATGGAGACCTGCGTCGAGGTGATATCCATGTTGATGTAGCCGCGGTCCAGGTAAAAGGAGCGCAGGCGTTCAAGGTCGCCGGAGAGTTTCTCCCGCGCGTATTTATCGTCGTTCCGGAAAAAGGACAGCCAGTTGCTGGTCTTGAGCGTGAATGAGTCGAGCAAGGCGTCGTCGGCGAATACCGTATTGCCGACCACATTGATGTGCTGGATCGATGCCACTTCGCCTTCGTCGATCTTGATCTTCAGGCCCACGCGGTTGCGCGGTTGGGGCACGACCTCGGTGTCGACCGATGCCGAATAGCGACCCTGGGCCACGTACTGGCGCTGCAGTTCATTGCGTACGCCCTCCAGGGTGGCGCGCTGGAATATCTCGCCTTCGGCCAGGCCTGATTGCTTCATGCCTTTCATCAGGTCATCGGTGGCGATCGCCTTGTTGCCCTCGAACTCGATACTGGCAACCGAAGGGCGCTCGACTACATTGATAATCAGCACGTCGCCTTCGCGGCTCAACTGGATGTCCTGGAAGTAACCGGTCTTGAACAACGCCCGGGTGGAATCCACCAGGCGCCGGTCATCGGCTTCGTCGCCGACGTTCAGCGGCAATGCACCGAACACGCTGCCCGCCGAGACCCGTTGCAGGCCATTGATTCGAATATCCGAGATTTTGAAGCCTTGGGCGAGTGCCAGTGAGGCATTGAGCAGCAGCGCAACCGAGCAGAGCAGGCGCGAAAAATTCATCAAGATCTTTTCCAGAACACATCGACAAGCAGCGCCGGCGCGCTTGGTTCACTCGCCGACCGGTGAAGAGCCAGCATAAGAGTGCACGGCGTTTGGTGCGGTTAACTGAATGTCAAGTTAGGTAAAGGTTGGCCCGAATCCCGGCTGCAAGGCTGATAATGCGCGCCCACCCCTCGGACGAGCCCGTCATGATCTCCGTACTGTTAGTCGACGACGACCAGGAATTGACTGAAATGCTGCGCCAGTACCTGGAGTGCGAAGGGTTCGCGGCCACGGCCGTGCATACGGGCGAGGCGGGTGAGGCTGAGGCGCTGTCGGGTCGCTACAGCATCGTGGTGCTGGATGTGATGCTGCCCCAGCGTTCGGGCATCGAGGTACTGCGGCGTATCCGTGCCGTTAGCCAAGTCCCGGTGGTGTTGCTCACCGCCCGTGGCGACAACATCGACCGCATCACCGGCCTGGAGCTCGGTGCTGATGACTACGTGCCCAAACCCAGCTCCCCAGGCGAGTTGGTGGCGCGCCTGCGAGCCATCATGCGCAGGGTGCAGGCGGTGGGCCAGCCAACCACCGAGGTGATCAAGACCGGCTCGCTGGTGTTATGGCCCGGCAAGCGCCAGGCCTTGTGGAACGGTGCAGAACTGGGCGTGACCAGCACCGAGTTCAGCCTGCTCGAAGAACTGGCCCGCAGCGCCGGCCAAGTGGTGAGCAAAAAGGACCTGTCGCTCAATGCCCTGGGTTGCCCGCTGACCCGCTATGACCGGCGTATCGACGTGCATATCAGCAGCATCCGGCAAAAGCTGGGGCCGCGCCCGGACGCCAAGGCCTGGATCCAGAGCGTGCGTGGCCTCGGCTACCTGTTGATTGCCGAATGACCAAGCCCAGCCTGCTGTTCTGGAAACTGTTCCTGGCGTTCTGGCTGGCAACCACCTTGACGTTCCTGGTGGGGGTCGGTGTGCTGGAACTGAGCCGCTTCCGCCCGGGAGACCCACATGTGGGCGCCATCCTCGCGAGTGAGCAAAAGCTGCTGGAGCAATTTGGTGTCGACGCCGCTGGCCAGTTCCTGGCGGTATGGGAGCGTCCGCCAGACGAGGTCATCGGCATCTATGACCGCACCGGCCAGTTACTGGCGGGGTCTGCGGTTGCGGCGCCGGCCTTTGAACGCGCGGTGACCAGCAAGGAAGGCCTGGCGCTTTCACTGCGCTCAAGCCACGCCCCTGGTGATGACGGCGGCAGGCCCTGGCAACAGGTCCCGCTGATCATCGGCACGTTGATGAGTGCGCTGTTCAGCGGGTACATGGCGTACTACCTGGCCTGGCCGTTGGCGCACCTGCGCCGGGCGATGAGCGATGTGGCCCAGGGGCGCTTCGAAACCCGGGTCAAGCCCTCCATGGGCAAGCGCCGCGATGAAATCGTCGACCTGGCCGAAGACTGCGACCGCATGGCCAACCAGTTGAAGGTGTTGGTGCAAGCCCAGCACCATCTGCTGCACGACATCTCCCATGAACTGCGCTCACCGTTGACGCGCATGCAAGCGGCCATCGGCCTGTTGCGCCAGGACGCCGCACGCCTGGAAATGCTCGAGCGCATCGAGCGCGAGTCCGAACGCATGGACACGCTGATCGAGGCGTTGCTGACCCTGGCCCGCCTGCAGGGCCGCCCTGAAAGCATCGAGCGCGAACCCGTGGATATCGTTGAATTGCTGACGATGATTGTCGACGATGCGCAATTCGAAGCGGGTATCAAGGACTGTCGCGTTCACTTGCAGGCTTGCCCGCCGTTTATCGCCTGTGTCAGCGGCGAGTTGCTGTACCGCTGTTTTGAAAACGTGATTCGCAACGCCGTACGCTATACCCGTCCGGGAACGACCGTGCAGGTGTCGGCGCAGGTCAATCGTGAAGCTAATCGCTTGAGCGTGCGCATCAGTGACCATGGGCCAGGGGTGGCGCCCGGCCGACTGCGCACGATCTTCCAGCCGTTCGAGCGCGGTGTGGGCGATGCCACTGTCGGCTTTGGCCTGGGCCTGGCCATTGCCGCGAGGGCGGTGCAGATGCATGGCGGCCATATCGAGGCGCGCAACGAGTCAGGGGGCGGGCTGACCGTGGAGATCAACCTCCACAGCGCGCGATCTTTACACGACATTACACTGGCTTGACCGCCCTGTACGTCGCCCCTCATTAGACTGCTCGCCAGTGATCGAGCGGAGGTGGCAATGTTTCAGGTGCATAAAAAGGGCTTTGTGCCCGGCAGGAAGATGGTCGACGGCCTGGTCCCGTATGATTTTTTTTGCGAAGACAACCCGGCGATCAATCTCTTCGTGTTTACCGGTGCCGCCACCCCTGGCGCGGCGGTCGAGGAGCAGACGCTGTGGGGGTTTACGCGGCTTGAGCGGTTCGAGGCCATGACCTGTGCGCTGCTGGGCAACAAGCAGCACAGCGGCTGGTTCCAAAGCGTCAGCGTGCTGACCGGGCCCAACCAGAACGGCACGCAGAGCGTGAAATTCCAACGCGTGCTGAAAATCATCAAGCACGCAAGCAACACCCGCAAAGTCGACTACGAGATCCTCACCGACGAAGGTGACACCTACTTCACACGCCCCCCCGTCGCTGAAAGCAGTGCGCAAACCGTCATCTACTCGGCCGAACCGGGTTGAAAATGGCTGGTTTGCCTTGACTCCGGATCTGCGGGCCAAGGGCGGTGTTTCGATAGGTGCCCCGGCGTGGCTCGCCACCTGTTACGTGCGCCCACCCACGGGGCAGTTTCTGAGCTGTTTGGTAGCACACGCCTACGGCGTCATTGCGAGCCCGCTGTCGTCACTTCCGAGCTGTTCCATCTAAATCAATCACTTGGCCGATCTTTGCGTAATGTGGCACGTATTCTGCTTTTTTGTATTCATGGATAATTGGATACAAAAATTCAAAAGGTGCCGTCGATGCAATTTGCCCCCGCTTATGTTGAACGTCAGCCCCTCACGGCGGAGGAGGAGGCCTACAACTTCCTGTTGGATGCCATTTGTAGCGGCCGCTACCGCAAGGGTGATCGGCTGATCGCCGAAGACATCGCCGGTGAGATCGGCATGAGCCGCATGCCGGTGCGCGAAGCCTTCCGCCGCCTGGATGCCCAAGGCCTGGTGACCCTGCGGCCCAACCGTGGCGCCATTGTCAGCGGGCTGGATATTGACGAGCTGCACGAGGTGTTCGAGATGCGCAGCGCCCTTGAGGGCTTGGCGGTGCGCGTTGCGGTGGGGCGTATCGGCGAGCGCCAACTGGCGGCCCTCGAGCGCATGCTCGACGCGATGGACGACTACCGCGATGAAGGCGCCGCGTGGGTCAGCCGCCACCGCGCCTTCCACGAATACCTGTGCAGCCTCAGCGGCCGCCCGCGCCTGATGAAGCAGATTTGCGCGCTGTACTCGCTGGTCGAGGCCCCCATGCGCCTGTGGCTGCAACACGGCGAAAAACCCCTCAGTGCCCGCGAGGAGCACGCGGTGATCCTCGACGCGATTCGTGCCGGTGATGCCGCGCGCGCCGAAGCCGTGGTGCGCGAACACATCGAGGGTACGGTGCCGGCGCTGATCCAATTCCTGCAAAACGAACAATAAGAAAGCTGTCGTGTTTTGACGTTGATTCCTGCCCCCGTTATTCAACGAACTGGAGTGTCTGGTCATGCATAAACGCCGCGCCTTGCTGGTGGCTGTCTCCCTCGGCCTCTGTAGCCAATGGGCCTTCGCTGCGCCCCAGGTACCGGAGCGCCTGAAGAGTGTCGACAAACTCACCTACTGCTCGGGGATGGATTCACCGCCCCTGGTGTCCTTCGATGAAGCGCAGAAACCGCGGGGACTCACCGTCGACCTGGGACTGGAGATCGCCAAGCGCCTGGGCGACAAACAGGTGCAGTGGCGGGTGATTCCGTTCTCCGGCCTGGTGCCGGCGTTGCTCGCCCAGCAGTGCGACATGATCGTCGACCAGCTGTTCGACAAGCCCGAGCGGCGCCAGGTGATCGACATCGTCAACTACATGTATTCCAGCCAGTCGGTGGTGGTGCCCAAGGGCAATCCCAAGGGCATCAAGGCATTGGACGACCTGTCCGGGCACAAGGTCGCGGTACTCAACGGCTCCACCATCAAGACCTTGCTGGACACCCAGAACGACAGCCTGGCCAAGGCCGGCAAGCCGCCGATGAAACTGGTGGTGTACAACACCGACACCGACGCCTTCCAGGCCCTGCGCATCAGTCAGGTCGACGCCTACGGCACCACCGTGGAAACCGCCGGTTACTACGCCGCCATGGCCCCGGACCTGTTCCAGGAAGGCGTGCCCGCGTTCAGTCGCATCCTCACCGGCCTGGGCATACGCAAGGATGATCCACAACTGACCGCCGCCGTGCAGCAGATCATCAGCGACATGCGCAGCGACGGCAGCTATGTGCAATTGCTCAACAAATGGCATGTCAGCAGCGACACACTCGACTGAGGTTCTACAACGATGAATTTCAATTGGGATGTGTTCTGGCAATACCTGTTGCAGCCCAGTGGGGTCTACCTCACCGGGCTGTGGCTGACGTGCCTGATCAGCGTGCTGGCGATGCTGCTCGGCTGTGCGCTGGGCCTGGCGGCGGCGCTGTTGCGCCTGTCGAAGAACCCGTTGCTGCACCTGCCGGTGCGTTTTTATGTATGGCTGATGCGCGGCACACCGTTGCTGGTGCAGATCGTGTTTCTGTACACCGCGCTGGCGGCCGGCGGGATTTTCCGCTTCGAGGACATCGAACTGTTCGGCCTGATCGTCCCCGGCAATATCCAGGCGGCGATTATCGCATTGGGCCTGAATGAAGGTGCCTACATGGCCGAGATCATCCGGGCCGGCATCGGCGCGGTGGACAAGGGCCAGTACGAAGCCGGCCGTTCCCTGGGCATGGGGTTCGCCAAGCTGATGCGGCGCATCGTGCTGCCCCAGGCGTTCCGGGTGATCGTGCCGCCGCTGGGCAACGAGTTCAATGTGATGCTCAAGAACACCACCCTGGTCAGCGTGATCGGGGTGCAGGAGTTGCTGCTCAGTACCCAGATGATCACCTCGGCGACCTTCCGTGTGTTCGAGTTGTACCTGGTGGTCGCCCTCTACTTCCTGACGCTGACCACCTTGTGGGGCTTTTTCCAACGTTGGCTCGAAACGCGGTTCAGCCAGTCTGACCGGCCTTCTGCGCCACCACCGGCAGCCAGCCGCATGTTTGGGCGCAGCACCCTGAAACTGCTGAGGGGACGTTAACCATGGCGCACCAAAGTGAAGAACTGATCATCGAGGCGCTGGATATCCACAAGTCGTTCGGCACGCTGCAGATCCTCAAGGGCATCTCCCTGCAAGTGCGGCGCGGTGAAGTGGTGGTGCTGATCGGCGCCTCGGGCTCGGGCAAGACCACCTTTATCCGCTGCATCAACCTGCTCGAAGACATCCAGGGCGGGCGCATCCGCGTCAACGGCCGTGCCATGGGCTATCGCGAGCGCAGCGACGGCAGCCTGGTGCGCGATTCGGAGCGCAACATCGCTCGCCAGCGCCGCGACATCGGCATGGTGTTCCAGCGTTTCAACCTGTTCCCGCACATGACCGCGTTGGAAAACATCATCGAAGCGCCGATCCAGGTGCTCGGTACCCCCCGTGCCGAAGCGTTGGAGCAAGCCCGTGGACTGTTGGCGCGGGTCGGCTTGGCGGACAAGGCCAGTCATTACCCCTCGATGCTCTCCGGCGGCCAGCAGCAACGGGTGGCGATTGCCCGCGCCCTGGCGATGAAGCCCCAAGCCATGTTGTTCGACGAACCCACCAGCGCCCTCGACCCGGAAACCGTTGGCGAGGTCCTGCAAGTGATGAAGGAACTGGCCGAGGAGGGTATGACGATGGTGGTGGTCACCCACGAAATGGGTTTCGCCCGCGAAGTCGCTGACCGTGTGGTGGTGCTCGATCAGGGCGAACTGATCGAGCAAGGGCCGCCGGAACAGATCTTCAGCCACCCCAGCCACCCCCGTACCCGGGCGTTTCTCAGCCGCGTGTTATGAGCCCGCTAATAAACCCTTGTGTTGAAGAGCCTTTGCCATGTTGAAATTCTCCGCTCACGAGTACCCCTATCCCTCGCAACGCCAAAGTGTGTTTGCCCGGCGCGGCATGGTTGCCGCGTCCCAACCCCTGGCCGCCCAGGCCGGGATCGAAATCATGCAAAAGGGCGGCAACGCCATCGACGCCGCCATTGCCACGGCGGCTGCGCTGACGGTGGTGGAGCCCACCGGCTGCGGCCTCGGCGGCGACGCGTTTGCGCTGGTCTGGTGCAAGGGCCGGCTGCACGGTTTGAACGGCAACGGCCATGCGCCGACGGCCTTGAGTATCGACGCGGTCAAGGCCGCCGGGCATGACCAGATGCCGCTGTACGGCTGGACCCCCGTCACCGTGCCCGGCTGCCCCTCGGCCTGGGCCGAGCTGTCGCAACGCTTCGGTAAGTTGCCGTTTGCCGAGTTGTTGCAACCGGCCATCAGCCTGGCGCGCGACGGTTTCCCGTTGTCGCCGGTGGTTGCCCATCAATGGCAGATCTCCTTGAACGAATTCAGCCCCCATCGTGACGCGGTGCTGGAGGCCTGGTTCGACACCTTCTTGATTGATGGTCGCGCGCCACGGGCCGGGGAGATTTTCCGCAACCCGGCCCAGGCCCGCACCCTGGAAGAACTCGCCGCCACCCGCTGCGAAAGCCTGTATCGCGGCGCGCTGGCCGAGCGCCTCGACGCCCATTCCAAGGCGAGCGGCGGCTACCTGCGCGCCAGCGACCTCAAGGATTACCGCGCCCAATGGGTCGAGCCGATCCACATCAACTACCGAGGTGTGGACGTCTGGGAAATCCCGCCCAGCGGCCAGGGCCTGGTGGCGCTGATGGCGCTGAAAATCCTCGAAGGCTTCAGCTTCGATCACCGCGACAGCCAGCAAACCTGGCATCGCCAGTTGGAGGCGATGAAGCTCGCCTACAGCGACGGCCTGCACTACATCACCGACCCGTTGCACATGCGCGTGGCCGTCGCCGATTTGCTCAGCAATGACTACAGCACCCGTCGCCGTGCGCACATCGGCGAACAGGCCCTGCCACCCAAGCCCGGCGACCCTCACGCCAGCGGCACGGTGTACCTGGCCACGGCCGACGCCGAAGGCAATATGGTCTCGTTCATCCAGAGCAACTACCACGGTTTCGGCTCCGGCGTGGTGCTGCCCGACAGTGGCATCGCACTGCAGAACCGGGGGCAGGAATTCAGCCTCGACCCGACCCACGCCAACTGCCTGGCGCCGGGCAAGAAAACCTTCCACACCATCATCCCCGGTTTCCTCACCCAGGACGGCCAGGCCCTCGGCCCGTTCGGCGTAATGGGCGGCTATATGCAGCCCCAGGGCCATGTGCAGATGGTGATGAACCTGGTGGACTTCGGCCTCAACCCGCAAGCGGCCTTGGATGCACCGCGCTGGCAATGGCTGGGCGACATGAAGGTCGGCATCGAACAGGGCGCCTCCCGCGACCTGGCCAATGCCCTGGTGCGGCGCGGGCACCAGGTGCAGATCGCCAGCGACCTCACCGACTACGGGCGCGGGCAGATCATCCTGCGCGACCCGGTCAGCGGGGTGCTGTGCGGCGGCACCGAGCCAAGGGCGGATTCGCATATTGCGGTATGGTAAGGCGCGTCAGTACACGCTAAGCAACACCCAGCCCGCCAGCGCTACCAGCGCGGTGTTCACGCAGGCCAGGGCGAAGCCGAAGCGCACCAACTGGCCTTCTTCCTCGGCGCTGGTCTTGGCCAGCCCGAGCACCAGCATCACGATCGACAGCGAACCCAGCGCGGCATGCCCGGCCGCGCTGTTTTGCACGGCCGCCAACAGCCCGCGTGACGACTCGGGCAGTAGCGCCACGGCCGGCATGAAGATCGCGTTGCCGCCGACGTTGGAGCCGGTCATGTAGCCCGACAACCCGCCGAGTAACGCCACCAACGGCGCTGCGGCGCTATCCGGCAGCCCAATCAGCACCTGGACAAGGCCGTCGAGAAAGCCGGCCTTGACCATCATCTGCGACATGGCCAGGAAGAATAAAATCGTCAGCAATGGCCGCCGTGCACGTGCGCCGAGCGTGCCGAGCAAGGCCCCGCCGCCCCGCCTGTGCACCCACACCAGCACGAGCAACAAAGCAATGCCGGGAGACGCCAGCGGTTTCCAGGCGACGTGCTGGCCGCGCACCACCCAGGCGTCTTCCAGGTGGGTGAGGGCATTGAGGCCCTTGAGCAGCACGATGCAAATGATCAGCGCCAGGTAGGGCCAGGCTTTTCGCGGCCAGGCCAGCGCCGTCGCGCCCTGGCGTCGATGCAACGCCAGCAGCAAGGTCGTAGCGGCCACGCTCAATCCCGCGCTCACGCCGGCCACTTCCGGGCCCAGCCAACGGCTCGACGCGTAGAGCACGCCCAGAAACAGCAGGCCCAATCCCACCAAGGCGCGGCTGATACCCACCCCACAACAGTACGACGCCAGGGCCGCCAGCACGATGAAGACCGGCGCACTTGTCAGCGCTGAGGTCGACGCCAGCGCGGCTGCATCCACATGTGCCAGTGACGCGCCGATCACCGTCGCCAGGCCCAGGGTGCCCCACGGCATGATCGCCATGCCGGTCAACGCCACGCGCAGCGCGATGCGGCGTTCGAACAGACTCAGCAACAACGGCACCGTGGCGATCAATGAAACGCCGAATCCAGTCATTGCCTCCAGTAACGGCGCCAGCCCCAGCACGATGAACACCACCAACTCGGCGCGCTTCAAGCCCAATGCCTGTACCCATTCGCTCAGCGCCTGGTTGACCCCCATGCGCTCGATCAGAATCACGAACGCCAGCCCCGGCACAATCACCAACGCGGTGCTGGCGAACAACACCGCCGTGTCCTTGAAGGCCGCCATCGCGGCACTCGGCAGCAACCCCTCGAACAGCCATAACACCGCCACCAGTGCGGCACCGGCAATCGCTGCCTGAACCGGTGGGCGACGCAACACCATCAGCATCGACATCACCAGCAACACCGGTGACAGGTGGATCAACAACGCCATGAGACACTCCCTTTCTGCATGCCAGAGGAGTTGCGATAGTATTGAGGTCCCGGTCGTCATTGGTCTCTGATTCGAGGCTGTTTTCGATAAAATTTCTCACCCTGACGAGCGCGCCCCCCCGATGGCCAAACCTGCTGCTTCCCTGCTGGACCTGGACGGTTTCGACTGGTCGATCCTGGCGCTTGTGCAACGTGACAATGGCTTGCCCCTGCGCGCCCTGGCCGAGAAGGTCAACCTCTCCACCGCCGCCGTGCAACGCCGTATCAAGCGCATGGAGGAGGGCGGAGTGATCAGCGCGAACGTGGCGGTGGTCGATCCGGTCAAGGCCGGCAAACCGATCACCATCCTGGCCGAGGTCTCCGTCGAGCGCACCAGCATCGACGCGCTGACGGCAACCAAAGCCAGTTTCTCCGTGCCCCAGGTGCAGCAGTGCTACTACGTCACCGGCGAGGTGGATTTCGTGCTGGTGCTCAATGTCGCCAGCATGCAGGAGTACCAGGCACTCGCCGCGCGTTTGTTTGCCGAGAACCCCAACGTGAAGTGGTTCAAGACGCTGGTGGCGTTGGATCGGGTCAAGGTGGGATTGGAAGTACCGATCAGTTGAAGTTTTTTTGAAAAAGTTTGGCGGCAGCTGTCCCTTTTTTTCACTTCGCCTGTCATTCCAGGTAAGTGAACATTATCGAGAGCTTCCTCCAATGCCCGCAGTCCGACCCTTGCGCTTGCGCCCGTTGCTGAAACTGAGCCTGCTGCTGAGCCTCAGTGCCAGCCCGTTATTCGCCGCCGTCAGCTACGCCGAAGACACCGCCAGCCGCCGCAGCTACCAAGTGCCGGCCGGCAGCCTGAGTGCGGCACTGACGCGTTTTGCCGGGTTGTCGGGGGTTAACCTGTCGGTGGACCCGGCCCTGGTCAGCGGTCGCAGCAGCAGCGGTTTGTCCGGCGAGTTCGGCGTGGAGGAGGGCTTTGCCCGCTTGCTGCAAGGCTCAGGGCTGCAACTGCAACCCATGGGTGAGCAGGCCTACATGCTGGTACCGGCACCGGATGGCAGCAGCCTGGAACTGGCGCCGACCTCGATTCTCGGCACCACCGGCCTGTACGACGGCGACACCTACGCCGGTGGCCAAGTGGCGCGGCGTGGCTCGCAGGGCCTGCTGGGCACGCGGGATTTCATGGAAACCCCGTTCAGCATGACCACCTACACCCAGGACGCGGTGAAGAACCAGCAAGCGCGCACCCTTGGCGACCTGATCGCCAGCGACCCGTCGGTACGCGCCACCAACCCGGCGGGCGGGCGCTATGAGCAGTTCACCATTCGCGGCTTCAGCCTGTTCAACAGTGATGTGGCTTACAACGGGCTCTATGGCGTGTTGCCGACCTACACCATCGATATGGAAATGGCCGACCGTGTCGACATCTTCAAAGGCCCCACCCAACTGATCAATGGCATCTCGCCGCGCGGCAGCGTGGGCGGCGGGATCAACGTGGTGCCCAAGCGCGCCACCGACAAAGACATCAACTCGTTTACCGGCAACTGGGCCTCTGATAGCCAGGCGGGCGGTGCGGTGGATATAGGGCGGCGCTTTGGCGAAGACAACAAGTTCGGCATCCGCTTCAACGGCGTTAAACAGTCCGGCGACACCGAATGGGACCACCAGAGCGTCGACCGTGAAATGGCCGTGCTGGGCCTGGATTTTCGTGGCGAGCGCCTGCGCCTTTCCACCGATATCGGCCACACCGAGCGTGACACCGATGCCCCGCAGGAGCGTGTGCAGGTCGCGGCCGCCGCGCCGGTCCCCAGTGCCAACGATGTGCGCCGCAACTATGCGCAGTCCTGGAGCAAGGCCAGTACCAACGACACCTTCGGCACCGTCAACGCTGAGTACGACCTCAGCGATAACGTGATGCTCTACGGCGGTGTGGGCGCGCGCAAAAGTAACCACGACTTCCTGCGCCATGCGGTGTCCGTGACCAACGCGGCCGGTGATTTCGTGGTGTCGCCACGGGATTTCACCCGCGATGAAAACGTGCGCACCTACACCGCCGGCGTGCGCAACTGGTTCCAGACCGGGTCGGTGAGCCATGAGGTCAACCTGGCCGCCAGCTACTTCTATATGGACTTTGAAAACGGCGGCGCACGCTATGCGAACGGGCGCAGCAATCTCTATAACCCGGTGCAAACGCTGACGCCCTCCACGGCAACGCGCCAGGATGCGAAGGTCTACACCGAAAACAAATTCAGCGGCGTAGCACTGTCCGACACCCTGGGCTTCTTCGACGACCGCCTGTTGCTGACCCTCGGCGCGCGCTGGCAGCGAGTCAAGGTGGATGACTGGAACAATGGGGTCAAAGGCCTCACCGGCTACGATGAAGAGAAAGTTTCGCCGTCCGGCGGCTTGCTGTTCAAGGCCACCGACAAGCTGTCGTTGTATGCCAACTACATGGAAGGCCTGAGCCAGGGCAAGGTCGCGCCGTCGACGTCGAATAATGACGATGAAATCTTCCCGCCATTTGTCAGCCGCCAGGTGGAAGTGGGTGCCAAATACGACGCCGGTGCCTTCGCCGTCACCGCTGCGGTGTTTCGTATCAAGCAGCCTGCCTATGAAACCAATAGCACCACGAACCTGTTCGGCCCCAACGGCAAGCGCCAGAACACCGGGGCGGAGCTGAGTGTGTTCGGCGAACCGCTCAAGGGCGTGCGCCTGCTCGGCGGCGTGATGTACATCGACAGCGAACTGCAGAAAACCACCAACGGCACCTATGACGGCAACCGTGCACCGGCGACGCCCAAGTACAACGTCAACCTGGGCGCCGAGTGGGACGTACCGACCCTGGAAGGGCTGACCCTGACCAGCCGTGGCCTCTACTCCAGCTCGCAGTACCTGGATCAGTCCAACGACAAGGAAATCGACGCCTGGAACCGTATCGACGTAGGCGCGCGCTATGCGTTCAAGGTGGACGACAAACACATCACCCTGCGGGCGAACGTGGAGAACGTCGCCGATAAACGCTACTGGAGTTCGGCCGGCGCCTCGGATGACAGCGAGCCGGGGTTGACCTTGTCGACGCCGCGTACCTACCTGCTCTCGGCCACCGTCGACTTCTAGCATGAGGCTTGCTGCGCGGACTGGCTTCTGTGGTCAAGGTGGTTGCTGGGGTGAGCAGGCTTGTTGAGGTGAGCAAGCTGTTGTGGTGAGCAGGGTTGCTGGGGTGAGCAAGCTTGTTGAGGTGAGCAGGGTTGCTGGGGTGAGCAAGCTGTTGTGGTGAGCGGGCTTGCCCCGCGCTGGGCTGCGCAGCAGCCCCAACAAGAACACCACTTCGTGTCAGGTAGAACGCGGCGCCAGGTTTTGGGGCGGCTTCGCCACCCAGCGCGGGGCAAGCCCGCTCACCACAACAAGCCCGCTCACCACAACAGCCCAGTCACCACAACAAGCCCGTTCACCACGCGGGCCGCTCCCCCCAGCAACCCCGCGTCCACAGGGTAGAGCGGGTATAAATGAGAATGTTTTTTGATCACGCCGCGCTGATATGGAATAGTACCCGCCGTTTTCCCCAGCCTGTCTAGCCGGGGTGTTTTAACGCCGAGGTTCTTGTCATGCGATTGCTGCGCTCCATCCCCACCCTTGCCGCCTGCGTCCTGGCGTTCTCTTCAAGCCTGCTGAGCGCCGCCCCCATCGACCTCAACGACGGCCAGCACGCCGTGCATCTGCCGGACGCACCCAAGCGCGTGGTGGTGTTGGAGTTCTCGTTTCTCGACAGCCTCGCCGCGGTTGACGTGACCCCCGTCGGCGCCGCCGACGATGGCGACGCCAACCGTGTGTTGCCCCGTGTGCGCCAGGCCATCGGCCAGTGGACGTCCGTGGGCCTGCGCTCGCAGCCGAGCATCGAGGAAATCGCGCGTCTCAAGCCGGACCTGATCGTCGCCGACCTCAACCGCCATCAGGCGCTGTACAACGACCTGTCGAGCATTGCACCGACCCTGTTGCTGCCGTCGCGTGGCGAGGATTATGAAGGCAGCCTCAAGTCCGCCGAGCTGATCGGCAAGGCCCTGGGCAAAAGCCCGCAGATGACCGCGCGCATCGCGCAAAACCGTGAAAACCTGAAAAACATCGCCCAACAGATCCCCGCCGGCGCCAGCGTGCTGTTCGGTGTGGCGCGGGAAGACAGCTTCTCCGTACACGGCCCGGACTCCTACGCCGGCAGCGTGCTGCAAGCCATTGGCCTGAAAGTCCCGTCGGTACGTGCCAACGCCGCGCCCACCGAGTTCGTCAGCCTGGAGCAACTGCTTGCCCTCGACCCGGGCTGGTTGCTGGTCGGCCATTACCGTCGCCCGAGCATCGTTGACAGCTGGAGCAAGCAGCCGCTGTGGCAAGTGCTCGGCGCTGTGCGTAACCAGCATGTCGCCGAAGTGGATGGCGACAGCTGGGCGCGCAACCGTGGCGTGCTGGCGTCGGAGCAGATCGCCGAAGACACGTTGGCGATCCTTAAAGGCGGCAAAGCCGTATTGAGCCAATAACCGTGCAACGCAGTTTCGCCGCCGTGGGCATCCTGCTGTTGGGCGCCGGTTTGTTCTGGTTTTCGCTGTACAGCTGGTCGCCGTTCACGCTGACGGCGACGGATGCGTGGAATGGCCTGGTCCATCAAGGCAGCGTGGGCGGCAATATGGCCTACATCGTCGCCCAATTGCGCGTGCCACGTGCCGTGTGCGCGGCGTTGGTCGGTGCCTGCCTGGGCTTGGCCGGCGCGTTGATGCAAGGCATTACGCGCAACCGCCTGGCTTCGCCGTCCCTGTTTGGCGTGACGGCGGGGGCGGCGTTGGGGTTGGCGTTGTTTTCCACCGGGTTGGTCGCGCTGCCCTTCGCCGGCGGTGCGTTGTTGATGACTTGCCTGGGCGGCGCGCTGGCCTGGGTCACGGTGTTCAGCCTGGGTGGCGCCTGGTCGCCGACCACCGCCCAGGGGCGTTTGGTATTGGCCGGCGTAGCCGTGGCGGCGCTGTGCGCGGCCTTGACCCGACTTACGGTGATCCTGGTCGAAGCCCAGGCGCAAAGCGTGCTCAACTGGCTGGCCGGTTCCCTGGCGAATGTCGGCGCCGCGCAAGTGCAATTGCTCTGGCCGTGCACCTTGATCGGCGGCGTGTGGGCCCTCTGGTGTGCGCCGCGCTTGAACCTGATCAACCTCGGCGAAGACGCCGCACGCTCGCTGGGCGTGGGCATTGCCAGCCTGCGCCTGCAGGTGTTTGTTGCCAGTTTGCTGCTGGTGGGCGCGAGCGTCTGCGCGGTGGGGCCGATCGGCTTTGTCGGGCTGATCGCACCGAATATCCTTCGCCAGTTCCTCGGCAATGACTACCGCTGGCTGATCCCGCTGAGCGCGGCATTAGGCGCTGTGATTGTGCTGGGGGCCGACCTGCTCAGCCGCGCCGTGGCGTTTCCGGTGGAGACCCCGGCCGGTGTGGTCACCGCGCTGATCGGCGCACCGTTCTTCCTCTTTCTTGCCAGGCGCGCCCTATGATCCGCCCACGTTCGCGCCTCTGGCTGCTGCTCGGCCTATTGCTGCTGGCGACGTTGGTCAGCCTCAGCGCCGGCACCCAGTGGCTCGCGCCGGGCACCGTGGTGGAGCGCCTGCTGGCCCACGACGCGCTCGACTTCGAAGTGTGGAACCACCGCCTGCCGCGCAGCCTGATCGCGATCCTCGCCGGTGCGGCCTTCGGCCTGGCCGGGGCGATTGTGCAGGGCGTGATCCGCAACCCGCTGGCCTCGCCGGAAATCCTCGGTGTGACCCAGGGCGCCGGTTTGGCGCTGACCGTGGCGATCATCAGTTGGCCGCATTTGCCGATTGCCTGGCTGCCGCTGGTGGCCTGCCTGGGCGGTGCCGGTGGCGCGTTGCTGCTGGCGCTGTACAACACCGGGGTGAGTTTTTCCGGCGTGCGTTTTGCGCTGTCCGGGGTGGCGATTGCGGTGACGTTGTCCAGCGTCACCGAGTTTCTGATCCTGTCCCACCCGCTGGATATCAACACCGCTTTGCTCGCGTTGACCGGTAGCCTGTGGAGCCGCAATTGGCACCACGTGGCGCTGGTGCTGCCGTTCCTGGTGTTGATCCCTGTGGGCCTGTGCCTGGCCAAGCCGCTGAACCTGATTGCGCTGGGCGATGAAGCCGCCCACAGCCTCGGCACCGCACTGAGCCGCACACGCTGGCTGGCAATGGCCTGCGCGGTGCTGCTGACCAGCCTGGGCGTGGGCGTGATCGGGCCGATTGGCTTTATCGGCCTGGTCGCACCGCACATGGCGCGGCGCCTGGTAGGCGGGCATCACCAGTACCTGCTGCCGGCGGCGATGCTGATCGGTGCGCTGCTGCTGGTGCTGGCCGACACCCTGGGGCGTACGTTGATAGCGCCCAGCGAAATCCCCGCCGGGGTGCTCACGGCGGTGATTGGCGCGCCGTATTTTCTTTGGTTGCTGGCACGGTTCAAGGGCTGATGACATGAGTATTCTCCACGCGCAACAGCTTGATATCGGCTACGGTGCCACGCGCATCGTGCAAGGGTTGTCCTTCGCGCCGCCCGCCGGGAAGGTCACTGCATTGATCGGCCCCAATGGCTGCGGCAAATCCACCTTGCTCAAGGCGTTCGCGCGCATCCTTACGCCGACCCAGGGCGAATTGACCCTGGATGGCCAGGCCTACGCCGGCCTGTCCGCCCGCCAATTGGCGCGGCAGATCGCGTTTTTGCCCCAGGTATTGCCGGTGCCGGAAGGTGTCAGCGTGCGCCAATTGGTCGCGTATGGTCGCAGCCCGCACAACTCATTGTGGGGGCGCCTGAGCGGCAACGACCAATCCCATGTCACCCAGGCCATGCAACGCCTGGAACTGGACACCCTGGCCGACCGCGCCCTGGCAGATTTGTCCGGCGGCCAGCGCCAACGTGCCTGGCTGGCGATGGTGCTGGCGCAGAACGCGCCGGTGGTGTTGCTCGATGAACCCACCACTTACCTCGACATCAGCCACCAGGTCGAGCTGCTCGACCTGATGGGCGAACTGGCGGCAGAAGGCAAGACCGTGATCACCGTGCTGCACGACATCAACCAGGCGTGCCGTTATGCCGACCACCTGGCGGTGATGCACGGCGGCAAGCTGGTGGCTGACGGTGCGCCGGGGGAGGTGATCAGCGCCGAATTGATGCGGCGGGTTTTTGAGGTGCAGGTGCAGATCATCAATGAGCCGGTGTCCGGCACGCCGATGTGCGTGGTAGAGAAAAGCACCCGTCATCACGCCTGACGCGATCAAAAAGTGTGGGAGGGGGCTTGCCCGCGAAGGCGGCCTGACAGCCGAGCTGGATGTTGGGTCTGACCGGGTACATATCCGTTATTTAGGTCACAGCCACTATGGGTTCCGCCCTTACGGCGGGTCACTTTTGGAAAGGCCCAAAAGTAACCAAAAGGCCTTCGCCCCAACACTCGGCACCTCGCCCAGGCTCGGTGTGCCCGTAATCCGCCAGGTATTTGGGGGGCCGCCGCCACGCGCCATCCATGGCGCGGGGCGGCTAAACCGGCATCCCTGCCGGTTTACCCCCCAAATCCCTGTCGAATTCCGGCCAGCGTGTTTGACGGGGCGCCTAAGATCAAAAGCGAGATCAAGATCAAGAACGGCTCGCTTCGCATCGTGGTTAGGGGACTGGTTGATCCCCGCCATCGCCGGCAAGTCGACGCCTACTGAGCAGCGGCTTTCTTCACATCAATGGCCTTGGGTAACAACCGGTTCTGGTAGAACAGGTCCGCCGTCGCCTGCTGCGCCTGGATGATCTTGTCGTCAATCGGCAAAATCGGCGAAGGCGGGCGGTTGTCCATATAGCGCGCAACCACGGAGGCGGGCAGGCCCATGAAGTCGGTCAGGACTTTCAAGCTGTCTTCACGCTGGCTGCGAGTGAGCGCTTCGGCGGCGGTGAGTGCTCCGAGAAGGTCGTGGATGAACGCACCGTTGGCCTTCGCATATTCACGCCGCGCGGTATACACCGGCCCGGATAAACCGAGGCCTTCACCATTGGCCAGCACCTGGCTGGGGCTCTGGCTCAGGGCCAGGGACGAATAGGGTTCCCAGATGGCCCAGGCATCCACGCTGCCTTGTTCGAACGCCGCACGCGCATCGGCCGGCGGCAGGTACACCGGCTGGATGTCCGTGTAGCTCAGGCCGGCTTTGTTCAGGGCGCGCAGGATCAGGTTGTGGGAACTGGAGCCTTTCTGGAAGGCGACTTTCTTGCCCTTGAGGTCCGCCACCGAATGCAGCGGGCTGTCGTTGCGCACCAGGATGGTTTCGGCGCTGGGCTTGGGCGGTTCGGCGCCGATGTAGACCAGGTCGGCCCCGGCAGCCTGGGCGAACAGGGGAGGGATGTCGCCGGTGGCGCCGACATCCAGCGCACCCACATTCAGCGCTTCGAGCATCTGTGGGCCGGCGGGGAATTCGATCCACTTCACTTGCGTCTGCGGGAAGCGCTTTTCCAGCAGGCCATGTTCCTTGGCGAGCACCAGGGCGATAGAGCCTTTCTGGTAGCCGATGCGCAGTGCGGCGGGGTCGGCCGCCAAGGCCGTTTGAGTGACGGCCAGCAGGGCCATTAACAGGGCCGGAATCTTCATGCGTCGTCCTTTTTAAAGCGGTTTTCGGGGCGCGCCAAACCGAGGTTTTCACGCAAGGTGGAACCGGTGTATTCAGTCCGGAACAGGCCGCGCCGTTGCAGCTCGGGCACCACCCACTGGGCGACATCTTCCAGCCCGCCCGGCAGGTGCGGCACCAGGATATTGAAACCATCGGCCGCGCCATTTTCGAACCAGTTTTGCAGCGCATCGGCAATCTGTGCGGGCGTGCCGATCAGGCTGTAATGCCCGCGCCCACCGGCAATCCGCCGACCCAATTGTGCGAGCGTCAGTTGCTCACGGTTGGCCAAATCACTCAGCAGTTGCTGGCGGCTGCGTTGCCCGCTGTCGGTCAGCGGTAACGCGGGCAAGGGACCGTCCAGCGGGTAGCCCGACAAGTCAAAATTACCCAGCATGCGCCCCAGCAAAGCCACGCCGACTTCCGGCTCAACCAACGCCTGGAACGCCTCGAGTTTCGCCTGGGCTTCAGCCTCGGTCTGACCGACCACCACAAACACCCCCGGCATGATTTTCAGCGAATCCGGTTCGCGCCCATACCGGCTCAGACGCGCCTTGAGATCGGCATAAAACGCCTGGGCACTCGCCAACGACGTCTGCGCGGTAAACACCACCTCGGCGGTTTGCGCCGCCAGTTCACGGCCGGTTTCCGACGAACCCGCCTGCACGATCACCGGCTGGCCCTGGGGCGAGCGTGCCACGTTCAGCGGGCCTTTGACGCGGAAGTGTTCGCCGACGTGATCCAGCACGTGCAGCTTCGCCGGGTCGTAGTAGGTGCCGCTGGCCTTGTCCCGCGTGAAGGCGTCGTCTTCCCAGCTGTCCCACAACCCCGTCACCACCTGATGAAATTCCCGCGCGCGGCTGTAGCGCTCGGCGTGGCCGAGGTGTTCATCGCGGCCGAAATTCTGCGCTTCGGCGGCGGCATCCGAGGTCACCAGGTTCCAGCCCGCGCGCCCGCCGGACAGGTGATCCAGCGAGGCGAACTTGCGTGCCACAGGGTAAGGCTCGTTGTAGGTGGTGGTCGCCGTGGCAATCAGGCCGATGTGATCGGTCACTGCGCTGAGCGCCGACAGTAAGGTCAGCGGTTCGAAATGGTCCGAGCGCGCCATCTGGCTGGCGACCTCACCCGTAGGCGCGGCAATGCTGTCGGCCACGAACAGCGCATCGAACTTCGCTGCTTCGGCCACGCGTGCCAGGTGTTTGTACTGGGCGAAATCCAGCCCGGCATCTGCCGGCACGTCCGGGTGGCGCCAGGCGGCGACGTGGTGCCCGGTGGCCATGAGAAAGGCGCCGAGTTTCAGTTGACGGCTCATGCTTAGAAATCCTTGCGCAGTTGCACGCCGAAGTAACGCTCATCGTCACGGGGTACGGCGCGGTAGATATAATTGCCGCCGCTGGCCAGCAGCGGCGAGTAGGACTTGTCCGCGAGGTTCTTGGCCAGGAATGCGACGCGCCAGCCCCTGCTGTAGTCGGCCAGGGCCACGCTGGCGTTCCAGATGCCATAGGCACCTTGTTGGGTGTCGACATTCTGGCTGATGTCGTACTGCACTTCACTCTGCCAGCTGTAGTCGGTGCCCAGTTCGATGTCCAGGCCGTTATCCAGCGGAATCGTGTAGTCGGCGCGCACGTAGCTTTTCCAGTCCGGGCTGAAGGGCAGCGGCTTGCCATTTACGTTGCAGGTCGCGGCGGCACCCGCGGGGCAGGCGAATTCGTCGATGCGCGCACGGGTGTAGGCCAGGGCGCCGGAGAGCTTGAGTTGCTGGGTGGCCTGCAAGGCGTAATCCAGCTCGACGCCTTCGGTGCTGACGCTGCCGGCGTTGATCAAGCGGGTCACCACTTGGCCGGCGACGGTGTCGAAGAAGTTGGCCTGGTAGTTGTCGTAGTCGCTGTGGAACACCGCCAGGTTGGTGGTCAGGCGGTTGTTCCAGGCGGTGGCCTTGATCCCGGCTTCCCAGGTATTGGAGGTCTCCGGCTTGAGCGCGTCGGTGTCACGCGGCTGCATGTTGAAGAACACGTTGTAGGCCGGGCCTTTGTAGCCGCGCGAGTAGGTGAGGTAGCTGGTGACGCTGTCAGTCAGGTCGTACTGCACGCCGAGGCGGCCGGACCAGCCGTCTTCGTCCACCGAGCCGGAACTGGAGGTGGCCGGTTGAATCCCGCTGACCGTCGTGGCCGAGGTGGAGGCGCGGCGGTGAGCGTATTTCAGGTCATCGTGGGTGTAACGCAGGCCGGCGATACCCCGAAAACGCGAGGTGAAGTTCAGTGTGGTTTCGCCGAAGACCGCGTAGCTGTCGTTGGTGGTGCTGTAGTCGGCGATGCCACGGTCGGTGCGTGTCGTGGTGGTCAGCGTGCGCTGGTAGGTTTCTTCGTCCTTGCCGTGCATGTAGAACAGGCCGCCGACGTACTCCAGGAATTCGCCCTTGGGCGAGGCCAGGCGCAGTTCCTGGGAGTACTGGTTGAAGTCCAGTTCGCCCTTGTCGGCGGTGCCGGGGAAGGCAGCGGTCACGGTACCGAGGCGGTCGCCGTCCTGGTATTGGGTGTTGTCCCAGCCGCGCCAGGCGGTGATCGAGGTCAGGGTGTAGTCGCCGAGGTTCCAGTCCAGCTGGGCGGATACACCCTTGTTGCTGTCTTCCACATGGCTGCGGGTATCGGTGTTGATGTCGCGGTTGTCGCTGGATGCCCGCACCGGGCTCAGGGCATTGCTGAACGCCGGGCTCAGGGACTTGCTGACCACGCCATTCGGCGCGTCGTCGTGGGACTGCATGTAGTCGGCGATCAGGGTCAGCTTCATGTCATCGTTGGGGGTGAACTCCAGCTTGCCGCGAATGCCTTTGTGGTTGTAGCCGTTGACCTCCTGGCCGTTGTGCGGGTTGTCCACGTTGCCGTCGTAGCTGCCAAACAACGTACTGATCGAGCCCTTGAGCACGTCAGGTACCAGGCTGCCGCCGATGCCGAAGCGGGTGCGGCTTTCATTGCCGCTGTAGTACGACTGATCGATATAGCCGTGGGTCTCGGCGGTGGGCGCCTTGCTGGTGATATTCAGCACACCGGCCGAGGCGTTCTTGCCGAACAACGTGCCTTGCGGGCCGCGCAGCACTTCGATGCGCTCCAGGTCCAGCAGGTCGAGGGTGGCCTGGCCGGGGCGGGCGTAGACCACGCCGTCGATCACCGTGGCCACCGTCGGCTCGACGCCGGGGGAAGTGGAAATGGTGCCCACGCCGCGCACGAAGAGCGAGGTGTCCTTGTTCGACGCGCCGGTGCGGAAGTTCAGCGACGGCACCTGCTGGGCGATGCTCGCCACGCCGTTGCGGTTGTCCCGCTCCAGTTGTTCGCCGTCGAGCACGGACACCGCTACCGGGACTTTCTGCAGGGATTCTTCGCGGCGGGTGGCGGTGACGGTTACCGATTTGAGCGTGGGTTCCTGCTCGTCAGCGGCAAAGGCGCCGGGCACGGGGAGGGCGGTCAAACCCGCGAGCAGTAACAAATGAGTGTGTTTTGTGACGTTGTGCATGCTGTGTTTGCTCGAAAAGAATGCCCGGGTCCGCTGCGGTTCTTGCGACCGTCAGCGCCTGTGAAAACTGTCGTGGGCATTCGCTTGAGCGAGTAGCAGACAGCGCGCGTTGTTAGCGCTAACATCGGCATTATTGGTAGCTCGGGTTTAGAGCGTCAAAGACTTAAAAATTATTCCTATATTCTTTTTGGTTGTTAGCAGGATTGTCCCGTGAGCGAAGATAAACCGCGCAAGCGCCGTGGCGCCGGGCGCGTCACCTTGAACACCGTGGCCCGCCAGGCCGGGGTGTCGGCGATCACCGTGTCGCGCTATTTCAACCAGCCGGAGCACGTCTCGTCCGAGCGTCGCGAGCGCATTGCCCAGGTGGTCGCCGAGCTGGGGTATGTGCCCAACCTGGTGGCCGGCGGCTTGGCCTCGGCGCGCGGGCGGATCGTGGCGATGGTGATCCCGAACATCTCGGGGCCGATCTTTGCCAATACTATCCAGGGGTTCAGCGACACCCTCAGTCGCCATGGCTATCAATTGCTGCTGGCGTCCAGTTACTTCAGCGCCGAACAGGAAGAAAGCGCGGTGCGCGCGTTCCTCGGCTGGTCGCCGGCAGCGCTGGTGCTGACCAGCCGCTTCCACAGCGCAGGCACTGAAAAGATGATCGCGGACGTGGATATCCCGGTGGTCGAAACCTGGGACTACGTGCCCGAACGCGCGCCGCTGCAGATCGGTTTTTCCCACTACGACGTCGGTGTCAGTGCCGCGCACTACCTGCACGGTAAGGGCTACCGACGCATTGCCTTCGTGCAGAACAGCGCGGCGGGCGACTTCAGTGCACTGGAGCGGCGTGACGGCTTCGCCGCGACCCTGACCGAACTGGGTGTACAACCCTGGGTCTTCGCCCCGGACGCCGACCGCGCCCCGTTCGAAGCAGGCAAGCAAGCGATGGAAACCCTGATGAGCCACGCCAACCCGCCCGATGCGATCTTCTTCGCCAATGACAACCTGGCCGCCGGTGGTTTGCTGGCCAGCCAGCGCGCCGGGTTGAAGATCCCGCAGGACTGCGCCGTGCTCGGGTTTGGTGATTATCCGTTTGCCGAAATGCTGCTGCCGAGCCTCAGCACCATCAAGCCGCCTGCGCTGGAGATGGGTGTGCTGGCCGCGACGCGGGTGCTGGAAAGCCTGGGCGTGCTGGCGGTGAGTGATGAGGTACAGCGCTTGAACTTGCTGGAGTGCCGCTTGATCGAACGGGAAAGCGCCTGAGCTTTATTTGCGGCGCGGGGGCAATTTGGATACGGTGAAAGCCTGCCCACAAGGATGTTCCTATGACCGAACCCGTCCTCAAGACCCGTCGCGCCCCAAAAGGTGAAAAGCGCCGTGAAGAGCTGCTGGACGCAGCCTTGCAGGTGTTTTCCCTGGAGGGCTACAGCGGCGCCTCGGTGGCAAAAGTGGCGGCCATCGTCGGTATTTCCGTTGCCGGTGTGCTGCACCACTTCCCCAGCAAAATTTCATTACTGATGGGCGTGCTGCAACGCCGCGACGAGGTCAATCAGCGGATTGCCGATGAAGTGCGCGCTGAAAAAACCCTGACCGGGTTGCTTGGCAGCCTGCGTGCGATCAACCGTTCGAACGCGACCGCGCCTGGGGTGGTGCGGGCGTTTACCATCTTGAATGCCGAAAGTCTGCTCGACACCCAGCCGGCCTGGGCGTGGTTCCAGGAACGTTACGCGGGCATTCAGCGGCGCTTGCAGGGGCAGTTTGCCGACCTGGTGGCGGCGGGGGAGGTGCGCAGCGATGTGGACATCGCCGGGCTGGTGGAAGAAATCCTGGCCATGATGGATGGCCTGCAGATCCAGTGGTTGCGCTTTCCCGCGCAAGTGGACCTGGTGGCGCGGTTCGACAGCTACATCGCACGGGTCGAAACGGCCATCAGAGTCCAAAAATAACGCGGCCCAAAATGTGGGAGGGAGCCAGCCGAATCGTCGCACCGCCCCTCCCACACTAGACTGAGTCGGGATCAGTTGCCGGCAGCACTGCCCTGGCTGCTGTCATCGCTCATGTCATAGCCATCACCGTCGCTGGTGCCGCTATCCCCTTCATTTTGATGCAGCACGCCGCCAGTCTTCACCGTCGATTCACGCAGCGTCGAGTTGAGCGCCGAGCGCGGCAGCGGGTTGCTGGTGGTGGTCGACAGTTCCTGGCGGAACGGGTTGACCAGCTTGGCGTTCAGGCGAATATCCTGGGACGACGCGCCCACCGACAGATTGAAGCTGTCCGCATCCACCACCCACTGCTTGCTCGCCACGTCGTAGTAGGCCAGCGAGCGATCGTTGAGTTCGATGGTCACGCGCTTGCTTTCGCCCGGCTTCAGGAAGACCTTCTTGTAGCCCTTGAGCTCCTTGATGGCGCGCTCGACTTTCGGGTTGTTCTGGCCCACGTACAACTCGGCCACTTCGGCGCCCGCGACCTTGCCGGTGTTGGACAGGTCGAACGACACCTTGATCGGCGCACCCGCCACCGCCACCCCAGGGGTCACGCTGATGTTGCTGTAGCCGAAGGTGGTGTACGACAAGCCATAACCGAACGGATAGAGCGGCTTGATGCCTTTCTTCTCGTAGCCGCGATAGCCCAGGAACAGGTCGTCCTTGTAGCTCATCTCGGCCAGGGTTTCCTGGTTGTCGAATTTCGGGAAGGTCGCGTAGATCGGGTTGTCTTCGATGTTGCGTTCGATACTGATCGGCAGCTTGGCCGACGGGTTGACCTTGCCCAGCAGGATCTCCGCCAGGGCCTGGCCGCCGTTCTGCCCAGGGTAGAACGCATGCAGCGCGGCCGGTACCTGGTCGATCCAGTCGCTCATCTTCAGCCCGGTACCGCCGTGCAGCGTGACCACGGTGTTCGGGTTGACCTTGGCGATGCTCTGGATCAGCAGGTTCTGGTATTCCGGCAGGTCGAAGCTGTGGTCGAAGCCTTCGCCTTCGTATTCATTGCTGTTACCGGCTGCCACCAGGACCGCGTCGTACTGCGCCAGGTCTTGCGGTGCCACCAGCGAAGCCCAGCTCATCTGCACGCCGACCAGGCCGCCCATGGTCGAGAGGTAGCCGTTGCGACGCGAGTATTCCAGCTTGATATCGACGGGTTTGCCGGCTTCCAGGTTGACCTTGGCAAACACCGGGATGGTCGGCGGAATGCTGTTGTTCGGCAGCGGTTTGCCGTCGCCGTTGTCGAGGACTTTCTTACCGTTGACGTAGAGGCGCACGGCGCCGTCGGCGCGGATCTTGAACACCTGCTCGCCGCTGACGGTCGGGGTGATCTGGCCGCTGTAGCGGATCGAGGTGGCGGCGGTATCGCCGTTCACCGGCAGGCTGTCGGTGGACCAATCGAGGTCGACATGTGTGTCGGTACGGCTGGCCGCCGGGTCACCGGACCAGTTGGTGTTGTTGAAGAACTCGGTCTTCAGGCCTTTGGCGCTGTTGCCATTGCTGTCGGCATGGGTCCAGGTCGAAGTGGCCGGGTCCAGGGACAGCCCGTCGATAAACTCGACCTTGGCGCCCGGCGCCAGTTGCTGCAGACCGCTCAGCTCACTGATGTAGTTGGCGGCCATCACGTTGGCGCTACCGAAACCGGTAGGCGGCGCGTACTTGGCCAGGGTGCCGACCACGGCGATGCGCTTGACCTTCTTCGCGTCCAGCGGCAGCAGGCTGTTCTGGTTCTTCAGCAGCACGATGCCTTCACGGGCGGCGTTCAGGGCCACACGGTTGCTGGTGGCGCTGTTCATGTTGTGGCTGGTCAACGGCGCCTTGCTGTCGAATTTGTACAGGTAGATCTGCTTGAGGATGCGCCGCACCTTGTCATCGATGGTCGCGCTGCTCAGCTCGCCGCTGTCCAGGTAAGGCTTGAGGATGGTGCTGTTCATCTGGTAGCCCATCATGTCCAGGTCGGTACCGGCCTGCGCCGCCGGCAACCCGTTGACCACCGCGTTGTAGTCGCTCTGCACGAAGCCTGGGTAGCCCCATTCGGTCTTGAGGATGTCGCGCATCAGGTGTTTGTTCTGGCAGGCGAACTCGCCGTTCACCTTCTGGAACGCGCACATCATCATCGCGACTTTGCTGTTCTTCGACGCGGACTCGAACGGCGGCAGGGTCATCTCGCGCAGGACGCGTTCGCTGATGATTTCATCGAGGTGGAAGCGGTTGCTTTCCTGGTCGTTGGCGGCGAAATGCTTGGCGTTGGCCCACACACCGCGCGATTGAATGCCGTTGATTACCGCCGGCGCGAGGCTGGCGCCGAGGAACGGGTCTTCGCCGGACAAATACTCGAACGCACGGCCGCTGTACGGCATGCGGTACAGGTTCACGCCTGGCCCGGTGACGAACTGATAACCACCGCTGGCGGTGTCATAGCCCAGGGCACGGCCGAGGTCGATGGCGCGGCGCGGGTTCCAACTGGCGGCCAGGTTCGGCCCGGACGGGTACACCACGCCCTGCGCGTTGCCCTCGCTGGTGTAACGCACACCCACGCCGCCATCGGCGCCGTGAATCTGCGGGATGCCGTACTGAGTCAGTGGCTTGACGTCCCAGCCACCGGTGCCGCCGATGTAGGCGAGTTTTTCTTCCAGGGTCATCTTCGCCAGGGTCTTATCCGCGGCCTTTTCTGCACGGCTTACCCGGCCTTCATCCAGGGCCGGGCTCGTGGCCGCGTGCACCTGGGACACGGCCAGTGCCAGCAGGGCGAATGCCGACTGCGCACCGATCATTTTGCGTTTATTCATGGGTCTCTCCGACAACTGTTCAGTAAACATGGCGCGCCGAGAAGTGCGTGTTGCAATGCACGCTCGTCACTTTTTTCTGGGCAATAGTTGCCCGTGAGCGCAATTTTTAACCGATGGCTAATTGCAACTATTTGGCGAAATTCGCAGTTTTATAAGTGTAATAATTATATGAGTTGTTATTGTAAGTAGTGTCTAAGCGATATCACGAGATGGCATTTTGAACCGCTAAAACGGCATAATTAAGGCAATTCTTGCGGTTATAAGTCAAACGAAAGCTAATTTTTGCGTGAAATAAGAAATAATTTCTTACGTTCAGGAACTAAGGCTAAACCTACCAGTCGATTGGTTTAAGAAAAATCATCGTGGCATGGCGAACTAGTGGCATTGCTCGGTAGTTCTAAAGTGCCATGTTTACACAAGCTGTCATACACAACGCTTTGGTGTAGGGTCTTGATTGAGTTCAAGGCGCCACTTGGGCTATCTGCTGTTTTTGATCTGGAGAAAGTTGATGAATATTTCCCTTTTGGGTGCTGGTTTTGCGCTGGCCGTTGCACTGAGCGGCGCCGCCATGGCCGCCGAATCCACCGATGCTGATGCGAAGTCCGGTGCGGCAGATTCCACGGTGTTGACTCAAACCCACGACGCCAAGGCCGCCAAAAAGCAAAAGGCGCAAACCACCAAGGGTGGTCGGCCGCTGAACAGCAGCCAGGCCGCGCCGAAGACCTCGAACTAACGGGGAAACGCGGTCCCCTGTGGGAGGGGGCTTGCCCCCGATAGCGGTGTATCAGCCGGCGCATGCGGCAGCTGGTCCACCCCTATCGGGATCAAGCCCCCTCCCACAAGGGTTTCCCATAGCCCTTTAGAACATCGCCCCTCAGATAGTTACCCATGCCCAGCGCCTCAACGCCCCTCGATGCCTGCCAATTGCACATCCCGCACACCGAACAGGTCTGCGCGTGGCTGATGCAGCACGCTGGCTTGAAAACCGTTGACCTGGAGCGCGCCCGACGCCTGTCCCAAGAGTCGGATGACCCCGAATTGCTCGGTCTGCTGACCCGCCTGGGACTGGTCTCCGAAGTCGAACTGGCCCGCGCCTGGGCCGACCTGCTCGGCGCGCCGCTGCTGCTGGCCGATGCCGCGCCACCCTTGCTGGACCCCTTGCCCTCACTGACCGAGCGCTTCATGCGTCACTACCAAGTGGTGCCCGTGGGCTGGAGCCAGGGCGGCCTGCGCGTGCTGGCCGCCAACCCATCGCTGGTGTACCCGTTCCAGGCCCTGGCCTATGCTTGCGGCGTGCCGGTGTGGCTGGCCGTGGGCCCGCGCAATGAAGTCGAAACCCTGATCGAGCGCTACTACGGCCAGGGCCGTTCGGCCATGGGCACGCTGATCGAAAACCTCGACGAGCAGGGCGGTGCGCTGGAAGACATCGAACACCTCAAGGACATGGCCTCCGAAGCGCCAGTGATTCGCCTGGTCAACCTGATCCTGCAGCGTGCGGTGGAACATCGCGCGTCGGACATTCATATCGAACCGTTCGAAAACCAGCTCAAGGTGCGCTACCGCATCGACGGCGTGCTGCACGAGGCCGAAGCGCCGCCGTCCAGTTCGTCGGCGGCGGTGATTTCGCGGGTGAAGATCATGGCGCGCCTGGACATCGCCGAGCGGCGCCTGCCCCAGGACGGGCGCATCATGCTGCGCATCCAGGGCAAGGAGCTGGACTTGCGGGTGTCCACGGTGCCCACCAGTTTTGGCGAGTCAGTGGTCATGCGTTTGCTCGACCGCCAGACCGTGCAGTTCGATTTCCAGAGCCTGGGGTTCGACGGCCAGCGCCTGGAAACTTTCCTGGAAGTGCTTGAACGGCCCCACGGCATCCTGCTCGTCACCGGGCCCACCGGCTCGGGCAAGACCACCACGCTCTACACTGCGCTGTCGCGGCTCAACACCGCTGAGCGCAAGATCATCACCGTCGAAGACCCGGTGGAATACCAGCTCGAAGGCATCAACCAGATCCAGGTCAAGCCGGCCATCGGCCTGGACTTTGCCGGCGCGCTGCGCTCCATCGTGCGCCAGGACCCGGACGTGATCATGATCGGTGAAATCCGCGACCTGGAAACCTGCCGTATCGCCATCCAGTCTTCCCTCACCGGCCACCTGGTGCTCTCGACCCTGCACACCAACAGCGCGGCGGCGAGTATCACCCGTCTGCTGGACATGGGCGTGGAAAGCTACCTGATCGCCTCGACCGTCAATGGCATCCTCGCCCAACGCCTGGTGCGGCGCCTCGACCCGGCCACCCGCGAAGCCTTCGAAGCCCCCGCCGAGTTGATCGCCGAACATGGCCTGGATCGGTTTACCGAGCAGCGCCCGATCCTGCTTTATCGCCCGCGCGCCGATGCGCCGGGCGGTGGCTACCACGGCCGCAGCGCGATCACCGAACTGCTGGTGATGAACGACGAACTGCGCAGCCTGCTGATGCGCCAGGCCGACGCCGCCACCCTCGAACAGGCCGCCCGCCGAGGTGGCCTGCGCACCTTGCATGAAGAGGGCCTGCGCCAAGCCGTGGCGGGTGTTACCTCCCTTGAAGAAGTGCTGCGCGTCACCCGTGGAGAGGGCGCGTGAGCCTGTTCAAATACCGCGCCCTCGACAGCCAGGGCCAAGCGCAAAACGGCACCCTGGAAGCCAAGGACCAGGACGCTGCCGTCGCCGCGCTGCACAAACGCGGTTTGCTGCTGTTGCAGATCGAGGTGGCGGGCGCCCAGGGGCTGCGCAAGGCCTTCGGCCGTGGCCAACTGAACGGCGCGGCGCTGGTCAGTTTCACCCAGCAACTGGCCACGCTATTGGGCGCCGGCCAACCGCTGGAACGCTCCCTGAGCATCCTGCTCAAGCAGCCCGGCCAGCCGCAGACCCGCGCGTTGATCGAGCGCATCCGCGAACAGGTCAAGGCCGGCCAGCCGTTATCCAAGGCGCTGGAGGAGGAGGGCGACCAGTTCTCCCCGCTGTACTTGAGCATGGTCCGCGCCGGCGAGGCGGGCGGTGCCCTGGAAGACACGCTGCGCCAGCTCAGCGATTACCTGGAGCGCAGCCAGTTGCTCCGCGGTGAAGTGATCAATGCGCTGATCTACCCCGCGTTTCTGGTGGTGGGCGTGCTCGGTTCGCTCGCGCTGTTGCTGGCCTACGTGGTGCCGCAGTTCGTGCCGATCTTCAAGGACCTGGGCGTGCCAATTCCGCTGATCACCGAAGTGATTCTGGGCCTCGGCCAATTCCTCGGTGCCTACGGCCTGGCGGTGTTGGCCGGGTTGATTGTCGGCGCATGGACCGTGGTCGCACGCCTGCGTGATCCCCAGCGCCGTGAGCGCTATGACCGCCGCGTATTGGGCATCCGCATTCTTGGGCCGCTGCTGCAGCGGGTCGAAGCCGCACGCCTGGCGCGCACCCTTGGCACCTTGCTCAGCAACGGTGTGGCGCTGCTGCAAGCGCTGGTGATCGCCCGGCAGGTGTGCACCAACCGCGCGCTGCAGGCGCAAGTCGCCCAGGCCGCCGAATCCGTCAAAGGCGGCGGCACGTTGGCCAGCGCCTTCGGCAGCGAACCCCTGCTGCCGGACCTGGCGTTGCAAATGATTGAAGTCGGCGAACAGGCCGGCGAACTCGACAGCATGCTGCTCAAGGTCGCCGACGTGTTCGACGTCGAGGCCAAACGCGGCATCGACCGCCTGCTCGCCGCGCTGGTGCCGTCCCTGACCGTGGTCATGGCGGTGCTGGTGGCCGTGATCATGCTGGCGATCATGCTGCCGCTGATGAGCCTGACCAGCAATATATGAACCCTTAAGGAAACAAGCTGATGCGTCCTACCCGATTCAAGCCTGCCCGCCGCCAGGGCGGTTTTACCCTGCTGGAAATGCTCGCCGTGATCGTGCTGCTGGGCATCGTCGCGACCATCGTGGTACGCCAGGTCGGCGGCAATGTGGACAAGGGCAAG
This sequence comes from Pseudomonas sp. A39, assembly GCF_058145955.1. Taxonomy (NCBI): domain Bacteria; kingdom Pseudomonadati; phylum Pseudomonadota; class Gammaproteobacteria; order Pseudomonadales; family Pseudomonadaceae; genus Pseudomonas; species Pseudomonas sp. A39. The sequence continues at coordinate 134,968 of NZ_JBYVMD010000011.1, forward strand.
TACGGTGCGGGCAAAGCGCAACTGGCGAGCCTGAGCATGAAGATCGAAAGCTATGGCCTGGACGTCGGCTCGCCGCCCAAGACCCTGCAGCAACTGGTCGAAAAGCCCGGCAACAGCGCCGGCTGGGCCGGGCCGTACGCCAAACCCTCAGACCTCAAGGACCCGTTCGGCCATGCCTTCGGCTACCGCTTCCCCGGTGAGCACGGTGCGTTCGACCTGATCTTCTACGGTCAGGACGGCCAACCCGGCGGCGAAGGCTACAGCGCCGACCTGGGCAACTGGGAATAACCCGCGACCATGCCCAACCTCCAACGCGGCTTTACCCTGCTGGAAATGCTGGTGGTGATCGTCTTGATCAGCATCGCGGCCGGGTTGGTGGGATTTGGCCTGCAACAAGGCCTGCGTGCCGCGAAAGAGCGCCAGGCTGTCGGGCAGATAGTCGAGGCGCTGCGCAGCACGCGGGCGCGGGCGATTGTCAGCGGCACCGCCCAAAGCACCGTGTTCGACTTGCGTCAGCAAAGCTTCCAGGCTCCGGGCCGCCCGTTGAAACACTGGCCGGCCGACCTGCACGTGACCCTGCACACCGCAGAACAGGCCGGCTCGGCGGTGGCGTTCTACGCCGATGGCAGCTCCACCGGTGGCAACCTGCTGCTGGCGAATGGCAGCCGGCGTTGGCGCATCGACATCGGCTGGCTCACCGGCAGTGTGCAGTCCAAGGCGCTGCCATGAAGCATCAAGGCGGTTTCACCCTGCTGGAAATGCTTGCGGCGCTGGTGCTTATGGCGATCTGCAGCAGCGTGTTGCTGGTCGCGTTCGGCCAGAGCGCGCGCTCGTTGTTGCAAGTTGCCCATAGCGACCGGCTCACCCATGCCGCCGTCAGCGTGATGGACCAGGAAGGCGCGGGGCCCTTGGCCAACGGCGTGCGCCAGGGCGAACTGGACGGCATCGACTGGCAGCTGCGCATCGCCCAGCAGCCCACCCGTATCGGTCAGCCGCAGCTGTTTCGCCTTGATCTCAGCGTCAGCGAAGGCCCGCGCCAGGCGCATTTCAGCACGTTGAAACTGCGCGCTGCCGGGGCCGGATTGTGAAGCGGCATCAGCAGGGCTTTACCTTGCTCGAGGTGATGATCGTGCTGAGCCTGCTCGGCGTGCTGCTGACCCTGGTCGGTGGCGCGTTGCTGGGGGCCAATCGGGCGGTGCTCAAGGCCCAGCGCTATACGGTCAGCCTGGATGAAATGCGCGCCGCGCAGCAGTTTTTGCGCACCGCCATCAGCGAGGCGCTGCCGCTGGATGTGACCGAGGACGACAGCCAGGTCGACGGCTTTTTCGCCGGCAGCCCGCAGCGCATGCAGTTTGTCGCGACCTTGCCCGGCGTGCTCGGTGGCGGGATTCAGCGCTTCACGCTGCAGTTGGTGGGGCCGGAATCGCAGCGCGAACTGCAAGTCGCGTTCGCACGGTTTGAGTCCCAGGCGCAAGTGAGCGTGCCGGCGTCGCGCAGTGAGCCGCAGGTGTTGCTGAAAGACGTTGAGGATGTGCAATTCAGCTATCGCGGCCTGTCGCCCAAAGGCCAACCCACCGGCTGGATCAGCGAATGGCCGTGGACCAAGCGCCTGCCTTACGCGGTGCGGATCGACGCGCGAGTGAATGGGCCGGTGCCCTGGGTGACCCAGGTGGTTGCCCTGCGCCTGAACTTGTCGGGCGGGGCGCCCGAATGATCAAGCATCAACGTGGCGTTGCCCTGTTGCTGGTGCTGTGGGTGCTGGCTTTGCTCAGCCTGTTGCTGGGCGGTCTGGCCGGTTGGGTGCAACTGGAAACGCGCCAGGCCGCCTGGCACCGCCAGCACACCCAGGCGGTGCTGGCTGCCGAGGCGGGCGTGGCGCTCGCGATGCAAGGTCTGCTCGACCCCTTGCAGCACAAGCAATGGATAGCCGACGGGCGTGAAATTTCGCGGGTATTTGATGACGCGCAACTGCACGTCAGCCTGCGCAGCGAGCGCGGCAAGTTGTATTTGAACAGCGCCGAGGTCGGCGATTTCGCCCGCCTGGCCTTGGCTTGCGGTGCGACTCAACGCCAGGCCAACCAGCTCGCCAAAGCCCTGGAGGTGCGCCGTAACCAGGGCCTGGCGCCGTTTCGAGTAGTGGAAGAAGTGCGTCAACTGCCGGGCATGACCCAGGCGCTGTACAGCGAATTGGTGCCCGAGATCAGCCTGTGGAGCGGCCTGGACCGACCCGATCCGGCCTTCGCCAGTGCGTTGATGCGCCGCGCGCTGAACCTGCCGCACCAGAGCGCGGTGGGGGCCGATGCCGGCGAAGTGCTGGTGGTCAGCAGCCGCGCGCAACGTCCCGGCGGTTACCACGCCCAGGTGCAAGCCACCGTGTTATTGAGCCCCGCGCAAGGCAGCGCACAACCTTATCGAGTCCTACGTTGGCAAGAATGAATAAGTACCTGGAGCCCGTCATGCAACGCTGGCGCGGCAGCCTGCTGCAACTGGGCTGGCGCCTGTGGCTCAAGGAGTTGCGCGGCTGCCTGCCGGCCTGGCTGTCGTTCGCCGATATCCCCGAGCATGTCTATGCCTGGCCGCTGACCGCGCCGGTCGAACAGCACCCCGGCGAAGCGCGCCACGTGCTGGTGCTACCGCCTGAAACGGTGCTGGTGCAAACCCTGCAATTGCCCCCGGCCGCGGCGCGTAACCTGTCGACGGTCGTCGGCTATGAACTGGACCGCTTCACGCCGTTCGACGCTGCCCAACTGTACTTTGTCGCGCGTCAGGAACGCCGTACGCCGACGCACTTGCACGTCACGCTGGTGGCGATCCTGCGTGAGCGCCTCGACCAGATCCTCAATGACTGCGCCGCCCTCGGCTTGCAGCCCCATGCCGTGGATGTGGCGGATGCGACGGGCGCGCCAATGGGCATCGACTTGCTGCCGGCACCGTTGCGCCCCCGCCAGCGCCCCCAGGGCAAGGGCCTGCAACGCAGCTTGCCATGGCTGTGCGGCGCCTTGCTGATTGCCGCGATGCTGCTGTGGCTCAATGACCGTCAGCGCGTGCTCGATGCCATGCAGCAGAGCGTGCGCGAACAGAAAGCCCAGGTCGCCGAGGTCCAGGCCCTGCGCCAGCAATTGCTCAATACCCGGGGCGCCGCCCAGTACCTGATCCGCCGCAAGGCCGCGCAACCGCCGTTGGCGGCGCTGCTCAACGAGCTGACCGCCTGCCTGCCGTCCGACACCTGGCTCGACCAATTGGAAGTCAACGACGGCGCCGACGTGTCCTTCTCCGGGCAAAGCGCCAAGGCCAGCGCGCTGATCACCCGGATCAAGGGCTGCCACAGCCTGGAAAATGCCCAGTTCGAAGGGGTGATCCAACCCGATGCGCAAACCGGCAAGGATCAGTTTTCCTTGCGCGCCCACCTGCACCAGGAGGCCGCCGATGCGCCGACCACTGACACCCCGTGAACGCCGTGGCGCGGCGTTGATCGTCCTGGCCCTGGTGCTTGGCGCCGGTTACTGGCTGTTGATCGACAGCTGGTTCGCCGGCCCCTTGCGCAGCATGGGCGAGCAGGCCGAACAGTTACGTGAACAGCAGCAACGCTACGCCGGCCTGTTGCGCCAAGGCGATAGCCTGCGCCAACAGCTGGAGCAGGCGCGGCAGGACCCGGCCAGCAGCACCAGCTTGTTGCCCGGCGATGACCCCAGCGCCGTGGCGGCCGACCTGATGCAACGCATCGCCGACCTGATCAACAGCCGCGCCAGCCTCGGCGGCGGTTGCAGCCTGACGCAGCGCATGCCCATCACCCCGGAGCAGGACGATGCCGAGCCCTATCGCCAAGTCAAAGTCAGCCTTACCCTCAATTGCGCCATCGAACCCCTGACCGCGATCCTGCATGAACTGGAGTACCAGCGGCCGTTTCTGTTTGTCGATGAGATGAGCATCCGCCGCCCGCCGAACGCACCGGCCAGCGGTGGTGCCGGGCAACTGGTGGTGCACCTGTTGGTGCGCGGCTACCTGCAACCGGCCACGGCCCGGCAGGTGCAGCGATGATCAATGCATTGCGTCCCCTGGAATGGCTGTTGCTCGGTGTGGCCGGGCTGTTGGGCCTGCTGATGGTCGGCATCCTCAGCAGCATCGGCGATGCGCCGCAATGGCTGCCGGCGCCCGAACCCGATGCGCGTGCCACTGCGGCCGCCAAGGTACTGGTGGCGCCGAACGCGACCCTGGAAAGCCTGGCCGGCACCTGGCAAGCGCCGCTGTTCAGTCCCGACCGCAGCCCCGACCGCGCGGTGGGCCAGGCGGCCGTTTCCAGCCTGTCGAGCCTGACGCTGACCGGCATCGTGCTGGATGGCGACCTGCGCGTGGCCCTGCTCAAACGCGCCGACGGCCCGCCGCTCAAAGTCCGCCAGGGCCAGACCCTGCCCAACGGCTGGCGCCTGGAACACCTCACACCCCGCGATGCCCGTTTTGCGCTGGACGGCCGCACACAAACCCTGAGCCTGCGCGCCTTGCGTTTGCCGCCGCCGTCCACCACACCCCCGATTACCCTTCCTCACGAGTCCACCCCTTGATCGATACATTCCCTGGCGCCTTGCGCACCACCGTGTTGTGCCTCGCTACCGCCGTTTCCCTCGGTGGCTGCGGGACATTCCCTGAGCATCTCGACCCGGACGAGGCCCTGTTGCATGAGGCGATGCAGGGCACCGGTTCGCAACGTCCGCCCGTGGACCCGGCCAGCGAACAGGCGCCGGTCGACAGCGGCCAACCCCAGGCCAAGACGCCGCCGCAACGCCAATTGATTCGCGGCAACCAACAGTTCGTGCGCGCGCCATCCGCGGCGCCGGCGGGGAAGGAGGAGGGCGCTGGCGACATCGTGTTCAACTTCGCCGACCAGCCGATCGAAGCGGTGATCAACAGCGTGATGGGCGACCTGCTGCACGAGAACTACAGCATCGCCCAGGGCGTGAAGGGCAATGTGAGCTTTTCCACCTCTAAACCGGTGAACAAGCAGCAGGCCCTGTCGATTCTGGAAACCCTGTTGTCGTGGACCGACAACGCGATGATCAAGCAGGGCAACCGTTATGTCATCCTGCCGGCCAACCAGGCGGTGGCGGGCAAGCTGGTGCCGGAGATGCGTGTGTCACAGCCCTCCAGCGGTTTGTCGGCGCGCCTGTTTCCGCTGCGCTATATCTCGGCCACCGAGATGCAGAAGCTGCTCAAGCCGTTTGCCCGCGAGAACGCCTTCCTGCTGGTGGACCCGGCGCGCAATGTGCTGAGCCTGGCCGGCACCCCCGAGGAACTGGCCAACTACCAGGACACCATCGACACCTTCGATGTGGACTGGCTCAAAGGCATGTCGGTGGGTGTGTTCGGCCTGCAACGCGCCTCGGTGGCCGAGCTGATGCCCGAGCTGCAAAAAATGTTCGGCCCCGACAGCGGCATGCCCCTGGCGGGCATGGTGCGTTTTTTGCCGATCGAGCGGACCAACTCGGTGGTGGCGATCTCGTCGCAGCCGCAGTACCTCAGCGAAGTCGGTGACTGGATCCACACCATCGACGAAGGCGGCGGCAACGAGCCGCAGATGTACGTCTACGACGTGCGCAACATGAAAGCCACCGACCTGGCCAAGTACCTGCGGCAGATCTACGGCACGGGCGCAATCAAGGACGACACCCCGGCCAAAGTCGCCCCCGGCCTGCGCACTGCGACCTTGTCTTCGCCCGGCACCAACAGCACCTCCGGCAGCACGCCGGGTGGCCTGAGTAACAACCTCAACAACAACCAGCCTGCCGCTGAGGATGAGGAGCAAGCGCCCGAAGCCGAGCAGGACGACGCCGAACAGGGTGCCACCGAAGACGCCCCCGCCAAAAGCCTCGACGCCGGCACGCGTATCACCGCGCAGAAAAGCAGTAACCAACTGCTGGTACGCACCCGTCCGGTGCAGTGGAAAGAGATCGAATCGGCGATCAAACGCCTCGACAACCCGCCGCTGCAAGTGCAGATCGAGACGCGCATCCTCGAGGTCAAACTCACCGGCGAACTGGACCTTGGGGTGCAGTGGTACTTGGGTCGCCTGGCGGGCAATTCCACCAGCACCACCGTGGGCAACACCGCCGGCAGCCAAGGCGCGTTGGGCGGTGGCGGGGCAGGGCTGGGGGCGGCGGATTCGTTGTTCTATTCGTTCGTCAGTTCCAATCTGCAAGTGGCCTTGCACGCCCTCGAAACCAACGGCCGCACCCAAGTGCTTTCGGCGCCGTCGCTGGTGGTGATGAACAACCAGCCGGCGCAGATTCAGGTGGGGGACAACATTCCCATCAGCCAGACCACGGTGAATACCGGCACCTCTGACACCACCTTGAGCAGCGTCGAGTATGTGCAGACTGGGGTGATCCTCGATGTGGTGCCGCGGATCAATCCGGGTGGCCTGGTGTACATGGATATTCAGCAGCAGGTCAGTGACGCGCAGGACCAGGCGTCTTCGAGTAATGACACGCAGAATAACCCGCGCATCTCCACGCGTTCGGTGTCGACACAAGTGGCGGTGCAAAGCGGGCAGACGGTGTTGCTGGGGGGGTTGATCAAACAGGACAACGCCGAGAGTGTCAGTGCGGTGCCTTACCTTGGGAGGATCCCGGGGTTGCGGTGGTTGTTTGGGAATACCAGTAAGTCCAAGGATCGGACGGAGTTGATCGTGTTGATTACGCCTAGGGTGATTACCAGCAGCAGCCAGGCGCGGCAGGTGACGGATGATTATCGGCAGCAGATGCAGTTGTTGAAGCCGGGGGGGTGAAAGGTTGTGTGCATATCCGTTATTTGGGTTACGGCGGCTATGGGTTCCGCCCTTACGGCGGGTCACTTTTGAAAGGAGCCCAAAAGTAACCAAAAGGCTCTTGCCCCAACACTCGGCACCTCGCTCACGCTCGGTGTGCCCGTAATCCGACAGGTATTTGGGGGGCCGCCGCCACGCGCCATCCATGGCGCGGGGCGGCTAAACCGGCATCCCTGCCGGTTTACCCCCCAAATCCCTGTCGAATTCCGGCCAGCGTGTTTAACGGGGCGCCTAAGATCAAGATCAAAAGCAAGAGCACAGCGGCCTGACAGCCGGCTTGAGTGGTGTAGAGCAAAGGCAAACGCGGCGGCCTTAAAGCCGACCGGAGTTGCGTCTGTCAATCGCGTTCCAAATGTGGGAGGGGGCTTGCCCCCGATTGCAGTGTGACAGCCAAAGATGGATCAGCTGACACACCGCTATCGGGAGCAAGCCAGCTCTTACACGTAGCTGCTTTTGATCCAACCACTCAGGTCGGCTTTCAGGCCGCCGTGCTCTTGCTTTTGATCTTGATCTTGATCTTAGGCGCCCCGTCAAACACGCTGGCCGAACGCAGGCTTGAATCCGTGGGTAACCCGGCAGGACGCCGGGTTAGCCGTCCTGGGCCAAGGATGGCCCATGACGGCGGCCCACGGATTCAAGCCGGAGTGAGGGCACACCGAGCCTAGGCGAGGTGCCGAGTGTTGGGGCGAGGCGTTTTTGGTTACTTTTGGCGCTCTTCCAAAAGTGACCCGCCGTAAGGGCGGAACCCATTTCAGCCGTTACCCAAACAACGGATATGTACCCCGTCTACCCAACGACAATCTCAAAAAGACATTATTTATATGAATAAAAACATTCATAAATAATGAAAGTAGAGAATATTAGCTTATACCCAAATAGCATTATATTTTCAAAACCCATTCCGTTATGTTTGATCGCAACAGCCTACCCCTGACCTCGGATGGTACCCAGCGTAATCAAGATTCTGCGCGCCATAACCGGGCGACAAGCCCACGGCAGAATCGTTGGAAGGGAGCTCAACGTATGTTGCCAACTCAATCCCCACACTCGCCGCACACCTAGTCCTCAATCGCCGCAACACCCCTGAAAAAATCGAGCACCGCGCCCGCCCGCGTGCCTGCCCGACTTCGCGATTTGGACTGTCTGGAGTGGCTATGAAGCAAGTCTTACAACCGACCGCCGTACTGGCACTGGCCTTCCTGGCCAACACCGCCCAGGCCCAGGACGACAAAACCCTGTCCACCGTGGTGGTCACCGGTAACCGGGGTGCCGAACAACGTACCGTCACCAGCAGCCCGGTGCCGATCGATGTGGTCAGCGCCAAGCAACTGCAAAGCACCGGCAAGCCCGGCCTGATGGAAGCGTTGAGCGCGGTGATCCCGTCGCTGACCCTGCCGGAAAAAACCGGTTGGGACGCCAGCGGCATCGCCCGCGCGCCGAACCTGCGTGGCCTGAGCGCCGCCGAGGTGCTGGTGCTGGTCAACGGCAAGCGCCGTCACACCGCCGCCACCTTGAACATTAACGGTATCAACACCGGCGCGGCCCCGGCCGATCTGGACCTGATCCCCATCAGCGCCATCGATCATGTCGAAGTCCTGCGCGACGGCGCCGCCGCCCAATATGGCTCCGATGCCATCGCCGGAGTGATCAACGTCATCCTCAAGGCCGACACCAGCGGCACCTCGGTGACCAACGCCGGCCTGGGCTATGACGGCAAGAAACAGACCGTGCAACAAAGCCTCAACAAGGGCTTCGAAATCGGCAACGGCGGCATCGTGCAGCTGGCCCTGGACGCCCGCAGCCAGAATGATGACAACAAGGCCAGCGCCAACGGCTACACCTATGAGCAAGCCTACGGCCTGGCGGGCAAGTCCACGTACGGCGGCTATGGCACGCCCAAGACCAACCTGCTGACCCTGGGCTACAACGCCGAGCTGCCGATCGACGACAGCCTCAGCCTGTATTCCTTCACCACCTATTCGCGACGCAAAGCCGAGCAAGGCCAGAACTTCCGCCTGCCGACCATCACCAACACCATCACCACCGGGCCCAACGGCTACCCGTCGGGCTATACGCCTACCTGGTTTATCGACGAAGACGATTTCCAGGCTGCCTTCGGTGGCAAAGGCACCGTTGGCGAGTGGGACTGGGACCTGTCCACCACCTACGGGCGCAACGAGGCGGAGCAGGGCACCACCCACAACCAGAACCCGTCGCTGGGCGAGGCCACGCCGAATCACTTCATCTCCGGCACGTGGATTTCCACCGAGCTGACCACCAACCTCGACTTCAAGCGCGGCTTCGACATCGGTCTGCAAAAGCCGCTGGACCTGAGTTACGGCTTCGAGCATCGGCGCGACACCTATGAGGTGCAGGCCGGTGACTACGAGTCCTACGCCAACGGCGGCTACTGCGTGGCACCGGGCAATTGCGCGTCGTCCGGGGCGCAGGTCACCAACGGCATTTCGCCGGATGAAGAAAGCAGTGCCTCGCGCAACAGCCTCGCCGGTTACGTCGACGTGGGCTTCAACCCGATGCCGGATTGGTACGTCGGCACCGCGTTCCGCTACGAGCACTACAACCAAGGCGTCGGCGCCACTCGCAGCGGCAAGCTGACCACCCGCTACGACTTCACCCCCGAATTTGCCGTGCGCGCCACTGTCAGCAACGGCTTCCGCGCACCGTCCCTGGCCAACAGCCTGTTCAGTGCGCGCTCCACCACCTATGGCGTGGTCGACGGTGTGTACCAGTCGATCAACTACGGCGTACTGCCGGTGGGTTCGGCGGCGGCCAGGGCCTTGGGCGCCGAGGACCTCAAGCCCGAGCGCTCGACCAACTTCAGCCTCGGTTTCACCCTCACGCCCACCGACCGCCTGAGTTTCACCGCCGATGCCTACGTGATCAACCTGCGCGATCGCATCACCCTCACCGGTACCTTACTCGGTCCCGAGATCACCCAGGTGCTGCAGAACAACGGCATCAACTCCACCTCGGGCGGCCAGTATTTCATCAATGGCGCCGACACCCGCACCAAAGGCCTGGACCTGGTCAGCAACTACAGCCAGGACCTCGGCCAGTACGGCTCGCTGAAGTGGACGGCGGCGTTCAATTGGAATCAGACCAAAATCCTCAACTACAAGGAGTCGACCAACATCCTTGGCACCTCCTATGAGTTGATGAACCGCGAGGCGCGCAACCTCATCACTGGCGTGCAGCCCAATACCAAGCTGATCCTGGGCGGCGACTGGAGCATCGACCGCTTCAACCTCAACCTGGCCCTGACCCGCTACGGGTCCTACAAGGAAGTGAATGCATCGGCCAATCGCGACCTCGACCGGGTCTACAGCGCCAAGTGGATCACCGACCTCGACCTTGGCTACAACCTCACCAAAGACCTCAACGTGGCCATCGGTGCCAAGAATCTGTTCGACATCTACCCCAAGAAACAAGGCGTGCCCAGCAGCACCATGGTCAGCAGCTACGGCACCTATTCGCCCTACGGTTTTACCGGTGGGTACTACTACACCCGCTTGACCTATGCCTTCTAAGGCCGAGGAATACACCATGCCCATCGTCGCCAAATCCTATGACCTGATTGACTCACCCAGCCCGGTGCGCCAGGCCCGTGTCTCCACGCCGATCAAGGCCCTGCAAGTGGTGCCCGCGCGGCATCCCTGGCGCTGGGCCGGGTCGATCTTCGCCGCGCTGGTGCTGCTCGCCATCGTGCATTCCCTGGCCACCAACCCGCGCTGGGAGTGGGGTGTGTTCGGCCAGTGGTTCTTCTCGCCGTCGGTGCTTCGCGGCTTGGGGCAGACGCTGTTGCTGACCCTGCTGAGCACTGTGTTCAGCATCATCCTCGGCACCGCGCTGGCATTGGCACGGCTGTCGGGCTCGCCGCTGCTGGCGGCGTTGGCCTGGGGCTATATCTGGTTCTTCCGCTCGATGCCGGCGCTGCTGGTGTTGATCATCCTCTACAACTTCGCCTACCTGTACGACCACATCGTGCTCGGCGTGCCGTTCACCGGCGTGGTGTTCGCTGAGTGGTCGACGGTGGATGTGCTCAGCCAATTCACCGTGGCGGTGTTGGGCTTGAGCCTGATGCAGGCGGCGTACGCGGCGGAGATCATTCGTGGCGGCCTGATCGGTGTCGATGCCGGCCAGCATGAAGCGGCGGCGGCCCTGGGGTTGCCGGCCTCGAGACGCATCTTCCGGATCATCCTGCCCCAGGCGCTGCGTTCGATCCTGCCGTCGGGGTTCAACGAAATCATCGGCCTGGTCAAGGGCACGTCCATCGTCTACGTGCTGGCGCTGCCTGAGCTGTTCTACACCGTGCAGGTCATCTACAACCGCACCCAGGCGGTGATCCCGCTGCTGATCGTCGCCACCGTCTGGTACCTGATCATCACCACCGTGCTCACCAGCGCGCAGTACTACGTCGAGCGCCATTTTGCGCGTGGCACCGCACGGGTGCTGCCGCCCACGCCGCTGCAACGCCTACGCGGTTGGTTGAAGGAGAAAACCCATGGGTGAGGCACGCGCCGGGCGCATTCAGATCCAGGGCGTGGGCAAGCGCTTTGGCAACCAGCAAGTGCTCAAGGACATCGACCTGACCATCGATCCAGGCAAGGTCACGGTGATCCTCGGGCCGTCCGGCTCGGGCAAGTCCACCTTGCTGCGCACCATCAACCACCTGGAGAAGATCGACAGCGGGCATATCACCATCGACGGTGAATACGTCGGCTACCGCCGCAAGGGTGACCTGCTGTACGAGCTCAAGGAGCGCGAAATCCTCAAGCGCCGCATCGACGTGGGTTTCGTGTTCCAGAACTTCAACCTGTTCCCGCACCTCACCGCCTGGGAAAACGTCGCCGAAGCACCGCTGGCCCACAAGCGCTGGAGCAAGGCCGACGCCCAGGCCAAGGCGCAAGAACTGCTGGCCAAGGTCGGCCTGGCGGACAAGGTCGATGCCTACCCGCGCCAGCTCTCCGGCGGCCAGCAACAGCGCGTTGCGATTGCCCGCGCCCTGGCGCTGGACCCGAAAGTGCTGCTGTTCGACGAGCCCACCTCGGCCCTCGACCCCGAACTGGTGGGCGAAGTCCTTGACGTGATCAAGGGCCTGACCCAACTGGGTGTGACCCTGGTGATTGTCACCCACGAGATCGGCTTTGCCCGCGAAGTGGCCGACCACGTGGTGTTCCTCTGCGACGGCCAGTTGATCGAAGAAGGCCCGCCTGAACAGATTTTCCGCCAACCCCGACATCCCCGCACCGTGGCCTTTCTCGGCAAGGTGCTTTAGTTAACGGAGTGACTGCCCATGTTTACCTCTACTGCTCGTATCGCGCTGTTGGCGATCGCCGTCGGCACCGCGCAAGCTGCGCTCGCCGTGCAACAGGTCGACCTCAGCCCCGACCGCCCGCGCATCCATGTGCCGCGTAACGAGGCGGCCATCGCGCAGATCCCGCCGGGCTTCAAGTTCGCCCAGCCGGGCAAGTTCACCGTGGCCGTGTCTGGCGTGGCGGGGCCACCGCTGGCGCTGCTGGCCAGCGACGACAAGACCACCATCGGCAGCGAGGCCGACACCGCGCAGCTGGTCGCCGACAGCCTCGGCCTGCAACTCAACGTGGTGCAGACCAGCTGGGAGGACTGGCCCCTGGGCGTCAGTTCGGGCAAGTACGACGCGGTGATCAGCAACGTCACCGTTACCGAGGCGCGTAAGAAGCGGTTTGACTTCGCCACCTACCGCCAGGATGTGCTCGGGTTTTATGTGAAGAGCACCAGCAAGATCAGCGAGATCAAGGAAGCGGCGGACATCGCCGGTCTGAAGATTATCGTGGGGTCCGGCACCAACCAGGAAAAAGTCCTGCTGGCGTGGAACGAGGCGAATGAAAAGGCCGGCCTCAAACCGGCGCTGCTGCAGTATTTCGACGACCAGGCCGCCGCGCAATTGGCGGTGCAGTCCGGTCGCAGCGATGCCCTGTTCGGTCCCAATTCGGTGTACGCCTATTCCGCCGCGATCACCGGCGGCATCAAGCGTGTCGGTACCGTCAACGGCGGCTGGCCCTTGCAGGCGGACATCGCCGTCACCACGCGCAAGGACAACGGCCTGGTCAAGCCGATTCACACCGCCCTGGAAGGCGCGATTGCCGGCGGCCAATACGAACAGGTGCTGCAACGCTGGGGCCTCGACGTAGAGCGTGTCGACAAATCGCTGATCAACCCACCGGGGCTGCCGGATTAAGGAGGCATCGACATGGGACTGACACGACGTGAAGCGCTGTCGAGCATCGCTGCGGTAGGCGGCGAGCAGGCCGCCAAGGATGCGCTGGCGGCATTGGGCCTGGGGCCGTCGTCACACCGTCGCCCGCAACCGCTGAAACTCAAGAGCGGCCTGGGGCAGGGCACTCGGGTGCTGGTACTGGGGGCCGGAATCGCGGGGCTGGTGACGGCGCTGGAACTGACCCGCGCCGGGTTCGACGTGCACGTGCTGGAGGCCCGTGAGCGGGTGGGCGGCCGTACCTGGACGATCCGCAACGGCGACCGCGTGGACTACAAGGACGGCCGCACGCAAACCGCCGCATTCGACCCCGGGCATTACTTCAATGCCGGGCCTGCACGGATTCCCAGCCAACACCGTACGATCCTCGACTATTGCAGTGAGTTGGGTGTGCCGCTGGAAGTGCTGGTCAACAGCAGCCATGGCGCCCAGGTGCGGCCGGATGTGCAAAAGCCGGCGTTCACCGTCGGCCAGGCGATCAACGATGCGCGGGGGCATGTGTCTGGCTTGCTGGCCAAAGCCGTGCAGCGCGATGCCCTCGACGATCTGTTGAGCGCTGAAGAACGCACGCGATTGTTGGCGTTTTTGCAGGTGTATGGCGACCTGTCACACGCGCTGGCGTTCGAGGGCACGCTTCGTTCGGGGCACCTGGAATCGCCTGCGCATCCCGGTGCCTTACCCGCCAGCCGCGGTCCGTTGACGCTCGACCAATTGCTGCACCCGGAACTGTGGGGCGCGCTGCTGCACACCGAATTCCCGGAGTTCTCCGCCACCATGTTCCAACCGGTGGGGGGCATGGACCGCATCACCGATGCCTTCTACCAGCGCGTCAGGGGCCACGTGCAACTGGGCGCCCAGGTGCGGCGGATCCGCCAGTTGGAAGACGGCGTGGCGGTGACTTACCACGACACGCTCAGCGGTCGCGAACAGGTGGTCCGCGCCGACTACCTGATCTCGACATTGCCACTACCGCTGCTGGCCAAGCTCGACACCGATTTCAGCGACCCGATCAAGGCCGCTTTGCTCAGCACCCGCAGCGACCAGGCGACCAAAGTCGCGTGGCAGTCGCCGCGCTTCTGGGAAACCGACTACCGCACCTACGGTGGCCTGTCGTGGATCGAACACCCGGCACGCCTGCTGTGGTACCCGAGCAACGACCTCAACACCCGCGAAGGCTTGCTGGTGGCGGGCTACGTGACCGGGGAGGGCGCCGACGTGTTTGGCGCGCAGCCGTTCGACAAGCAGTACGCCACGTCCAAGGAGGCCGTGGAACTGTTGCATCCGGGCTATTCAAAACACCTGCGCCACCCGCTGGCGGTGTCCTGGGAACAGATTCCCTACAGCGAAGGCCCGTGGCTGCAACGTGAACACTTCCCGGCCGACGCCAGCGCCTTGCTCGAAGCCGGGCATGGCCGGGTGTATTTCGCCGGCGACGGCCTGGTGCAAAGCGGCGTCGGTATCTGGCAGGAATCGGCGGCAAACTCGGCGCGCCATGTGGTCGGGCAACTGGCCGAACGGGTCACCCAACAAACACACCTTGCGGCACTTGCCGCCTCGTAAGGAGCTTCATCATGAGCGACAGCATCCAACGCACCCGTGTCGGCGATTTCCCGATCTCGCAGACCGTCACCGTACCGGCTTCAGCCAGCCTGATCTTTGTCAGCGGCACCTTGCCTGACGTGCACGACGCGACCGCCCCGGCAGGCACGGCGGCGGCCTATGGCAATACCGAAGTGCAGACGGTCTCGGTCTTCAACAAGCTGCGCACGATCCTGCGCCAGCAAGACCTGGACCTGGGCGATATCGTGCAGTTACGGGTGTTCCTGGTGGGCGCCGAAGAGACGGGCGGCAAGCTGGATTTCGCCGGCTTGCAGGCGGGCTACACCCAGTTCTTTGGCACGCCTGCGCAGCCGAATAAACCGGCACGCACCGCGTTGCAAGTGGTGGCATTGCCATTGCCCGGTGCGTTGGTTGAAGTGGAGGCGATCGCTGCCAGAACAGTGTGATGCGCATGGGGGAGGTGCAGGCGAGCGGTTGACGGGCTCAGTCGACCGCTCAACTCAACATCACCGACTTTTTGCAATCACACTGCTCATGTACTGATGTAAATCGCGAAAGTCGTTAACGCTCCACGCGTGCGGTGCCAGCTTTACACCATTCTCTCGCAACGTTCTTGGAATCAAGTCTCCATTGGGGCGCAGTATTACCGAAGACACAATGACGCCTGGGTAATCATGCAGGCGTTGTTTGAACGTAGCCGTTGTCAGGTCGGGTGTAGGCGGGGTGCTTTTGTTGGCAAGGGGCCCCGTTCCTTTGATATCGGCGCCGTGGCATAGCGCGCAGCGCTGTGAGTAGAGCGTTTTCCCGTTGACGTTATCCGCGAAGCAGAGCGATGTTTGAGTCAGCGATAAAATGCCCAGTGTCGCGATGACTGATATTTTCATTGTTATACGTCCTTGTCATAACGGCTTTGTTTCATCTCAACCGTTTGATTTTGCTGAGATAAATTACTATCTGGCTGATGGTAAAGGCGCCATTCTCCTGCGGGACATCCTTGCGCGCAAGGGCGCCCGCTCTCCCTGTGCGTTGCCTAAGGTTACGCATTTTTTTCGAGAAAACTCCTACATGATGGTGGGATTTTTCATTCTTTATGCTCGTCTTTTTCCTCCTAGGATGTGGCGCGATCGCTTGAACGCAAGCGAGACGGCGAGGGCTGTTTGTACCCGTCCCGTAGCCATCAGTAAATGCTTAGGAGTCAACACATGAAAATGACCAACGTGAGCAAACGCCTGTGCCGCTCGGCCTTGGTTGTGATCGTCACCGGTGCATTGGCAGGTTGTGCCGCGACGCCGCTGCCAGCGACAAAAATCTCCATGGCCCGTGATTCGGTTGGGCGCGCCTTGTCGGCGCAGGCCACCCAATTCGCACCGCTGGAGATGAAAACAGCCCAGGACAAGCTGGCGCGCATGGAGCAAGCCATCGGCGAGAAAAATTATCTCCAAGTCGACGCGTTGGCCGAACAGATCGAAGCCGATGCCAGCCTGGCCGAAGCCAAGGCCAATGCCGTGCGTAAACAACAGGTCTTGATGCAGGCGCGAGAGGGCATCCAGGTGCTCAAGCAGGAAATGCTCAACGCCCCCGCGACTACCCACTGAGGATCCTTCCATGCGTGCCACTTTAGTCATTCCTGTTCTTTCGGCCCTGGGCCTGGCGTTGGCCGGCTGCGCCACCCCGCCGGAAAACCCGCAACTCCTGCAAGCGCGCAGCCAATTCTCCAGCCTGCAGCAAAAGCCTGAGTCCAACACCCTGGCGGCGGTTGAAACGCGCATTGCGTCCAATGCTGTGGACCGTGCCAACCAACTCTCCCTGCACAACCGTACCGACCCACAGATCGACCAGCTCGCGTACTTGGCGACGCAGAAAATCGCCCTGGCCGAGCAGACCATCGTCAGTCGCAAAACCGACGCCCAGCTCGATAACATTGCGGTGGACCGCACCCAGGTACAGCTCGACGTGCGCACCGCGCAGCTCAAGGCATTACAGGCGATGAAAGCCCGGCCGACCGAGCGCGGCCAGGTCGTCACCTTTGGCGACGTGCTGTTCGACACCGGCAGGGCCGAGCTGAAACCGGGCAGCCAACGCGACTTCCAGGGGCTGGCAACCTTCCTGTTGCAGAACCCGGAGCGTCAGGTACGTGTAGAGGGCTTCACCGACAGCACCGGTGGCGATGCTTTCAACCAGAGCTTGTCCGAGCGACGTGCGCAAGCGGTCGCCCGTGGCCTGCAACAGCTCGGCGTGGGGCCTCAGCGCATGGCGGTGATGGGGTACGGCAAGCAATTTCCGGTCGCCGATAATGTGAGTGCGCAGTCGCGCCAATTGAATCGCCGGGTGGAAGTGATTGTGTCCAACGACGGTTCAGCGGTCAGCGCCCGGCGCTAAGCCGTGCCAGTGATTGTTATGCGAGTTATGCAGGTATGGGTTTTTTTAGATCAATATTTTTAATAATTAGCATAGATCTATAAAGCCTTTCACAAGCCCCGCCCACGGGCATTAAGGTCATCCTCCACAGGCCAGCACCGCTGCCATCCACGGAGGAATACCTTGATGCCCACCTTGCCTCGCCAACTCAAATTCGGCGCCATTCTCACCGGCGTCGGCACCGCACAAAACGAATGGCTGCACCCGCAAATCCCAGGCGATGCCAGTGTGGATATCGACTGGTACCGCGCCCAGGCACAACAGGCGGAAGCGGCCAAGTTCGACCTGGTGTTCATCGTCGACAGCCCCTACATCACACCGGACTCCGCGCCGCACTTCCTCAACCGCCTGGAACCGTTGACGCTGCTCTCGGCCATCGCCGGCGCCACGTCGAACATCGGCCTGGTGGCGACCCTCACCACGTCCTATACCGAACCTTTCAACGTGGCGCGGCAGTTTGCGTCTCTGGACCATATCAGCGGTGGCCGCGCAGGTTGGAACGTGGTCACCACCGGCCTGGAAGGCGCGGCCGGCAACTTCGGCCGTGAGCAGCATATCGACCACACCGAACGCTATCGCCGGGCGGCCGAACACCTGGAGGTGGTGCAGGGGCTGTGGGACTCCTACGAAGACGATGCCTTTGTGCGTGACAAGCAAAACAAGGTGTTCCTCGACCCGCAACGCCAGCATCGCCTCGATCACCACGGTGAGTTTTTCTCCGTCACCGGGCCGCTGAACATCGCGCGTTCTGCCCAGGGCCAACCGGTGATTTTTCAGGCGGGGATTTCCGAATCCGGGCGTGGCCTGGCGGCCAACTATGCCGAGGGGATTTTTGCGGGGGTGGGCAATTTCGAAGACGCCCAGGCTTATTACAGCGACATCAAAAAACGCACCGCCGCCGCCGGGCGCAACCCCGATCATGTGACCATCCTGCCCGGCATTTCGCCGATCATTGCCGACACCGATGAGCAAGCCCAGGCCATCGACCGCGAGCGTAACGGCGAGCTGGACCTGAACAAGGCGCTGGTGCAATTGGGGCGGCCCTTCAACTACCACGACTTCAGCCAATACCCCCTGGACGAACCGTTCCCGGACCTGGGCGACCTGGGCAGCAACGGTTATCGCGGGCATGCCGAAAACATCAAGCAGGTTGCCCGTGACCAAGGGCTCACCTTACGTCAGGCGGCCTTGCGTTTTGCCAAACCGTTTTCCAGCTTCGTCGGCTCGCCCAAGACCGTGGCGGACGAGATTGAGCGCTGGTTTGTCGAGGGCGCGGTGGACGGGTTCAACATCCACGTGGGCGCGCCGGAGGACTTCGCGCGGTTTACTGATCAGGTGTTGCCGCTGTTGCGTGCGCGAGGGTTATTTCGCAGTGAGTACAGCCACAGCACGCTGCGCGGGCATTTGGGGTTGCCGGTGCCGGTGAATCGGCATACTGCGGCGCGGGCGGCAGCGGCGTAACGGGTCACCACCACTTCCAGCGACCTTGTTTTTTCAGGGTCGCGATAACGCCATTGCGTTTATGCCTGATTTCCAGCATCGCTCGGCGCATTTCCCGCTGTCGGTTGCTGTTCAGGCACAGCAACCCGGTTAACGGGCTCAGTAAGGCAAAGGTAAATAGAAGGTGATCGGGGCTGTAGATGATTGTCGGAACTACAAGCAGCGAATAGATCATAAACACGCCAACCTGAAGCCACACCCACCGGGGATAACCGTGAAGGACCAGGCTCTGTGCGATGCCGAATACGACACACGCTGTGCCACCTGCGATGAAGAAAGCATCATCGGCAAGCTCATCGGATGTGTCAGCGAAATAGGTGAGGTTCATTAGAGTGCCGGCGGTTGCAATCGAAAAGCACAAGGCTAAGACCCCGCCAAACAACCCCAGTTTGTGACGAGTCCAAAGTGGGCCAGGATCTACGATGTAAAAGGGCTCTCGATGGTTTTTCATTCGCTGAACTCTTCATAGATTCCGATGGCCAGCGTTTTCGTGTTTCCGGACATGGCACTGCCGGTGAGACCCAGCGCTGCCGCAAAAGCATCATTGCGATGGGTGGTGGTGATGGGTTTTATCTGTGCTGCGGGAATGCGTTTGGGGGCATTGCCTGCGGCTTGCTTGAGCTTGAGGAGCTTCGGTGTCAGTCGCGGGTCCTGGATTCTCAGCAGCTCATCCGTCAATTTTGCTCGTTCCTGCCTGCTCAACCCGCGGAGTACCGCTCTAAGTGATTTGCCTGTTGCCCGCTTAGATAGATTGATAACTTTCACTGTCGTTACGGCAGAAGTGGCGACCCCAAGTAAGGAAACAGCATCTAGAGCCACCATCATCCCTTCGTACCAGGCATTACTGTCCAGGCGGTCATTTCTTTGCGGGTCCCACACTTCGTTCACCGTTCGATAGGCCCCCGCTGCGCACTGGAACAAACCCGCTACTGTTACGGCCGTACCAATGAATGAGATGACAACGCTTGCGCCAGCAGTAAAAGGCATCAAGGCAATCCCGGTGTAAATAACATGCCAACTCAGCAGCGCCCCCGCACACGTCACCGCCGTATTCACCGCCTCCGCCACTAACCTCGACTCCCGAGGCTCATGCTCCAGCATCCGCTTGAACTCCACCGGCCCCACGTACCGTGGCGCTTCACGCAGCACGACCTTGATCGGCTGTACGCTGCAGATCGCCTGGAACTCACGCAGCACCACCCCATTGAACACCTCATCGATATACACAACCCCCGCGCCAATCAGCGCCGGGTCGCTGTCAATCACGGAAAACAATCGACGCAGGTCAATGCTGCCTTCAATGCGTTGGCGTGTGGTGCGGTGAGCCGAGGGGAATCCATCTTTAAGCAGCGAGGCCGTCATTCCTTAACTCCTGGGTATTCGCGGAGTCGAGAGGGTAAAGACGCAGCGAAGCAAATTAATGTCAGACGTTTCGCCTTTTGGAGACGGGCCCTTCCCGATCTTGCTTGACCACCTTGTGAGTACCGCCCCGATTCAGGAACAGTGCGCCCCGCGTCACTCACGGCGCACCACAGGACAGGGAGCCAACATGGCAGTCGATATGTTTTTGAAACTGGGCGATATCAAGGGTGAATCACGGGACCAGGCCCATCGCGACGAGATCGATATCACCGAGTGGGCCTGGGGGCTGTCGCAGACGGGATTGATGCACTCTGGTACGGGCGGCGGGGCAGGCAAGGCCGATTTCGCCAACCTGAACCTGACCAAACCGCTGGATAAATCCAGCCCCAACCTGATGATGGCCTGCGCGAGCGGCAAGCATTACCCAGAAGCAAGACTGGTGGTGCGCAAAGCGGGAGGTACCAGCCCGGTGGAGTACCTGGTGATCACCTTGAAGGAAGTCATGGTGCTGTCCTACGGCACCGGTGCCGACAGTAAAGATGACCTGCTCTACGACCGTATCGCCTTGAATTTCGCCAGCGTCGACATCAGCTACCAGCCGCAGAAAGCCGATGGCGCCAAAGACGGCGGGCCGGTGAAATTCGGCTGGAACATCCGGCAAAACATCAAGGCGTAATACCTTGGAAGGCCATAGGCACCGAGTGGTGGGGCGTGCGTTTGGTTACTTTTGGCGCTTTCCAAAAGTGACCCGCCGTAAGGGCGGAGCCCATAGCCGCCGTTACCTAAACAATGGATATGTACTCAATCAGATCCAACATCCTGTAAATCACATAGCAGCAGTTGATACCCGTCACGAGGGCCCCACAAGAAATCATGTAGCCCCTCAGAACTCACTCACCAAACCCAATAATCGCCTTAGTCTCCAAATACTCCTCAAACCCCTGTACCCCATACTCCCGCCCATTCCCCGAACGCTTGTAACCCCCAAACGGCGCCATCGGGTTCCAAGCCGGATGGTTCAAGTGCACCTGTCCTGCCCGTATACGCGAAGCCACGGCCCGCGCAAGCTCCAAGTCCTGCCCCTGAACGTGAGCACCCAACCCATACACCGTGTCATTGGCAATCGCCACCGCCTCATCCACCGAGTCATACGCAATAATGCACAACACCGGCCCAAATATTTCCTCCTGGGCAATGCGCATCCCACTCTGCACCTCAGAGAACACCGTCGGCCGGGTATAGAAGCCCTTATCAAAACCCGCCACCCGCCCAGGCCCACCGCACACCAGTTTTGCCCCCTCGTCGAGGCCGGCGGCGATCATGGCTTGGACGCGATTGAACTGGGCCTCGTTGGCAATCGGACCCAGCACCGTGTCTTCCGACTGCGGGTCGCCCACGACGATTGCCTCCACGGTGGCCGCCGCCAGCGCCTCGACTTCGGCCAAGCGGTGTTTCGGCACAATCATCCGGGTCGGTGCGCTGCAGGATTGCCCGACATTGCGAAACGCCGACATCACGCCCAACGGCACGGCCTTGGCGAAATCCGCATCGGGCAACAGGATATTCGGCGACTTGCCGCCCAGCTCCTGGGTCACGCGTTTCACCGTCGGCGCCGCCGCTTGTGCAACCAGCGCGCCGGCACGGTTGGAGCCGGTGATTGAAATCATATCGATATCGGAGTGCGCCGCCATGGCTGCACCGACCTCGGCACCGCTGCCGTTGACCAGGTTGAACACCCCAGGCGGCAGGCCCGCGTCGTGCACCAGTTGGGCAAACAACAGGGCGCTCAGCGGCGACAATTCGCTGGGTTTCAACACCACGGTGCAGCCGGCGGCGATGGCCGGGGCGACTTTTGCGGTGATCTGGTACAGCGGCCAGTTCCACGGTGTGATCAGGCCGCAGACGCCGATGGCTTCGCGCTCGATCGCGGTGCCGCCTTCAACGGTCTGGAATGGATAGCTGGACAGCAGGTCACGTGCGACCCGAACGTGTTCAGCCGCCAACGGCACCTGCATCGCCCGGGCGAAACTGATCGCCGCGCCCATTTCCAGGGACAGCGCCTGGGCCAACTGCTCTTTGCGCTCAAGGATGAGCGCGTGGATGTTCCCAATCACCTGCGCGCGCACGGCGGCCGGGGTCGCAGACCAACCCGCAAACGCCGCGCGTGCTGCTGCGACGGCGCGGTCCACATCCGCGGCCGAGCCACGTGCCACCTGGGCGACTACCGTCTCATCGGCCGGATTGACCACCGGTAAACTGGCCGGGATGACGGGCGAAACCCACTGGCCATCGATGTAAAACCGCTGGGATGTGTGCGGATCGATGCTGTTGCTATGCGAAGAGTGTGTGGTCATCCAACGAGCTCCCTGGAGCGGTAATGGCGCTGCGAACAGCACGGCCCTGTCTTCCCGATAAACTAGCAAAACGGCCCCACCCAAAGATGCCGTTATTCAAGCCTGCAAGGGATAATCTGCTGAATCCGACATCCCCGCAGCCCACTAGATTCTTTGTAGTGAGCGGGCTTGCCCCGCGCTGGGGTGCGAAGCGCCCCTGAAACCATGCGCCTCCGTTTTACCTGGAGGAATGCATTGGCCCGTATTGGGGCTGCTTCGCAGCCCAGCGCGGGGCAAGCCCGCTCACTACAAATCCTCTGCCGCAGGTTGTCTTGCTAGCCGATTGCTTGCGTTACCAGGGCAAATTGCTGGACGCCGTCGCGCGATTGCGGGGGCACGCCCAGCACCATGCGTGGCGCTCTGTCCACGCACGGCAGCCCCAGGCTTTCCAGCCAGCCGGCCAAGCCGCAATCGGCCAGAATGTCGAAGCGCACGAAGGCTCCGGGAATCAGCCGCAGCAGGTGGGTGATCAACTGTCGGGCCTGGTCCGGGTTCTGCGCGACCACCGGGCCGATGATATGCCCGCGACCAAATCGACGCAGCAGGGCGCAACCCTGCAGTTGCCCTTGCACCTCGAGGCCGGCCACGTGCTCGGCCGTGGGCAGCAAATCATTGAGCACCCCGGTGCGGTCCAGGCCACTGCCTGCATTGGCGAGTTCAATCACCTGCGGGTAATCGGCCAGGCTCAGCGCGCGGCATTGCGTGTGCTCGACCAAGGGCTGTGGCGCTGGGGTCTGCGGCACGCCTTGATGTTGCTGGATGCGCGCGAAATCGACGAAGCCCATGCTTGCGTAAAGCGGTGCGCCGGATTCGGTGGCGTTGAGGATCGGCGTGCGCGGCGCCGCAGCCTCCAGGCACAGCTGCATCAGCCGGCGTCCGATGCCGTTGCCTTGGTGCGCATCGTTGACGATCACCAGGCCGATGGAGGAATAAGCACCCTGGTGACAGGCGAATGCCACGCCCACCAGATGGCCGTCATGCTCGGCGACGAAGCCTTCGGAGGTGCGCTGCACCATGGCCCAATCTTCCTCGCGGTGAGGCCACTTCAGGTGTACGGACAGCGCATGGGCGGCGGGTATGTCGGCGGCGGTGGCCGAGCGATAAACATAGGCGTGGCTCATATCAGTTTTCCTGTGGTGGGCGCGCTCGCGGGCACCGTCGAAGGCTGGGTAAACCGCCGGATATCAAAGGGGCTGATCAGGGTGCTGGTGCTGCCGGTGCTGATCAGTTCGGCCATTACGTCCCCCACGCCAGGGCCGAGCTGGAAGCCGTGGCCGCAGAAACCAAAGGCATAAAACAGCCCGTCCACGGCGCCACTTGGGCCCATCACCGGCAGGGAGTCCGGGGTGTAGCTTTCGATGCCACTCCACACGCGGATGATGTTCAGCTTTTCGGCGCCGGGCAGCAGTCGGCGCATCTGGCGCATCTGGTTGAGCAGGCTCTCGGGCTTGAAATAGGCGCGTCGATTGATCATGTCCGGGGTACAGCGATTGCCGCCGCCAATGATGATGTTGCCGCGTGGGATCTGCCGGAAGTAGATCACCTCTTCCTTGATTTTGGTAAACACGCCGATCACGGTCGGCAAGGCATAGGGCACCGGTTCGGTGACCGACATCTGCGGGCCGTTGGGCTCCAGCGGTACCGGTTCACCGAAACGCTCGGACAACCGCGCCGCCCAGGCACCGGCGGTAATCAACAGTTGCTCGGCAACGAACAATTGCCCATCGGTGGTGGTGACGTGGAACAGGCCGTTGACCTTTTCCACGTCGGCGACTTCGGTTCTTTCCTCGATGCGCGCACCGAGGCGTCGTGCCGCGCGTGCAAACGCCGGGGCTGCCAGGCGCGGGTTAGCGTGACCATCGTGAGGCGCGTAGGAGCCACCTTTTACGTCCGGTCCCAGAAAGCCGAAGCGTTTGTGCAACTCGGCGCCGCGATAGATTTGCAGGTCCAGCTGCGCCGCTTCCGGCGCGGCGGCGTAGGCCTCCAGTTCGGCAATTTCATCTTCGCGATAACACACACGCATATGCCCGCTGGGGATGAATTCAAGGTCGTCGTCGATCAGTTCCGGCAGGCGTTTCCACAGCGCCCACGAACGATTCGCCAGCTCCAGCTGCCCCAGGTAGCGTCCCTGGCGGCGCACGTTGCCGAAGTTGACGCCGCTGGCGTACTGGCCGATCTGGTCACGTTCCAGCAGCGTGACCGAACCACCGCGCCGCCGCAGGAAAAACGCGGACGACGCCCCCATGATGCCGCCGCCGATGATCAGCACATCGCTTTTTGATCCTGCTTGATTACCAGCCATGGAGGCGGCTCCAGGTGTGCACGCCACCGTCGGCGTCCAGGGCGTGATAGTCCGGGAACTGCGCGCCGGTGGCACAGGCATGGTTGGGCAGGATGCGCAGCCGACTGCCGATGGGGAAGCGTTCGGTAATGTCATCACCGTCGACGGTGTGCAGGGTAATGATGCCGTGTTCCTGGTTGGCGCCGGTGACGCGCGCGCCTTCGAGCCAGACGCCGGCTTCGCTGCACACTTGGCCATAACCAAAGTCCTGACGCTGACGCTGGGTACCACGGTCTCGGCTCATCGCCATCCAGCCGGCGTCGGTGATGACCCAGCCTTTCTCCGGTTGATGGCCGATCACGCTGGTCAGCACGCTCAGCGCCAGCTCGTCCGGCTGGCACACGCCGATGTTGTGCATGACCAGGTCGAAGAACACATAGACCCCGGCGCGCACTTCGGTGACGCCGTCCAGGTTCAGCGCCGACAGGGCCGTGGGGGTGGAACCGATGCTGACGTCGGGGCATGCCAGCCCGGTCGCGCGGATTCGTTGCGCGGCGCGCACGCACAGCGCACGCTCCTGTTCGGCCAGCACTTGCAGGGCTTCAGGCGTGTCGAGTTCGTAACTGGAGCCGGCGTGGGTCATCACGCCACGCAGGTGCATGCCGCCGTCGCTGAGGATTCGCGCCACGTCCAGCAGGGCCTCGTCTTCAGCGGCCAGGCCGGAGCGGTGGCCATCGCAGTCGATTTCAATCCATACGTCGAGGCGCTCGTCGTGTTGCTGTGCAAACGCGACGAGGGCTTGGGCACCGGCGACGCTGTCGGTGAGCAGGCTCAGGTTGCAGCCTTGGCGCCGCAGGGCCAGGGCTTGGGGCAGTTTGCCCGGCGCGACGGCCACGGCATAAAACACATCGAGGATTCCTTGGCTGAAGCAATGCTGCGCCTCCTTGAGGGTCGACACCGTGACACCGCTGGCGCCCGCAGCGAGCTGCGCCTGGATCACCGGCAGGCATTTACTGGTCTTGATATGCGGGCGTAAACGCACGCCGAGGGTATTCATCCGTTGCTGCATGCGCTGGATATTGTGCTGCATCCGCGGGATATCGATCAGTGCGGCGGGGGTGTCGAGGGCGGCAATCGGCGTAGGCATGGCAGGGCTCGAATGGCTGGGTTCAGGTTGCACTCTACTCAGGCATCCTTAAGGTGTGGTTCAATCAAGGCTAATCAATCATTAAGTAAAATTGAATGATCTCCATCGAAGACCTGCGCCTGGCCGCCACACTTGCACGCTGCGAGTCGCTGAGTGCTGCCGCCAGAGTCCTGAATGTGTCGCCGCCGGCGCTGTCCATGCGCCTGCGTAAGTTGGAGACGCTGCTGGGGCTGACCTTGGCCAACCGCGATGCGCGGCGCCTCAGCTTGACCGCCGACGGCGAACGTTTTTCCCGCGAAAGTGCGCTGCTGCTGGAGCAGTTGGAAGCGCTGCCGGAGTCATTCAGGCAAAAGGACGAAACACTGGTGGGCACACTGAGGCTGGCCGCGCCGTTTGGCTATGGCCGCCAGCGCATCGCGCCGCTGTTGGCACGGTTTGCCAGAGTGCATCCGCAGCTTTGCCTGCACCTGGATCTGCGCGAGACACCTTGGCCGGACCGGCATGACAGCGATGCGGTGATCCACATCGGCCATCTCAACGACAGCCTGTGGACCGGTCGGCAACTCACGCCGAACGAGCGCTGGTTATGCGCGAGCCCGGCCTACCTGCAAGCGCACGGCGTGCCGTCCTCCCCGGACCAACTCGCCGAGCATCGCTGCATCTGCATTCGAGAAAACGATGAGGATGTGACGCTGTGGCACCTGCGCAAGGGGCAGGGCCGCAAGACGTTGCGCGTGGAGCCTGCGTTGCTGAGTAACGACGGCAGCGTTGCCCGGCGCTGGGCCGAGCAAGGCTTGGGGTTGGTGCTGCGTTCGCAGTGGGATGTGAGTGACGCCATCGCCAGCGGCAGCCTGGTACGCGTGTTGGCGGACTGGAGCTTTGACAGCGCACCGATCGTCCTGCTGGTGCCGTCACGCAAACTGCGCAGCCCGCGCGTCCAGGCCTTGGTGGCGTTCCTGGAAGAGGCGCTGAAAGCCTGATTTATTTCACCGCGTAGACCTTGCGCACATACACCGTGCTGTTCCAGGCACACGGCGCGCCTTTGGCCACAAACACGCTGTCACCGGTGTTGACCGTCACCTCGGCACCGCTGTCATCCTGCAGGGTGACGCGGCCTTCGAGCAGGTGCATCAACTCATGCAGTTTATGCGGGCGGCCGTGGCGGGTGTAGGGCGTCGAGTCCCAGATGCCGATACGCAACTCGGTGACCGCATCGTCGAACAGGTTGAACGCACGGCACTGCGGCGTGGGACCGATCAGGATCTGCGCTTCCGGCGCGGCCGAGGGGTTAAGCAGGGTGTGCGGGTCGAGCAGGGTCAGGCCGGGGCGGGCGGGTGCGTCAGCCTGATCGTAGGCGCAGAACGCCCACTGGCTGCCTGCGCTCGCCTGCACGGTGAGGCGTGTGCCACGACCGATCACGGCGCTGGCGCCGATGCCCAGTTCCAGCGTTTGCTCGGCACTGCTGAGCACCACATGGCCTGCGTGCACCACCAGTGTTTCACTGTGGGGGAAGTCTTCGATCACGGTGTCACCGCTGAACCCTACAAGGCCTGCGGACACACCATCGTCGCCTCGCCAGGCGAGTTGACGGGTGTCGCCGAATGGGTCCAACGCGCTCAAGGCGCCCGTGTTGAAGGACGTGGCAACGCGGCTGCCGTCGGCACGCGCCAACAGCAGGATACGGGGAGATGACATGGGGAGTGCTCCGGGAGGAAAAGTCAGCCGATCGCCTGGGTGATCAGGGCAAAGGGGTGTAGGCCTTGGCTGGCCTGGGGCGGCGTGCCTCGGGCCATCTGCGCGACGGTGTCGACGTTCTTCAGGCCCGCCTGTTCGAGCCAGTCACTGAGGCCGCAGGCGACGGGGATGTCGATGCGCACAAAGGCGTCCGGCACCTGGGCCAGCAATGTGGCGATCAGGTGCTTGGCCTGCTCGATGTGCTCGGCCACCACCGGGCCGATGCACCGCCCACGCCCAAACGGTCGCAGCAGGGCGAAGCCGCGTAGCTGCCCATCGCGTTCGATGCCCACGGCGTGCTCCACCTGCAGGTCGCGTAATACGTCGCGGCGGTCCAGGCCGCTGGCGGCTTTGGCGAGCGTCAGCAGGGCGGTGTGATCATCGGTGTGCAGGGCGCGGCAGGTTTCGCCGTTGGCCAGCGGCGGCAGGGCAGGCACCTGCACCTGGCCCTGATGCTGCTGCACCCGTCCGAATTCGACAAAGCCCTGGCTGGCGTACAACGGCGCACCGGCGAGGGTCGCGTTGAGGACCGGGGTGCGTGAGCCGCAGGCGGCGAGGGCTTTTTCCATCAGGCGTCGGCCGATGCCCTGGCCTTGGTAGTCATCGCTGACGATCACCAGGCCGATGGTGGCGTAATCGCCTTGGGGGCAGGTGAAGGCGCTGCCGATCAGCCGCTCGCCGTCCGTCACCACGAAGCCGTCGCTGACCCGGTGCAACGTGGCCCAGTCTTCCAGGCGGTGGGGCCATTTGAGTTGTACCGACAGGGCGTGGGCGGCCGGGAGGTCGTCTGTGGTCATAGGGCGGTAGGTATAAGCGGGGTGTGGCAGGGCGGACATGGCATGCCTCCATAGAACGTGGTTTTTTGCGGCGTCAGGGTGCTTGTATCCCACCTGGGTTGGGGGCTGGCAAGGGGGGTGGGGATATTCGGTAGATTCCTTGGGCTGTGGGTTCTGGGGCCACAGGTACTACTTAATTTTTGTGGGGCGGCGGTAGTAAATGCTAGGAGGGGGGTGAGTGCAGATCCGTTATTTAGGTTAGGGCCACCTAGGGTTCCGCTCTTACAGCGGGTCACTTTTGGAAAAGAGCCCCAAAAGTAACCAAAAGGGCTCTTGCCCCAACACTCGGCACCTCGCTTAGGCTCGGTGTGCCCCAAATCCCTGTCGAATTCCGGCCAGCGTGTTTAACGGGGCGCCTAAGATCAAGATCAAAAGCAAGAGCACAGCGGCCTGACAGCCGGCTTGAGTGGTGTAGAGCAAAGGCAAACGCGGCGGCCTTAAAGCCGACCGGAGTTGCGTCTGTCGATCGCGGTCCAAATGTGGGAGGGGGCTTGCCCCCGATTGCAGGGTGACAGCCACAACTGCATCAGCTGACACACCGCCATCGAGAGCAAGCCAGCTCTTACACGTACCTGCTTTTGATCCAACCACTCAGGTCGGCTACTAGGCCGCCGTGCTCTTGCTTTTGATCTTGATCTGGGGCGCCCCGTCAAACACGCTGGCCGAACGCAGGCTTGAATCCGTGGGTAACCCGGCAGGACGCCGGGTTAGCCGCCCCGCGCCATGGATGGCGCGTGGCGGCGGCCCACGGATTCAAGCCGGAGTGAGGGTACACCGAGCCTAGGCGAGGTGCCGAGTGTTGGGGCGAAGGCCTTTTGCTTACTTTTGGGCCTTTCCAAAAGTGAGCCGCTGTAAGAGCGGAACCCTAGGTGGCCCTAACCTAAATAACGGATATACACCCAATCCCCCCGGCCACACTTTCTGCCGCCCCAACCCCCCGTCCTTAAGCCCTCACCCCACAAAGTCTCCCCAAAAGCCCCCTAAAAGCGCACAAACAAAGGCCCTGCCCAAGCCTGGCGCGCACCGCAAAGTCTGCTGAGCCCAGCCACCAAAACGGTGGTTTGTATTGAGCACAGGTCTTTTTAGACGGCATATGCTGATTTCACAGTGGTGTAATGAACCTGTGCTGCAACGAGGCCGACGCGCCGCCAGGGCAGCGAACGCTTGCCACACTCAACTGACTTCAGGACCGCACTCAATGAGCTTTCTTCGTCCCAAATTCATTACGTTCGACTGCTACGGTACGCTGACCAACTTCCATATGGGCACCATGACCCGCGAGCTGTTCGCCGATCGCATCAAGCCCGAGCAGATGGACCAGTTCGTCAAGGACTTCTCAGCCTATCGCCTCGACCAGGTGATGGGTGACTGGCGTCCGTATGACGAAATCCTCAAGACCGCCCTGGCCCGTACCTGCAAGCGCTGGGGTATCGATTATCGCGAAGAAGGCCAGCTGTATTACGACGCCGTACCGACCTGGGGCCCTCATGCGGACGTGCCGGCCGGTCTGTCGAAGATTGCCGACAAGATTCCCCTGGTGATCTTCTCCAATGCCATGGACAGTCAGATCATGTCCAACGTCGACAAGCTCGGCGCGCCGTTCCATAAGGTGTTCACCGCCGAACAGGCCCAGGCCTACAAGCCGCGCCTGGCGGCCTTTGAGTTCATGCTCGACAACCTCGGCTGCGGCCCGGAAGACATCTTGCATGTGTCGTCCAGCTTCCGTTATGACCTGATGTCGGCCCATGACATGAAGATCAAGCACAAGGCATTCGTTGCCCGTGGCCATGAAGTCCCGGCCAATGCCTTCTACGGTTACCAGCAGATCACCGATATCGGTGGGTTGCCGGCGTTGGTCGGCCTGTAAACGCGCACCTTGAGGGTAAGACATGGGCAGTGAATCCTATTGGCTCGACACCGCACCGGCTTTTACCGGTGCCCAGCTGGGCGGCTTGCCCAAGCAGGTCGATGTGGCTGTGGTCGGCGGTGGGTTCACCGGCCTGGCGGCGGCGCGGGCGTTGGCGCGTAAAGGCGCGAGTGTGGTGGTGCTCGACGCCGGCCGTGTGATCGGTGAAGCCTCGGGGCGTAACGGTGGGCAGTGCAACACCGGGGTGGCCCAGGACTATGCCGGGCTACACGCCAGCCTCGGTGCCGCCAAGGCGCGTGCCTATTACCAAGCCTATGAAAGCGCGGTGCAGAGCGTGGTTTCGCTGGTCGAGCAGGAAGGGATTGCCTGTGACTTGGTGCGCAACGGCAAGCTCAAGCTGGCGGCCAAGCCGATGCATTACGAAGGCCTGGCCCGCACCTGCGAGCTGATTCGCCAGGAGGTGGATGCCGATGTCGAGCTGCTCAGCGCCGAACAGACCCATGCGGAAGTCAACTCGGCGCAGTTCCATGGCGGCTTGCTGCAACGCAACGGCGTGCAGATGCACGTCGGCCGCTTTGGGGTCGGTTTGGCCGAAGCGGCGGCGCGGCGTGGCGCGATGATTTACGAGCACACCGCCGTCAAGGACTGGAAGGCCCAGGCCGGTGGCTATCAGGTCAACACCGTCAAGGGCTCACTGCACGCCGGGCAAGTCCTGCTGGCGACCGGCGCTTGCCAGCATGGCGACCTGGGCTGGTACCGCCGCCGGATTGTGCCGGTGGGCAGTTTCGTCATTGCCACCGAAGTCTTGCCCCAAGCGCTGATCGACCAGTTGCTGCCCCGACACCGGGCTTATGTGACCAGCCGCATGATCGGCAACTACTTTCGCCTGACCCCGGACAACCGTCTGCTGTTTGGCGGGCGTGCCCGGTTTGCCATGTCCGACAGCGTCTCCGACGCCAAGAGCGGCAAGGTGCTGCAGGCGGCGATGCTGAACATGTTCCCGCAGTTGGCGCACGTGAAGATCGACTACTGCTGGGGCGGCCTGGTGGACATGACGTCCGACCGCCTGCCACGCGCCGGCCAGCATGGCGGCGTGTTCCACTCCATGGGCTACAGCGGCCATGGTGTGCAGATGTCGGTGCACATGGGCCAGGTGATGGCTGAGGTCATGGCGGGCAATGCGGCGGCCAACCCTTGGCGCGAACTGGAATGGCCGGCGATCCCCGGGCATTTCGGCAAACCCTGGTTCCTGCCGTTCGTGGGGGCGTATTACCGGTTCCAGGATTATTTGCACTGAGTTGCCGTTGTTGCGTCACCGTCGTTTGTGTTTCCAGGACGCTCCGGACATCCGTGAGCACTCGATTCTTCCGATTATCGACAGGTAGCCTTGATATGACTGACAACAAAAATACACCCGAGCTCATCTCCGGCCATGACAGCCTGCGGGTGTTCGAAAGCCTCAACCGTGGCATGTCGCGCCGCAACGCCCTGCAAATGCTCGGGGTGGCCGGTGTGGCAGCGGCCGGGGCGGGCAGCCTGTTTGGCGCCGCCGGCAAGCTGTTCGCCGATGAAGCGGCCGCCGAGGGCAAAGGCAAGCCAGGTGGCAAGATCCGCGTGGCGGGCATGTCCAGCTCCACCGCCGACACACTCGACCCGGCCAAAGGCGCGCTGTCCACCGACTACGCCCGCCACTACATGTTCTACAACGGCCTGACCCGCTTCGATAAGCACCTGGTGCCGCAACTGGAGCTGGCCGAGCGCATCGACAATACCGACGCCACCGTCTGGACCATCACCCTGCGCAAAGACGTGACCTTTCACAACGGCAAGGCCCTGACCGCCGCCGACGTGGTGTTCTCGCTGAACCGCCACAAAGACCCGCTCACCGGCTCCAAAGTCATGCCGCTGATGGAGCAGTTCGCCGAGATCAAGGCCAGCGGTCCGAACGAAGTACAGATTCGCCTCAGCGCGCCCAACGCCGAGCTGCCGTCGATCCTGGCGGTGTCGCACCTGCTGATCGTGCCCGAAGGCACCACCGATTTCGGTAAAGGCATCGGCACCGGACCGTTCACCGTGGGCGAGTTCAAGCCAGGCGTGCGTTCGATTGCGGTGCGCAACAAGAATTACTGGAAACCGGGCCTGCCGTACCTCGACGAAATCGAATTCATCGCCATCGCCGACGAGCCCTCGCGAGTCAACGCGCTGCTGTCGGGCGACGTGCACATGATCAACGAGGTCAACCCACGCTCCACTACGCGCATCGCCGCCAGCGCCAAACACCGGGTCGTGGATGCACCGTCGGGCAACTACACTGACTTGATCATCCGTCAGGACCAACTGCCCGGCAAAAGCCCTGAGTTCACCCAGGCGATGAAACTGTTGCTGGACCGTGAGCAGGTCAAGTCCGCGGTGTTCCGTGGCTTTGCCGTGGTCGGTAACGATCACCCGATTGCACCGGGTTCGCGCTACTTCAACACCGACTTGCCGCAGACGGTCTACGACCCGGAAAAAGCCAAGTTCCTGCTGAAGAAGGCCGGCATGGAAAGCATCACCATGCCCGTCATGGCCTCGCCGGCCGCCACCGGTTCGGTGGACATCGCCGTGCTGCTGCAGCAATCGGCGAAACAGGCCGGGCTCAAGCTCGACGTGAACCGCCTGCCCAGCGACGGCTACTGGTCCAACCACTGGATGAAGCACCCGTTGAGCTTCGGCAACATCAACCCACGGCCGAATGCCGACGTGATGTTCTCGCAGTTCTTCCAGTCCAAGGCGCCCTGGAACGAGTCTGGCTGGCAGAACGACCAGTTTGACCAACTGCTGATGCTGGCCCGTGGCGAAACCGACGACGCCAAGCGCGCCAAGATGTATGGCGACATGCAGACCCTGGTCCACGACCATTGCGGGATCGGCGTGCCGGTGTTCATCAGCAACATCGACGGTGTAGACCAGCGCATCAAGGGCTATGGCAGTAACCCGCTGGGCGGTTTCATGGGCTACATGTTCGCCGAGCAGGTGTGGTTGGACGCGTGAGGAGGGCAGTGCGATGAATAGCAATACACTGTGGTTGATCGGCCGGCGCCTCGGCGCCGGTGTCGTGACCTTGTTGATCGTGTCCATGGTCGTGTTCGCGATCACGGCCGTGCTGCCGGGGGATGCGGCGCAACAATCCCTCGGCCAGTTCGCGACCCCTGAACAGGTGGCGGCACTGCGCCTGAAACTGGGGTTGGACCAACCCGGTGTGCTGCGTTACCTGCACTGGTTGATGAGCCTGCTCACCGGCGACATGGGCGTGTCGGTCTCCAACGCCATGCCGGTGGGTGAACTGATGGCCGGCCGGGTGCCCAACACCCTGATGCTGGCGGGCGCTACGGCGCTGGTCTCGGTGCCGGTGGCGCTGGTACTCGGCATCGGCTCGGCGATGGGCCGGGGCGGGCGTATCGACAGCTGCCTGAGCTTTGTCACCTTGGCGATGGTCGCCGTGCCGGAGTTTCTGGTGGCGACCCTGGCCGTGCTGATTTTCGCGGTCAACCTTGGTTGGCTGTCGGCGCTGTCGTACGCCAGTGACATCACCTCACCGCTGCAATTCATGCGCACCTACGCCTTGCCGGTGATGACGCTGTGCTGCGTGATCGTCGCGCAAATGGCGCGCATGACCCGCGCGGCGGTGATCGACCAACTCGACAGCCCCTATGTGGAAATGGCCCGCCTCAAAGGCGTGAGCCCGATCCGCATTGTGCTGCGCCACGCCTTGCCCAATGCGATCGGGCCGATCGCCAACGCCATCGCCCTGAGCCTGTCGTACCTGCTGGGCGGGGTGGTGATCGTCGAAACCATCTTCAACTACCCCGGCATCGCCAGCTTGATGGTCGATGCCGTGACCAACCGTGACATGGCCTTAGTGCAGGCGTGCACCATGTTGTTCTGCGCGGCTTACCTGGGCCTGGTGCTGCTCGCCGACCTGTGCGCGATCCTCTCCAACCCGAGGCTGAGAAACCAATGAACAACCTCATTGCGAAGTCCAAGCCTGTGTCTTCCGCCCTGGCCCTGGCCAAGGTGTCCAGCGGCCCGTCCTGGCTGGGGCTGTTGGGGGGCGCGGTCTGCGTCGCCTGGCTGCTGGTGGCGCTGCTCGGCCCCTGGCTGGCCCCCCACCCGGTGGGTGAAGTGGTGTCCGACAACATCTTCGAAGGCTTCAGCCTTGCGCACCCGTTCGGCACCGATTACCTGGGCCGCGACATGCTCAGCCGCGTGCTGGTCGGTGCGCGGTTCACCGTCGGCCTGGCGCTGGTAGCGGCGTTGCTGGCCAGCTTCTTCGGCACCGGGTGTGCGCTGCTGTCGGTGGTCTCGCCCAAGTGGCTGGACGAAATCATCAGCCGCATCATGGACGCGTTCATCTCGATCCCGAGCAAAATGCTCGCGCTGATCATGGTCTCGGCCTTTGGTTCATCGGTGACCCTGCTGATCTGCACCGCCGTGATCAGCTACATCCCTGGCTCGTTCCGCGTTGCCCGCAGCATGGCGGTCAACATCGAGGCCCTGGAATACGTGCAGGTCGCGCGTACCCGTGGCGAACGCCGGTTGTACGTGGCGTGCATGGAGATCCTGCCGAACATGCTCAACCCGGTATTGACCGACCTGGGCCTGCGTTTCGGCTACATCGTCTTGTTGCTCAGCGGCATGAGTTTTCTCGGCCTTGGCGTGCAACCGCCGGACGCCGACCTCGGTTCGCTGGTGCGGGAAAACATCGGCGGCCTCAACCAGGGCGCGCTGGCTATCATCATTCCGGCGCTGGCCATCGGCACGCTGACCATCGGTGTGAATCTGCTGATCGACTATATGTCGTCCCGACGTAGTCGACGCACGGGAGGCCATTGAAATGACCGAATTGATTCGCGTCGAAGACCTGCGCGTGGTCGCCTGTGGCGAGCACGGCGAGGTAGAAATCGTCAAAGGCGTGAGCTTTTCCCTGGAAAAAGGTGAAGTGCTGGCGCTGATCGGTGAGTCCGGCTCGGGCAAGACCACCATCGCCCTGGCATTACTGGGGTACGCACGGCGTGGCTGTCGGTTGTCCGGCGGTGTGGTGCAGGTGGGTGAGCACGACATGCTCGCCTTGAGCGAAAAACACCTGCAAGGCCTGCGTGGTAACCGTGTGTCTTATATCGCGCAAAGCGCGGCTGCGGCGTTCAACCCGGCCAAACGACTGATCGACCAGGTGGTGGAGGGGGCCCTGATCCATGGCCTGGGCACCCGCGCCGAATTGCATGCCAAGGCTATCGGGCTGTTCCGCGACCTGGCCCTGCCGGACCCGGAACGCATCGCTCGACGTTACCCGCACCAGGTGTCCGGTGGGCAACTGCAACGGGTAATGGCGGCGATGGCGCTGATCAGCGACCCGCTGCTGGTGGTGCTCGACGAGCCGACCACGGCGTTGGACGTGACCACCCAGATCGACGTGCTGCGCGCCTTCAAGCGTGTGGTACGCGAGCGCGGCGCCACGGCCGTGTACGTCTCCCATGACCTGGCGGTGGTCGCGCAAATGGCCGACCAGATTGTGGTGCTCAATGGCGGGCAGGTTCTCGAGCACAGTGCCACGGCACCGCTGCTCAAGGCTCCGGCCCACGAATACACCCGCAGCCTGCTGGCGGCCGCACGGCCGGACACCACCATTCGCCCGCCCTGCGGGATTGCCGAAGAGGTGCCGCTGCTGACCATCACCGGCCTCACCGCCGGTTACGGCAACAAAAACATGCACGGCATGCCGTCGATCCGGGTGCTGGAAGACATCGACCTCACGGTGCGCCGTGGCCAGGCCATCGGGGTGATCGGCGAGTCGGGCTCCGGCAAGTCGACCCTGGCGCGCGTGGTGGCCGGGCTGTTGACCCCGGCCCTTGGCGGTCTCACGTTCGACGGCCAGGCCCTGGGTGGCAGCCTGTCGGAGCGCACCCCGGAACAATTTCGCCGGATCCAGATGGTGTTCCAGAACGCTGACACCGCCCTCAACCCCATGCACAGCGTGGCGACCATCCTCAGCCGCCCGCTGAAGATGTATTTCGGCCTCAAGGGCGCCGCGTTGAAGGCGCGCATCGATGAGTTGCTGGACCTGGTACGCCTGCCGCGCGACATGGCCGAACGCCGCCCGAATGAACTGTCCGGCGGGCAAAAGCAGCGGGTCAACCTGGCACGGGCGCTGGCGGCCAAGCCCGACTTGATCCTGTGCGATGAAGTGACCTCGGCCCTCGACACCGTGGTCGGCGCGGCGATCCTCGAACTGCTGCGCGACCTGCGCCAGCAACTGGGTGTGTCCTATCTGTTTATCAGCCATGACATCTCCACCGTGCGTGCGCTGTGCGATGACATTGTGGTGATGTACAGCGGCCACAAAGTGCAGGCCGGCAGCCGCCAGTCGTTTGCCGAACCGCCGTTCCACCCCTACACCGACCTGCTGATCCACTCGGTGCCCGAGTTGCGCCAGGGCTGGCTGGAAACCTGCGGCACAAGGTGCGAAACGCTGCCGGCGATAGGCGAGCGGGCCAACGTGCCGGAACTGTGCACCTTTCTCAATCGCTGCCCGGTGCGCGTCGATGGCCTGTGCAATCGCACCGCACCGAAGCGTCGCACCCTGGACAACGGCAGTGAAGTCCTCTGCCACCACGACAGCGCCCAGTTGCTGAATACCCAGCAGGGCGTCACTACCCTCACTTTGGGAGCCTATGCATGAAAGGGCGTTTTGTGAGGCTGGCCGAACAGGGCCGGCCGACGGTCAGCCTGACGGTGGATGGCGCACCCATCCAGGCCCTGCAGGGCGATACCCTGATGGTCGCGCTGCTGACCCAGGGCAACGCGTTGCGCCAATCGGAATTCGACAGCGGGCGCCGCGCCGGTTTCTGCCTGATGGGTGCGTGCCAGGACTGCTGGGTATGGACCCGCAGCGGCGAGCGCCTGCGCGCCTGCTCCAATGAAGTCCGTGATGGGCTGGACATCGTTACCACACAACCGGAGGCGACATGGCCACTGCACGGGTAGTTATTGTGGGCGCTGGACCTGCCGGCGTGCGCTGCGCCGAAACCCTGGTGGCGGCCGGAATCAAGCCGATCCTGATTGATGAAAACCGTCGCGACGGCGGGCAGATCTACCGCCGTCAGCCAGACGGTTTTACCCGCGACTACACCACGCTGTACGGCAGCGAAGCCGCCAAGGCCCAGGCCCTGCACCAGAGTTTCGACCGCCTGCGCGACGCCATCGACTACCGGCCCGACACCTTGGTGTGGAACCTCACGGCCGGGCAATTGTGCTGCGTGAGCCAAGGCCGTCACTGCACCGTGGATTACGACGCGCTGATCCTGTGCACCGGCGCCACCGACCGCTTGATGCCCATCGAGGGCTGGCAACTGGCGGGCACTTACAGCCTGGGCGGGGCGCAGATCGCCTTGAAAAACCAGGCCGTGTCCATCGGTCATCGCGTGGTGTTCATGGGCAGCGGGCCGTTGCTGTACCTGGTGGCCAGCCAATACGTCAAAGCCGGTGCCGAGGTGGCGGCGGTGCTCGACACCTCACCCCTGAGCCTGCGTCTCAAGGCCTTGCCGAAACTGCTGGCGCGGCCGGCCGTCCTGTTTACCGGGGTCAAGCTGCTGGCGCAGCTGTACCGCGCCAAGGTGGCGGTGCACCTGGGGATAAAGCCGCTGCAAGTCATGGGGGATGCCGCCAATTGCGTGGGGGGCGTGCGCTTCATCGCGGGTAACGGGCAGACCGTCACGGTGCAGGCCGATGCCGTCGCGCTGGGGTATCACCTGCGCCCAGAGACGCAATTGGGCGACCTGGCCGGCTGTGCCATGGCCTTTGACCAGGCCTCCAGCCAATGGTGGCTGGCCACGGACGAGGCCGGGCGCACCTCGGTGAAGGGGGTGTATGCGGCGGGTGACGGCGCGAAAATTCGCGGTGCGGATGCCGCCGAGCATGCCGGGCGCCTGGTGGCGCTGGCGCTGCTGGACGATCTTCAGCAACCGGTCGACAGCGGGCTGCGCGACGAACAAAAGCAAGCCCTGGCCGTGATGGATCAGTTTCGCCTCGGCCTGGCCCAGGCGTTTCCCTGGCCCAGCGCGCAGGCCAAGGCGTTGCCCGACAGCGCCATCGTGTGCCGCTGCGAGATGATCAGCGCCGGCGAACTGCGGCGCACCGTGAACGAGAAGGGCGCCTGTGAAGTCAATCGCGCCAAGGCATTCAGCCGCGTGGGCATGGGCCGTTGCCAGGGGCGTTATTGTTCACAGGCCGGGGCCGAAGTGATTGCCGCCGAGGCCGGGGTACCGGTGCAGGAAGTCGGTCGCCAGCGCGGTCAGGCACCGGTCAAACCCTTGTCGATGCTGATCACCGAGGAGGTGTCGTCATGAAGGTGCAAAAAGCCGATGTGGTGATTGTTGGCGGTGGTGTGATGGGCTCGGCGGCGGCGTTTTTTCTGCGCCGTCGCGGCCAGTCGGTGATCCTGCTCGAGCGCGACCAGATCGGCCAGTACGCCAGCGGGGTGAACTTCGGCAATGTGCGTCGACAAGGGCGCTTCCTCGGCCAGTTGGCCTTGGCCAACCGCTCCTGGGCGCTGTGGAAGCGCCTGCCGGAACTGATCGATGATGACCTCGAGTTCATCCCCAGTGGGCATATGCGCGTGTGTTACCGCGAAGATGAAATCGCCGAGCTGGAGGCCTATGCGGCCGCGCCGGAAGCGGAGCAACTGGACCTGAAGATTTATCGCGGCGCCGAACTGCATCAGCGCTTTGGCTTCCTCGGCCCGGACGTCAAGGGCGGTTCCTATGCGCCCCACGATGGCCACGCCAACCCGCGTCTGGCCGCACCGGCGTTTGCCCGCGCCGCACGGCGCCTGGGGGCGCAGATCGAAGAACGCACCGAAGTCGCCGAGGTGCAGAAGGTCGGTGCCGACTTCCACGTCACCAGCACCGACGGTCGCCAGTTCCAGGCCGCACAACTGTTGATCACCGCCGGCGCCTGGGGCCAGAAGCTTTCGGCGCAGTTCGGCGAGCCGGTGCCGCTCGACACCCACGGCCCGCAGATGGCAGTGACTGAGCCGGTGCCCTACGCGCTGCCGACGGTGATCGGCGTGTACACCAAAATCCCCGAGGAAGTGATCTACTTCCGCCAGATTCCGCGGGGCAATATCGTCATCGGTGGCGGTTACCGCAGCAAGCCGGACATGCTCAACCGCCGCGCCTACGTGGAGCCGCGCAGCATCCTCAACCAGGTCAGCCAGATGCGTCGACTGCTGCCGGGCGTCGGCAACCTGAACATCATCCGTGTGTGGAGCGGCATCGAAGGCTACCTGCCGGATTCGCTGCCGGTGATGGGCCCCAGCGGCACCGTCGACGGCTTGTTCTATGCCTTCGGCTTCTGCGGCCACGGCTTCCAGCTCGGCCCGGGCGTCGGCGATGTGATGGCCGAGCTGCTCGCCACCGGCAGCACCAGTACCCCGATCGAGCCGTTCTCCATAACCCGGTTCGCCCCACCTGCCGAGCAACGGAGCCAGGCCTGATGAAACCGCGTGTTCTTGAGATTCTCAAACAACTGATGGCCTTCGACACGGTGTCGTCGGAATCGAACCTGGCCCTGATCGACTACGTGCGCGACCTGTTGCTGACCAAGGGCATCGACTCCTTGATCGTCAAGGACCAGAGCGGCAAGAAGGCCAACCTGTTCGCCAGCACCGGGCCCAAGCAACAGCCCGGCGTGTTGCTGTCCGGGCACACCGACGTGGTGCCGGCGGCGGGGCAGGCGTGGACCTTTCCCGCCTTCGCCGCCACTGTGCAGGACGGGCGCATCTACGGGCGTGGCAGCTGCGACATGAAGGGCTTCATCGCCCTGGCCATCGACGCCCTGCTCGATGCCGCCGACCACACCTTGAACCGCCCGCTGCAATTGGCCCTGTCCCATGACGAGGAGATCGGTTGCGTCGGCGTACGGCGCCTGCTCGATGTTTTGCACCTGGCGCCGGTGCGCCCGTTTTTGTGCGTGATCGGCGAGCCGACCAACATGCAGTTCGTACTCGGCCACAAGGGCAAGGGATCCTACCG
This sequence comes from Pseudomonas sp. A39, assembly GCF_058145955.1. Classification (NCBI taxonomy): domain Bacteria; kingdom Pseudomonadati; phylum Pseudomonadota; class Gammaproteobacteria; order Pseudomonadales; family Pseudomonadaceae; genus Pseudomonas; species Pseudomonas sp. A39. The sequence goes on from NZ_JBYVMD010000011.1 coordinate 175,224, forward strand.
CACCTACTGCCGTGGCCAGGAAGCGCATTCGTCGTTGGCGCCGCGTTCGGTCAACGCCATCCATGTGGCCTGCGACTTTATCGCCGCCCTGCGTGAGAGCCAGCAGCAATTGCAGACGCGTGGCGCCCAGGACTCCGACTACGACGTGCCCTACAGCACCGTGCATGTCGGGCAGATTGTCGGCGGCAAGGCGCTGAACATCGTGCCTAACCTGTGCAGCCTGGATTTCGAAGTGCGCAACCTGCCGGCGGACGATCTGGATCAGTTCCTGGACCAGATGCGCGAGCGTGCCGAGGTGATCGTGCGCGAGGCGCAGAAGCTGTCCAGCGCGGCGGCCATCGAGATCGAAACCATCAACGTCTACCCCGGCCTCGACACCCACCCCAGTGTCGAAGCGGTGCGCTTTCTCAAGCAATTCGCCGCGCCGGGTACCGGCACCGCCAAGGTGTCGTTCGGCACCGAAGGTGGTCTGTTCAAGCAGCGTCTGGACGTGCCAGTGGTGGTCTGCGGGCCGGGTTCCATCGAGCAGGCGCACAAACCCGACGAGTTTATCGAGATCAGCCAGATGGACGCGGGCGAGCGCTTTTTGCAAGGTTTGCTCGGCTCATTGAAGGCCTAGCAGAGCCTGCCGTCCTGCGCCCAATTACAGCACGGCACGCTGCTTTAACCGCGCTTTCGGCATCCTCGTCCGTGGCACCTCCCTAGACTGGAGCGTGTCTCGGATCAGGACTCGACCATGCTCAAGAATCGCTTGCAAGACCCCAGCCTGCTGGCTGAACTCGCCTACGTAGATGGCCAATGGATCGCTGCCGACAGCGCGGCCACCCTGGACATCCGCGACCCTGCCACCGGCCACGTGCTGGCCCAGGTCCCGGCCATGGACGCGGTGGACACCCGCCGCGCCATCGAAGCCGCCGAGCGTGCCTGGCCCGCCTGGCGCGCCCGCCCGGCGGCTGAACGCGCGGCGCTGCTGGAGCGCTGGTACCAGGCGATGATCGACAACCTCGACGACCTGGCGCTGATCATGACCTGCGAGCAGGGCAAGCCGCTGAACGAAGCCCGTGGCGAAGTGCGCTACGGCGCCGGTTTCGTCAAATGGTTCGCCGAGGAAGCGCGGCGGATCTACGGTGAAACCATGCCGGCCCCCAGTGGCGACAGGCGCCTGCTGACCCTCAAGCAACCCGTGGGCGTGTGCGCCGCCATCACCCCGTGGAATTTCCCCAATGCGATGATCACGCGCAAATGCGCGCCGGCGCTGGCCGCCGGGTGCCCGATCATCGTCAAACCGTCGGACCTGACGCCGCTGTCAGCGCTGGCCCTGGCGGTGCTGGCCGAGCGCGTCGGCATTCCTGCGGGCGTGTTCAATGTCATCACCGGTTTGCCTGCGGGCATCGGCGAAGAGCTGACGGGCAACCCGGCGGTGCGCAAGATTTCCTTCACCGGCTCGACCGCCGTCGGCCGCCTGCTGATGCGCCAGAGTGCCGAACACATCAAGCGCCTGAGCCTGGAATTGGGCGGCAACGCGCCGTTTATCGTGTTCGACGACGCCGACCTTGAGCAGGCAATCGCCGGGGTGATGCTGAGTAAATTTCGCAACGCCGGGCAAACCTGCGTGTGCGCCAACCGCATTCTGGTGCAAGACGGCATCTACGCACGTTTTGCCGCGCGCCTGGTGGAAGAGGTGGGCAAGCTCAAGGTCGGCAACGGCCTGGAAGACGGCGTGACCATCGGCCCGCTGATCAACCCGGCGGCGGTGAACAAAGTCGCGCGGCATATCGACGACGCCCTGAGCCAAGGCGCCCAGCTGCTCTGCGGCGCGATCCCAAGTGGCGACAGCCAGTTCGTGCAACCCACGGTGCTCGGCGACACCCACGCCGGGATGTTGCTCGCCAATGAAGAAACCTTCGGCCCGGTGGCGCCGCTGATGCGCTTTACCGACGAGACCGAGGCGCTCGCCCTGGCGAATGCCACGCCGTACGGCCTGGGCGCCTACTATTTCACCCAGGACCTGCAGCGCTCGTGGCGCTTCGGCGAAGCGCTGGAATTCGGCATGGTCGGGCTCAACACCGGGATTATCTCCATGGAAGTCGCGCCGTTTGGCGGCATCAAACAATCCGGGCTGGGCCGCGAGGGCAGCAAGTACGGCCTGGACGAGTACCTTGAAGTCAAAGCCTTCCATATCGGCGGCTTGAACTGACAATGAGCGAGGCGGAATCGATGAGCAAGGCATTCAGAATCGCCGCGATTGCCGGCGATGGCATTGGCAAGGAAGTATTGCCCGAAGGGCTACGGGTACTGGAACAGGCGGCCAACATCTGGGACCTGAACCTGAGCATCGAAGTGCTCGACTGGGCCCACTGTGATTATTACCTGGAACACGGGCAGATGATGCCCGAGGACTGGTTCGAACAGCTCAAGGGCTTCGACGCGATTTACTTTGGCGCGGTGGGCTGGCCAGACAAAGTCCCGGACCATATTTCCCTGTGGGGCTCGCTGCTCAAGTTCCGCCGCGACTTCGACCAATACGTGAACATTCGCCCGGTGCGCTTATTCCCTGGTGTACCGTGCCCGCTGGCCGGGCGCGAGCCGGGGGACATCGACTTTGTGGTGATCCGCGAAAACACCGAGGGTGAGTACTCGTCGGTAGGCGGCAAGATGTTCGAAGGCACCGCGCATGAGTTTGTGCTGCAGGAGTCGGTGTTCACCCGGCGTGGGGTTGACCGCATCCTCAAGTTCGCCTTTGACCTGGCGCAGACCCGCCCGCGTAAAAAACTGACGGCGGCGACCAAGTCGAACGGGATCTCCATCAGCATGCCTTACTGGGACGAGCGTACTGCGCTGATGGCGGCGAATTATCCGGAGGTGGCGTGGGACAAGCAGCACATCGACATCCTGTGCGCGCGGTTTGTGCTGCAGCCGGACTGGTTTGACGTGGTGGTGGCGTCGAATCTGTTTGGCGATATTTTGTCCGACCTGGGGCCGGCGTGTGCGGGGACCATTGGGATTGCGCCGTCGGCGAACCTGGATCCCGAGCGGCGGTTTCCGTCGTTGTTTGAGCCGGTGCATGGGTCGGCGCCGGATATTTATGGGCAGAATATTGCGAACCCGATTGCGATGATTTGGTCGGGGGCGTTGATGTTGGACTTTTTGGGGAATGGGGATGGGCGGTATCGGGCGGCGCATGATGGGATTTTGCGGGCTATCGAGGGGGTGATTGCGCAGGGGGTGGTTACGCCGGATTTGGGGGGGACGAGGTCGACTCAGGAGGTGGGGGATGCGGTTGTGGGGGGGCTGTTGGTTTGAGTTGAGTTGATTTGAGTTGAGTTGAGTACATATCCGTTATTTAGGTAACGGCGGCTTATGGTTCCGCTCTTACAGCGGGTCACTTTTTGAAGAGCGCAAAAAGTAACCAAAAACGCTTCGCCCCAACACTCGGCACCTCGCCTAGGCTCGGTGTGCCCTCACTCCGGCTTTGGAGCGTGGGCCGCCGCGATGGGCCATCCTTGGCCCAGCGCGGCTAACCC
>NZ_JBYVMD010000106.1:0-1633 GCF_058145955.1 Pseudomonas sp. A39
TGGCCATTGGGGCGGCGTATCCGTGAGCGCAGGCGGCCGCTGCGATCGTATTCGCTGCGCGTGGTGATCTGGCCTTGGGTACGCAGCACTTCACGGTGCAGGCGGTCGCGTTCGAAGTCGCAGATGACGCGGCCGTCGAGGTTGATCTGGTGCAGGTGGCGGCTGCCGTAGTAAAGGCGGTTGAGCCAACGGCCGTCGGGTCATATAGTCTGGTCTCACTATCAAGTGTGGCCTGGTATCCAGAATAAGCTTTTACCTCCGGATTTAATGATTTTCTCAACCAGCTCAGTAAATGATTTTGCGATCAGTGTGCTCTCATCGGCCGTCGGGTAACTGTCCCAGAACGAGTCGTAGCAATAGCCAAATTGCGGGCCGGGTTTCAGGTCAATTGAAATTATTTGATCCTCACATTTAACGAGCGCGTACCAGTTAGCTGAGTCTGGGTCGTCCAAGTCTTCGTTCATAACGACAAAGTCGGAACGTTCAAGTTCTGGCGCCTGAATCGTGAAGCTGTACTGTGCCTTTGGATAGAAAACAGCGCTGCTGTAGTGCTTATAAAAATCGGCTAAGTCATCGGGGACGAGATTACTCGGCAACCCAGTGGACGGTGCTGTCGTGCAGTCAGAATTCTCTATCAAATCAACGACTTTAGTCAGGCTCATCTTCCGCATCCCTTTCGCAGGTAGTTTTTCATTGCTTTGTTGTACAAACCGCGTGAAGCCTTCGGGAAACCTTTAGCTTCGGCGGCCTTAAACATTTTGTTGGAAAGTCTGAGTATTTCGAATTTCGACACCTTCTTCCAATCGAAACCTTTAAAGCCCCGTTTCCCAGTTTTCTTCTGAACCCAGTCTTTAGCAACCTCCTTGGTCGCATTGTGTTGATCTACAGTCATCACTACCGTCGGCGTCTGGCCGTTTCGAGATACGTAGTCCTTGATGTTGTGCTTGGACCACGCATCAAGTATCCCGTGATGTTTTTCGAAGCCAGGCGCGCTTTTTCCATAATCTATAACGTCCCCCGGTTTTGCCGGTGCCCAGCCCAGGGGATCAATCCACATGATGGGATTCGGTGAGTATTGATAGAGATTGAATCCACCCATCAACCCAATCGGATCCGGCGTCGTAAACCGCCCCACATCCGGATCATAAAACCGAAATGTGTTGTAGTGCAGCCCAATCTCCCGATCCAGATACTGCCCCTGGAACCGCAAATTCTGCTCTTCGATAAAGTACGCCTCACGCACTTCTTCGGCCGCATTCCCCCACACCTGATACCGCGCCTGCCACACCGTTTTCCCATCAGCTTCGGTCAGTTGCTCAGGCAATCCGTTCAGGTCGTTGTGGTAATAGCGCACACTTTGATGCTCGCCCGTACCATCCACCCGAGCCAGCGGTGCATAGCCATCTTCTTCATAGATATAGAGGCTGGTTTGGCTATGGCGGTGCTCCTGCAACAGGCGCAACCCCTCCCACTCAAAGCGGGTTTCGCCCAACGGGTAGCCGTTGCTGTCATGTTCGGTTTTAGCGATGCGCCGGCCGAGCGGGTCGTAGGTCATTTTCACGACCGTTTCTCGCCCGTCTTTCTGGCTGCGGACCTCGATCAGGCGATGCTCTGCGTCGTAGGCAAAGTGCTG
>NZ_JBYVMD010000107.1:0-1604 GCF_058145955.1 Pseudomonas sp. A39
AAAGTGCACACCAGCGAAGAATAAGCAGGTAATTCCCAATGGCTTTAATCGCTCGAGCTCGCAAAAAGCGCAAGCCGGTCGCCGAGATGAACGTAGTGCCTTACATCGACGTGATGCTGGTGCTGCTGGTTATCTTCATGGTGACCGCGCCGATGCTCAACCAGGGCGTGAAGGTTGATCTGCCCAAGGTTTCCAGTGAAGCCTTGCCGCAAGACAACAACACTCAAGTCCTGACCATTTCGATCAAGGCTGACAAGACCTATTACTGGAACCTTGGCAGCGAAGTCGACACGCAGAAGCAGCAAGACAAGGCCCTGACCTTGCCCGCGATGACCGATGCCGTGACCAAGATCATTCGCTCCGGCAACGAAGGCGGCAAGCACACCCAGGTGTTCATCCGTGGCGACAAATCGGTCGACTACGGCTCTGTCATGGGCGCCATGGGCGGGCTGCAGAAGGCCGGCGTGGGTAACGTTGGCTTGATTACCGAGGCGCCCTGATGCAGCAACAGCGAGAGCCGTCCGCCTCGGAAAGCTTCTTCTGGCCTAGCGTCTGGGCGATTGCCCTGCACGTCCTGGTGTTTGGCATGCTGTTCGTCAGCTTTGCCATGACCCCGGACCTGCCGCCAGCCAAGCCGATCGTGCAGGCGACCCTGTATCAGCTGAAATCGAAAAGCCAGGCCACCACCCAGACCAATCAGAAGATTGCGGGTGAGGCCCAGAAGTCGGCTGCGCGCCAGACTGAAGTCGAACAGATGGAACAGAAGAAGGTCGAGCAGGAAGCGGTGAAGGCTGCTGCGGAACAAAAGAAAGAAGAGGCGGCTCAAAAGGCCGAGGAATCGAAAAAGGCAGACGAAGCCAAGAAGGCCGACGAGGCGAAAAAGGCTGATGAAGCCAAAAAGTCCGAGAAGGCTGCCGAAGCTAAAAAAGCCGAAGAGAAACAATTGGCTGATATAGCCAAGAAGAAATCTGAAGAAGAAGCCAAGAAAGCTGCTGAAGAAGAGGCCAAGAAAAAGGCCGCTGAAGACGCCAAGAAGAAAATAGTCGAAGACGCGAAGAAGAAAGCCGCCGAAGACGCCAAGAAAAAAGCTGAAGCAGACGAGGCGAAGAAGAAAATCGCCGACGACGCGAAGAAGAAAGCTGCCGCCGATGCCACCAAGAAAAAGGCCCAGGAAGCAGCGCGTAAATCCGCCGAAGAGAAAAAGGCCCAGGCCTTGGCAGATTTGCTTTCCGACACGCCTCAGCGTCAGCAAGCCTTGGCCGATGAGCAGGGCGATGATGTCGCGGGCAGTTTCGACGACCTGATTCGGGCGCGGGCAGCAGAGGGTTGGACACGTCCACCTTCGGCGCGTAAAGGCATGACAGTAGTGCTGCAGATCGGCATGTTGCCGGACGGTACGGTGACTTCGGTCAGCGTGGCCAAGTCCAGTGGTGACGGTTCGTTCGACAGTTCGGCGGTTGCCGCGGTCAAGAACATTGGCCGGTTGACCGAGATGCAGGGAATGAAACCAAGCGACTTCGCTCCCTATCGTTCATTCAAGATGACATTCACACCTGAGGATCTAGCCTTGTGAGAAACCTTCTTCGAGGAATGCTTGTCGTTAT
>NZ_JBYVMD010000108.1:0-1434 GCF_058145955.1 Pseudomonas sp. A39
CCATGGACACTTTGCAAAACATGCGCGCCTTCAGTTGCGTGGCCGAGGCAGGCAGCTTCACCGCCGCCGCCGTGCAACTGGATACCACCACTGCCAACGTCTCGCGCGCGGTCTCCAACCTTGAGGCCCATCTGCAAACCCGCTTGTTGAACCGAACGACACGACGCATCGCGCTGACCGAAGCCGGCAAACGCTATTTGCTGCGCTGTGAGCAGATCCTCGCCTACGTCGAGGAAGCCGAGGCGGAGGCCAGCGATGCCCATGCACGCCCTGCCGGGCAGCTGAAAGTGCACACCATGACCGGTATCGGCCAGCATTTCGTCATCGACGCCATCGCTCGCTATCGCCGCACCCACCCGGACGTCACCTTCGACCTGACCCTGGCCAACCGTGTGCCGGACTTGCTCGATGAGGGCTACGACGTGTCCATCGTGCTGGCCAGCGAACTGCCGGACTCGGGCTTCGTGTCCCAGCGCCTGGGCATCACCTACAGCATTGCCTGTGCCTCGCCGGACTACGTCAAGGCCAAGGGCTGCGCCCATCGCCCCCATGACTTGCTCAACCACGCCTGCCTGCGCCTGGTCAGCCCAGTGATCCAGCTCGACAAGTGGACCTTCAACGGCCCCGAAGGCCAGGAAAGCGTGGCGATCAACACCTCGCCCTTCCTGGTGAACTCGGCCGATGCGATGAAAACCGCGATCACCAGCGGCATGGGCATCGGCCTGCTGCCGGTGTACGCCGCGATCGAAGGCCTGCGCAACGGCACCCTGGTGCGGGTGATGCCCAACTACCGCTCCCAGGAGTTGAACCTGTACGCCATCTACCCGTCGCGCCAGTACCTGGATGCGAAGATCAAGACGTGGGTGGAATACCTGCGTGGCTCGCTGCCGGAGATCCTGGCGGCGCACCAGGCGGAGCTGGTGGCGTATGAGTTGAGCGGCAGCCTCAGCGGCGCGCGCCTGGCGAACTGAGTGCTACCAGACGAGTCAGGTCAACAGTGGGAGGGGGCTTGCTCCCTGCCCACTTTAGGCCTGAGGCGTCCTGACAATTGTCGGCAGGAATGTTAGCGTGCTTGGCATTCTTCCGTAGTCGATGAGCCCGCCTGCAATGAAAAAGACTGTCCTCGCTTTCAGCCGCGTCACCCCGGAAATGATCGAACGCCTGCAACAGGATTTCGAGGTGATCGCGCCCAATCCCAAGCTGGGCGATATCAACGCGCAATTCAATGAAGCCCTGCCCCACGCGCACGGCCTGATCGGCGTGGGTCGCAAGCTGGGCCGCGAGCAGTTGCAAGGCGCGAGCAAGCTGGAAGTGGTGTCCAGCGTGTCGGTGGGCTACGACAACTATGACGTGGCGTACTTCAACGAACGCGGGATCATGCTCACCAACACCCCCGACGTCCTCACCGAAAGCACCGCCGACCTGGCCTTTGCC
>NZ_JBYVMD010000109.1:0-1332 GCF_058145955.1 Pseudomonas sp. A39
GCCAACAGGTTTCTTTCATCGCTACCCGCGGTCAGAAAGGCATGCAAGCTGAAGAAGTTCAAGTTATCTAACTTGTACTGACTTAGTCGAAAAGACCCCGCCCTTAAAAGCGGGGTTTTTTTATGCCTGGGATTTGGTAATACCGGGCACAAAAAATGTGGGAGGGGGCTTGCTCCCGATGGCAATCGTTCAGTCACTGGATGTATCGACTGACCCACCGCCATCGGGAGCAAGCCCCCTCCCACATTCAAGCATTCAAGCTGCGTTGTTTACTGGAACAACGACTCACTCGACAAGCCATTCTTCTCCAGGATCTCACGCAAGCGCTTGAGCCCTTCCACCTGGATTTGTCGCACCCGCTCACGGGTCAGACCGATCTCCAGGCCTACGTCCTCCAGGGTGCTGCTCTCATGGCCACGCAGGCCGAAGCGGCGAATCACCACTTCACGCTGCTTGTCCGTAAGCTCCGACAGCCACTGGTCAATGCTTTGGGAAAGATCATCGTCCTGCAACAGCTCGCAAGGATCTGTAGGGCGATCATCCGTCAGGGTGTCCAGCAGGGTTTTATCCGAATCCGGACCCAGCGAGACGTCAACCGAAGACACGCGCTCGTTCAAGCCGAGCATGCGTTTCACCTCCGCTACCGGTTTCTCCAGCAGGTTGGCGATTTCTTCGGGCGAGGGTTCGTGATCGAGTTTTTGGGTCAGCTCACGTGCTGCCCGCAGGTAGACGTTAAGCTCTTTGACCACATGGATCGGCAACCGGATCGTACGGGTCTGATTCATGATCGCCCGTTCGATGGTCTGGCGGATCCACCAGGTCGCATAGGTTGAAAAGCGGAAGCCCCGCTCGGGGTCGAACTTCTCCACGGCCCGGATCAGGCCCAGGTTGCCTTCCTCGATCAAGTCCAACAGGGACAGCCCACGATTAACATAGCGTCGGGCGATTTTCACCACCAGGCGCAGGTTGCTTTCAATCATGCGCTTGCGCCCAGCCGGATCACCCTTTTGCGACAAGCGCGCAAAATGGACTTCTTCTTCGGGGGTCAGCAGAGGGGAAAAGCCGATTTCATTGAGGTACAGCTGGGTCGCATCGAGCGCCCGCGTGTAGTCAATGTACTTATGTTGCTTTAACGCGGTGGAGTTCTTGGATTTGGCGCGAACTGAAGGTACAGCAGGTCCCTCATTCGACATCGATTCCGTAGCGATGCCGGTCTCCATAAGGAGAACCTCATCGTCGATGTCAAACTCCGGCGCTTCTTTACTGAGAGCCATTGTTATAGTCCTTTGGTGAGTTCGACCTCAAGCTCAAGCGGCGCCTTTATCCTTGGCA
>NZ_JBYVMD010000110.1:0-1307 GCF_058145955.1 Pseudomonas sp. A39
AAATGTGGGAGGGGGCTTGCCCCGGTACAAACCGGGGACATCGTTTACATTTCTAACCGGGGACATGGTTTACAGGTTAATACGCATGATCAGGAGGTAACTGATCATGCCCTGGAACCAAGAGTCCCCCATGAACCAACGAATCAAGCTGGTTGCTGACTGGCTTTCGGGTAATTTCACGAAAAGCCAGCTGGCCCGCCGCTTCGGTGTCAGTCGACCGACCGTAGACAAATGGATTTCTCGGCATAACGGCGATTTGAAGTCGTTAGCCGAGGTTTCTCGGCGACCTCATAACAGCCCAAACAAGACCGACGATGAGATCTTGGCTCGCGTAGTGGCCATGAAGGAGGCTCACGATAAATGGGGGCCAAAGAAGCTCATCGAGCTATTGCGAATTGAAGATCCCTCTATCGATTGGCCGTCTCCCAGTACAGCCGGCCAATGGCTTGACCGACTTGGGCTGGTCAATAAGCGGCGGTTCAAGCGTCGGCACGGCACTTCCCATATTGAAATGCGAGAAGCCAATGACCCCAACAAAACCTGGTGCGCTGACTACAAAGGGCAATTCAAGATGCTCAACGCGCAGATGTGCTTCCCGCTGACCGTGACAGACCATGCATCCCGTTTGATTCTGGCTTGCAGGGCTCACCCTAAAATCAAGACCCAACCTGTAAAGCAGACCTTTGAGCGGCTTTTTCAGGAGTACGGCATGCCGGAAGTCATTCGCTCTGACAACGGCGTCCCCTTCGCTTCTCCTGGTCTGGCCAGAATGTCCACGCTGGCCGTTTGGTGGATCCGTTTAGGTATTTATCCCGAGCGAACCATGCCAGGAAGGCCCGCCCAGAATGGTCGCCACGAACGAATGCACCGCAGCCTGAAACTTGAGCTACCGCTAGGGAGCAATTTGGTTGAGCAGCAGCTTTTGCTGGAGCATTTCAAACATGAGTTCAATTACGTACGCCCTCATGAAGCGCTTGGTATGAAACGTCCGGGAGATGTGTATATGCCGTCTACCCGACTTTATCCAGGATGCTTACCCGATGTGGAGTATCCGGCAGAAATGCGGGTTCGAAGCGTCAGGCAGGATGGATCGATCAAGTGGAATGGCAAGTTGGTATTTGTCAGCGAGGCATTATCCGGGGAAAGGATAGGGCTCAAAGAAGCTGAGGATGATGTCTGGGATTTGTACCTGTGTGATTATTCCTTGGGGAGGCTTGGACGGGGTATGACCCGCGTCCAAGCCTCAAATGTGTAAACGATGTCCCCGGTTTCAGATGTAAACGATGTCTACGGTTCTACACCCCGAT
>NZ_JBYVMD010000111.1:0-1265 GCF_058145955.1 Pseudomonas sp. A39
ATGGACACGAGCATCAAGACTCCCCGGCCCTGCTGGCGGGTGGCGTAGATTACCATGGTGCCGTTGGGCGCAACAGTGGCTGACTCATCAAGGTTGGTATCTGTGAGGATTTTTACGGTTCCGCGCTGCAAATCCTGGGCCGCAACCCGGAAATTAGTGAAACCATCCTGACGGTGAATCATCACCAACGTCTTTTCATCAGCCGAAAGCTTAGGGTTGGCGTTGTAGTTACCGATAAAAGTAACACGCTCCGCACCACCGCCATTCACGTTCGCCTTATAGACCTGCGGCTTGCCGCCTCGGTCAGAGGTGAAGTAGATGGTCGAACCATCCTTGCCCCAGAACGGTTCGGTATTGATACCCGGGCCGCTGGTTACGCGGGAGATCTGGCGCGAAGCCATGTTCATCACGTAGATGTCCGGGTTGCCGTCCTTGGACAGCACGAATGCCAGGCGCGAACCATCCGGCGACCAGGCTGGCGCACCGTTGAGGCCTTCAAAGTTGGTGATCTGCTCACGACGACCAGTATCAATGTGCTGGACGAAGATACGCGGACGACGCTGCTCGAAAGACACATAGGCAATACGCTTGCCGTCCGGCGCAAAGCGCGGCGACAGGATTGGCTCACGCGATTGCAGCAAGGTCACAGCCCGTGCACCGTCGTAATCCGAGCGCTGCAATGTGTAACGAGTGTTGTCTACGGAAAAACGTTCAGCGGTCACGTACAGCAGACGCGTCGAGAAAGCACCCTTGATACCGGTGAGCTTCTCAAACGACTGGTCCGAGATGTAGTGAGCCATGTCCCGCAGTTGTTCGGCGGTGCCCGACACGCTGCCGGTCAAGACCTGCTGCTCGGTGGCCACGTTGAACAAGGTGTATTGGATTTGCAGGCGACCGCCGGCCGGCGTGATGTTGCCGACCATCAGGTACTGCGCACCCACCGCTTTCCAGTCACGGAACACGACTTCGCTGGCCTGGTTCGGCTGGCTGATCATGTTGCCTTTCGGAATCGGCGCGTAGTAGCCGGAGTTGCGCAGGTCGTCGCTGACGATCTGGGCCATGTCGTCCGGCAGCACGCTGCCGCCCTGCCAGCCAAACGGTACAACGGCGATCGGAGTGGCCCGATCGCTACCGCTGGTGACCAGGATGTTCTTTTCATCCGCCGCCGCTATCCCTGCCATACAGCAAATAACGACAAGCATTCCTCGAAGAAGGTTTCTCACAAGGCTAGATCCTCAGGTGTGAATGTCATCTTGAATGAACGA
>NZ_JBYVMD010000112.1:0-1131 GCF_058145955.1 Pseudomonas sp. A39
ATCGTGTATTACGTCAATTACCTCAAGTTCATGGAGCGGGCTCGAACCGAGCGGCTACGGGAGCTGGGCTTTGCCCAATCCCAGCTGGCAGGGGAGGACCTGTTGTTCGTCGTGCACTCCAGCGAGGCGCGGTATCACGCGCCGGCGCGGCTGGACGACGAGCTGTTGGTCAGCGCTGAAGTAATCGAATTGAACCGTGTCAGCCTGCGTTTCAAGCAGCAGGTCAGGCGGGCAACGGATGCAACGCTGCTCTGTGAGGGGCAGTTCCTGGTGGCCTGTGTGCGCACCAATAGTTTGAAACCCCGGGCCATTCCCGAAGCTCTACGTGCGGCCTTTGCCGACGTAAGCGGCGCGGGTAAACAATCAAAGCAGGAGATTTAGCGTGGAACCTACCGTCGTCGACCATTCCTCCATGTGGAGCCTGGTCAGCAATGCCAGTGTTGTGGTTCAACTGGTCATGCTGACCCTGGTAGCCGCATCGGTTACCTCTTGGGTCATGATTTTTCAGCGCAGCAACCTGCTGCGTGCCGGTCGACGTGCCCTGGAGAGCTTTGAAGAGCGCTTCTGGTCGGGTATCGACCTGTCCAAGCTGTACCGCCAGGCCGGCAGCAACCCGGACCCTGATTCGGGCGTAGAGCAGATCTTCCGTGCCGGCTTCAAGGAATTCTCCCGTCTGCGCCAGCAGCCAGGCGTTGACCCTGAAGCGGTCATGGAAGGCGTGGCCCGCGCCATGCGCGTCGCCATTTCCCGCGAAGAAGAAAAGCTTGAGCAAAGCCTGCCGTTCCTCGCCACCGTAGGTTCCGTCAGCCCGTACATTGGTCTGTTCGGTACCGTCTGGGGGATCATGAACTCCTTCCGCGGCCTGGCTCAGGCCCAGCAAGCGACCCTGGCCACCGTGGCCCCCGGTATCGCCGAAGCCCTGATCGCTACGGCGATCGGCTTGTTTGCCGCTATCCCCGCAGTAATCGCCTACAACCGCTTCGCTGCCACCAGCGAAACGTTGATCGGCCGTTACTACACCTTCGCCGATGAGTTCCAGGCGATCCTGCACCGTAAAGTGCACACCAGCGAAGAATAAGCAGGTAATTCCCAATGGCTTTAATCGCTCGAGCTCGCAAAAAGCGCAAGCCG
>NZ_JBYVMD010000113.1:0-1093 GCF_058145955.1 Pseudomonas sp. A39
ATGACCGGACTCCGTAAAGAGGCTCGTGAAGCTGGCGTATACGTACGTGTTGTACGTAACACCCTGCTCAAGCGCGCTGTTGCTGACACTGAATACAGTGTCCTCAATGACGTGTTCACCGGCCCGACCCTGATTGCGTTCTCCACCGACCATCCTGGCGCTGCTGCCCGTTTGTTCAAGGAATTCGCCAAGGGTCAGGATAAGTTCGAGATCAAGGCAGCTGCGTTCGAGGGCAAGTTCCTCGCAGCTAACCAAATCGACGTACTGGCAACACTGCCGACCCGTAACGAAGCTATTTCTCAGCTGATGAGCGTGATTCAAGGCGCTACCAGCAAGTTGGCTCGTACTCTGGCCGCAGTTCGCGAGCAAAAAGAAGCTGCCGCAGCCTAAGGCTGAACAACTTCTCTCGCGTATTTTTGTTTATTTCGATGGCCGCGTAGGCCGTCCCCCAATTCAGGAAATACAGCAATGTCTATCTCCCAAGACGATATCCTCAACGCCGTAGCTGAAATGTCGGTTCTGCAGGTTGTTGAGCTGATCAAAGCTTTCGAAGAAAAATTCGGCGTTTCCGCTGCCGCTGCTTCCGCTGGCCCAGCTGTTGCTGCTGTCGCTGCTGAAGAGCAAACCGAATTCAACGTCATGCTGCTGGAAGCTGGCGAGAAGAAAGTAAACGTGATCAAGGCCGTACGTGAACTGACCGGTCTGGGCCTGAAAGAAGCCAAGGCTGTAGTTGACGGCGCTCCAGCCCAGGTTCTGGAAGCAGTGTCGAAAGACGCCGCTGACAAAGCCAAAGCTGTTCTGGAAGAAGCAGGCGCTAAAGTCGAGCTGAAGTAAGCATCGACCTTGCGTCTCCAGCCCAAGCGTTAAGCTGAAGGCTGATGGCTGGTGGCTCTTGCCACCGGCCTTTTTCCGTTCTTGGCTGTCGACTCGGTCGCCGCCATTAACGTGCTGTAGCCACCCGATGCGGTGGTGCAAACCATGGGGTTTGCGAGATTTTCTGGCTGCTCCCGTCGGGAGGGCCAAACAAGCAGGTGACCAAGCTGGGGAACGCTGATGGCTTACTCATATACTGAGAAAAAACGTATCCGCAAGG
>NZ_JBYVMD010000012.1:0-177342 GCF_058145955.1 Pseudomonas sp. A39
CGAGACTTTCAGGTACGAGTTCGTGGCCAGTGGCGGGCCGATGCAAATGCTTTCGTCCGCCAGTTTCACGTGCATCAGTTCGGTATCGGCCGTCGAGTAAACAGCGACGGTCTTGATGCCCAGTTCTTTACAGGCGCGTACGATACGCAAAGCAATTTCGCCACGGTTGGCGATCACTACTTTTTGCAGTTTTGCGACTTCACTCATTCTGACCTCCGCGTCGCTCAAACAATGCTGAACATGGGCTGGTCGTATTCAACGGGCTGACCGTCTTCGACCATGATTGCCTCAATGACCCCACTGCAGGTTGCCTCCACGGTGTTCATCATTTTCATGGCTTCCACGATGCACAAGACATCGCCCTTTGCCACGGATTGGCCAATCTCAACGAACGCTGCTGAAGTCGCCGATGCCTTTCGGTAGAACACGCCCACCATCGGTGCCGAGATAACCGTCCCGACGGGTTTAGGCTTGACCGGAGCCTGCTGCAGTTCGGCTATCTGTGGAGCGTCCACCGCGGGGATGTGAGCGGCGGGTTTACTGTTTCGACGAAGGCGGACCCGATTGTTGCCTTCTTTGAAGTCGATTTCCGCCAGGCCCGATCCTTCGATCAACTTGACCAGTTCTTTTACTTTTTCAATGTCCATGCTGCTGCAACCTTATGTGTGGGTTGGGGGCTAAACGAAGCGTCGAACTATCTAAGGAGGTTGCCCTTGGACGTTTCACGCAGCGTGAGAATCGCCAGCAAGGCACACACCGCAGCACCCGCCATGAAATAGCCCGGTACCAGTAAATTACCGGTCTTGGTGATAATCGAGGTGACCACGTAGGGGGTTATCCCGCCTCCCAGGATGGCGCCCAGGTTGATGCTGATCGCCATGGCCGTGTAGCGCACACGCGTTGGAAATTGCTCGGCGTAAGTGGGGTAGCCCACCGACTGCACAATTGGCATGGGCAAGGTGGCGACAAACATCGCCAGCGCAGCGATCCATAGGCTGCCGCTGTCCATCAGGATCATCATGGGAATCACCAGAATGGCGTAGCCCAGAAAGCCGATGCTCAGCGCCTTCCTGCGACCGATGCGGTCTGACAAACCACCCCAGAAGGGCATCATCGCCGCCATGCACAGGCTGATAACTGCAATCACCCAGTAGACTTTGGATTTTTCGAAGTGCAGGTAAGTTGTGAGGTAGATGTTCATGAACACCATCCCGATGAAGTAACCCGCATTCTGCGCAGACGCGAAGACGATGACCCGCAGCAGTGCCGGCAGATTTTTGCTGAACACCTCTTTGACCGGCGCTACCGGAGGCTTTTCCTTCGCCAGGAAGGCTTTGAATTCCGGCGTTTCCTCAACGTTATGCCGCATGTAAAACGAAAAAATAACCAGCGGGATGGACAGGAAGAACGGGATACGCCAGCCCCATGCCTGCAATTGCTCGGTACTGAGCAGCCCGGTGGTAATACCGCAGACAATCGCGCCGGTGGCGCCACCCACGGCAACGCCCAGCGGTGTGAATGAACCGAAGAACCCGCGTCTGCCGTTGGGCGAGGATTCCGCCACAAACGCCGCGGCGCCTACCACTTCGCCACCGGCGAAGAAGCCTTGGGACAACCGCAATAGCACCAGCAGAATAGGGGCTGCGAGGCCGATCTGGGCGGTGGTGGGCAGCACGCCTATCAGTGCAGTTGCGGTGCCCATCCCGATCACGGTGCTGAGCAGCACTCGACGTCGACCGATACGATCGGCAAGGCGACCGAGCAGCACGCCGCCGATCGGGCGAATGACAAAGGCAATACCGAACACCGCCAACGTGGCGAGGAGGGCCGCGGCGGGGTTATCACCGGGAAAGAACAAAGGCGCGATGATGGTCGCCATATAGCCGTAGATACTGAACTCATAGTATTCAACGGCGGTGCCGGTGGCCGAAGCCATGGCCGCGCGCTTGGCAATGACGGCCGACTGCGTTGTGTCACCGGTGGCGTTTGCATCGACGTCGAGGTGCGGCGAATGCGTAGTTTCAGAAAGAACACGAGACATAAATACCTTCCACTCTGGCCAATGGCCAAAAGAGTTAAGTGGCAGAGGGGCCTGCCTTGAAAGTGACGTCCTGAAACCGACAGTGCACGGTTGATCCGGGCATTCAGGCGCCCAGACGCATCCGTAATTGACTATTCAGCTTTCAGACGAGGTTTAAGCTCGGCAGTTAAAACGAGGAGGTTGATTCGCGAGGCATGGTTGTTTCCTTTTTATTATGGGTAAACGTTGTGGGTGTCACTTAAGTACGCGCACGCGCGGGTTTTTGAATGGTGATGCCTTCTTTGAGCAGTGCGTGCTTGATCGCACGGGCAAACGCTGCAGCGCCGGGCTGGTCGCCGTGTATGCAAAGCGTGTGTGCTTTCACTGGTACCCAGGTCCCTTGGGTGGTGCGCACTTCGCCCAAGTGCAGCATGTTCATGACTTGATCGATCGCATCGTGGAGGTTTTCAATCATTGCGCCAGGCTGGCTGCGGGGCGTCAGTGTGCCGTCCTCCTGGTAGCTGCGATCGGCAAACACTTCATGTGCCACGGTCAAACCGCAGGCTTGGGCGGCGGTGACCAAGGCACTTCCCGACAAGCCGAAAAGAATCAGGCCCGGATCAATGTCCTTGACTGCTCTGCAGATCGCGTCGGCAGTGGGGCGGTGCACCGCCGCGAAGTTGTAAAGCGCACCATGGGGTTTGACGTGGCGCAGTTCGACCTTGGCCGCTTTGGTAAAGCCCAGCAACGCACCGACTTGGTAAACGATGAGTTCGTACACTTCATCCTCGGACAGCGTCATCATTCGGCGACCGAAACCTTGCAGGTCGTCAAAGCCAGGATGGGCACCGATTGCCACACCCAACTGTGCTGCCAGCGCCACGGTTGAGCGCATGGAGCGCGAATCCCCGGCGTGAAAGCCGCAGGCGATATTGGCTGAGGTGAGGTGTGGAAGAATCGCCGCATCGTCGCCTGCGCGATAAATGCTGAAACCTTCGCCAAGGTCGCTGTTGAAATCTATTTCAGGCATTAAAGGCCTCCATCGCTTTGAGCGTGCGAGCGCGGGTGAGCAGCAAGGCTTCGGCGGCGCTCAAATCTATAAGAGAGAATCGCAACTTGTCGCCCGGCAGTAATTGCGCGAGCCGTGGCAAATCGACACTGGCTACTTGGGCGATACGTGGATATCCGCCGGTCGTTTGTCGGTCGGCCATCAGGATCAGCGGCTTGCCGCTGGGGGGCACCTGGACGGTGCCGAACGTGACACTTT
Organism: Pseudomonas sp. A39; assembly: GCF_058145955.1. Lineage (NCBI taxonomy): Bacteria > Pseudomonadati > Pseudomonadota > Gammaproteobacteria > Pseudomonadales > Pseudomonadaceae > Pseudomonas > Pseudomonas sp. A39. Next base: position 3,288 of record NZ_JBYVMD010000012.1, read on the forward strand.
CCGATAACAGTTCTTTGGGCGAAGACAACGCCAGCGGTGTGCCATCGAGTCGGTAGCCCATACGGTCCGAGTCACCGCTCAAGGTGTAGTCATGGTTCAAGAAGTGCGCTTGGGACTCAGCGGAAAAGTCCTTCCATTCTCGCCCGGCGATCACTCTTATCTGTTCGCAGGCAACCGCTTCATACAGCCCAAAGTGGGAGCGGGGGCTGAGACGTGGCGGGTTGGCAAACGATGAGCAAATGGGGATCAAATCCCCGGCTTGCAGCGCGCGGCCGCGCAGCCCGCCGAATCCGCCCCGGGAATAAGTGCTGGTGCTGTTCATCAGCGGTTGCAGCAAAAAGCCGCCAGCTACCGCGAGATAGCTGCGGGCGCCCTGTCGCCGTTTGCCGAAACTCAAGGTACTGCCTGGAGACACCAAAGCTGCCACGCCGGGCTTGAGCGGAATCGCATCCAGCTCGGCGCCGAGGTCCGCGCCGGCGAGCGCAATCACGGCTTTGGCCTGAAAGTGCAGCGTCGGGCCCTGGAGGGTCATTTCCAACGTGCTGAAGGTACGAGGGTTGCCGACCAGCAGGTTACAGAGTGCATGCGCATCCTCATCCATCACGCCGGTCACGGGGACGCCCCAATGCTGGAACCCATACCGCCCGGTGTCCTGGAAGGTAGAGAGCATGCCGGGTTTGATTACCTTGATGGTCACTTCATGTTCTCCCGAGCCAACAGATCAAATTCATGGCGGGTAATGGGTACAAATCGAATCTGGTCGCCGCCCTGTAAACGACACGGCGGCTCACTCAAGGGGGAAAACATGGGCAGCGGTGTTCGCCCTATGAGGTTCCAACCGCCGGGGAGATCAGCCGGGTAAATCACACTTTGTCGGTTGGCGATGCCGATGCTGCCTTGCTTGACCAGCGTGCGCGGTGTCGCACGACGCGGCAGCGACAGGGCGCTGTCGTGCATGCCGATGTAGGGATGGCCTGGCGCGAAACCGACCATCAACACATCCAGCCAGTCGGCCGTGTGAGCGGTGATCACCTCATTGGCGGACAGGCCACAGGCCTGTGCGATATCTTCAAGGTCCGGGGCATATTCGGGGTCGTAGCACACGGGAATGTCGAGGCGGGTGCCGATCGTTGCTGCAGCACTGCGCGAGTCCTTGAGACGCTCGGTCACAAGTGTGCAGATCGATTCGTAAGGCGACACACCGGGGAAAAGGCTGGCAATTGACTCGGGAGAGTAATGAACGCCGACGCTTACCATCGCAGATACAACATCCGTGATGCCCCGCAGCTTGCCTTGAGCAACCAGGGTGCGTAATTGACTGCCGACCGAGGCGGCCTGGCGGTTGAGCTCAATGGAAAATACGCTGCCGAATACCAGGATCACGCAGCGATCACCGCACGGCTCAAAGTGCCATTTAACGGGGGAGAGCGACGCCCTTGGCGGCTCATCCAAAATGCGACTGAGGTCGGACATAGTGTTCTCTATCCTCATGCGGCAGGCAAAGCATCGGCCAGGCGCGTGCAGCGAGACAGAGAAAGCACAAGCTTTCACAGGTATCCGGCGCAACACAGCAAGGCTTCACGGCTTGTTAGTGCGCCGTCGCTCTATTGGCGACGGTCGCTTGAACAACAGATTACTTGGCGAAGAGCTGGCTCATATCCTTGAACGCCTTGAACTCCAGCGCATTGCCGCACGGGTCGAACAGGAACATGGTGGCCTGCTCGCCGACCTGGCCTTTAAAGCGAATGTAGGGTTCGATCACAAACTTGGTCGCACGCGCCTTCAAGCGCTCGGCGAGGGCTTCCCATTGCGCCCACTCCAAAATGATGCCGAAGTGCGGAACCGGTACGTCGTGGCCATCTACCGGGTTGCTGTGCACGCTTTCCTGCGAAGCAGTCTTAGGGTGCTCATGGATAACCAGTTGATGGCCGTAGAAATCGAAGTCTACCCACTGGTCGCTCGAGCGACCTTCGGAAAGACCGAACACCTCACCGTAGAAGTGACGTGTGGCGGCCAGATCGTAGACGGGAATTGCCAGATGGAAAGGAGAGAGGCTCACGGTGGTTTCCTATTGATTTGTTTTGATCTGAATCAATTCTTATCCGGAAACACGGTGGGGAAAAGCGCAAATTCTGTGTCCTGAGCACGAATAATTTCGATGAGTAAATCGGTAACATAAGCTTTTGCACCATTGTTGTTCGTGCTGCACCACGATGGTTCGTACAAAGGCTGAAAAGCTTGCGGTGCCGCGGTTGATTTTCTGTTGCCCATATGCACTCGAAAGGCATCACACCGCATCAAGAACGCAGGTCCGGAAAATGTTGAACAGGGGCGAATGTTTTTGCCGGTATTTCGAGACCAGTACGATCTCCCTGAAAAACGTGAGTTTGCGCAACTCCAGCACCCTGACATCATCCGCATGTTCGAGCCATAAACCCGCCTTCGGTACCAGCGAAACGCCGAGCCCACTGCGTACCATTTTGACAATGGCATCCAGTTCATCCAGCTCCAGTGCCTGATGCACATGGATTTTTTGTTGCTTGAGAAACTGGGTAACCAACCGCCCGCCAAAGGAGCCTCGGTCATACCGTACAAAAGGTTGTTCTGCCAGAATCGCCAGCGGATCGTCACCCACCACATCTTTGGACGTGATCAATACGAAAGCCTCGCGCGCGATGACTTCGGCATGCAGATCCTTGGGTAGTGAAAACGGCGGTCTGATCATGATGGCCAGGTCCAACTCACCGGCGTCCACCTGGCTGAGCAGGTTCAACGACACACCCGGTACAAGGTTGGTTTCGATGAAAGGGGCCTGTGATTTCAAAGCCACCAGCGCCTGCGGCAGGATCCCGGTCTGAACCGTGCCGATCGCGCCGATTCGCAGTGCTCCGTGGAAGTCATTGCCGGTGTCTGCGGCACCCATCCGACCGAAAAGCCGCAGGATTTCCTCGGCCAGGGGAATGGCACGTTGACCGGCTGAATTGAGCGTGGCTGAGCGTCCGGTACGATCAAACAGTTTGACCCCCAAGCTGTCCTCAAGGCTTTTGATCTGGGCGCTGACGGCCGACTGCGTCAGCCCAACCTGCTGGCCAGCCGCCGCGAACGTGCCCCGCTGCGTAACGCAGATAAATGTCTTCAACTCTCTGATCATGTTGCACCTGGATTCGTTATTGGGTGTTGGCGCATAAGGTCGACTGGTTCGCTGTGTGTATAGTTGAGCACTTTTTCCAGGTGCTCAACGAACACGCGCACTCTGTGCGGAACATGGTGACGGGTCGGAAGCACCGCCGTGATCGACAGTTGCTCGGGCAGTACGTCCTTAAGGTTGACCCTTACGAGCGAACCTTCAGCAAGCTCGTTGCGAATATCCCAATACGTCAGCATGGCCAGGCCCAGGCCCTGTTTGCTTGCCGTGCGCACCGCCTCGACACTGTTGGCGGAAAACGCTCCCTGAGCTCGAATGGCCACGGCGTTCTCACCGTTGGTGAACGGCCAGTAGGGCATGCTGTGCAACGCGATGCACTGATGATGATTGAGATCATCCAGCACCGTCGGTGTGCCCCACCGCGTCAGGTAGGCTGGGCTTGCGCAGACTACACGCGGATTTGGTGCCAGGGGTGTGGCCACCAACGTTGAGTCGCGCAGTGTGGCGATGCGGATGGCCACATCAATGCCGAGCCCGGCGATGTCGATAATGCTGTCCGATAGCGTCAGGTCGACCTTGAGGGTCGGGTTGTCAGCCAGCAGCGCTGGGAGCAACGGCATGATGACGGTTTGGCCAAAGACGCTGGGGGCGGTAACCCTCAATATGCCGTTGGCACTGCCCGCACTGGTTTTCAACGTGGCGCGCGCAGCTTCGTTCGCCTCGAGCATGGTCTTCGCGTAAGGCAGGTACATTTCGCCTTCCGGCGTGAGTGCGACGGAGCGCGTGGTGCGGTGTACCAGGCGCACACCCAGCTCTTTTTCCAGGGCCGCCAGACGCCGTGAGACGGTCATCGCCGACAACCCAAGCCGCCGTGCGGCCTCGGACAGACTGCTGCTGATGGCGACGTTGGCGAACACCTCTATCTCGGGAATCTGCATGGCTATAACCGTTTTCGTTAAGGCGCCTTATTGCGAGCGTGCGCTTCTAATCAGCTATTGCCCCGCTTATCGTCGTGGCTGGCGAATAATTGAGGGCAAATCATGACAGCATTAAACCCGCGCATTGTAACTCCATTCGATATGGGTGCTCTTAAACTGAAAAATCGCATGGTGCTTGCACCCATGACACGCGTCAGTGCGAGCGAGAGCGGCAATGCCACGCCTGCAATGGTCCGATACTACGAGCGTTTTGCCCGTGGCGGTTTTGGGTTGGTCATCACGGAGGGAATCTACACCGATCGCCACTATGCCCAAGGCTACCTGAACCAGCCCGGTATCACCGACAGAGAACAGGCACTGGCCTGGCGCGCGGTGGTCGAGGCGATTCATCGCCATGAAAGTGCTGCCATCGCGCAGATCATGCATGCCGGCGCACTGAGCCAGGCCAACCGTTTTGTTGAGCAGTCTGCCGGCCCTTCGGCCATTCGCCCGAAAGGTCAGCAGATGAAGTTCTATTACGGCGAGGGGGCGTACCGGGTGCCCAAGGCCATGAGTGATGAAGCTATCGCGGATGCCATTGACGGGTTCGCCCAGGCGGCTAAGCGGGCTGTTGAGATCGCTGGTTTCGACGGTGTCGAGATCCATGGCGCCAATGGTTATTTGCTGGATCAGTTCATGACGGACTACTCCAATCAACGCGAAGATCGATGGGGCGGTGATGTTCTCCAGCGCTTGAGCCTGACGCTTGAGGTCATCGCGGCGGTAAAAAAGGTGGTCGGGCACTCGCCGGTGGGTGTGCGTATTTCCCAGGGCAAGGTCAATGACTTTCAGCACAAATGGGCGGGTGGGGAACATGACGCACAGACGATCTTCGGCAGTTTGGCTGACGCGGGGGTTGACTTCATCCATGTGACGGAGCATCAAGCCTGGCAGCCGGCTTTCATCGGTAACGAGGCAAGCCTGGTAACGCTGGCTCGCCGTTACGCGCCCGGTGTCGCGTTGATCGCCAATGGCGGAGTGCAGGACTCGCCCAGCGTTGAACAAACCCTGCATGCTGGCGCAGATATCGTCGCTGTCGGTAAGGCTGCCTTGGCCAATCCGGACCTTGTACAACGGTTGCTGGAGGGGCGCGCGCCGGAACCCTTCGACCCGTCGCTGCTTGCGCCGATTGCCCACATCAAGGATCGCGAGTTGAAATAAATATGGGAGTTATAGGTCGGCGGGTAGGTACTTCAATATTTGCGTCAACTATCGTCACTTGATTCAAGTCTTTGTGGCATCAGATTCAGGGCCATAAGGGCATGGCCCTGGATTAAAAAGTGATCACGGGCTATGTGGGCTTATCAAGCAATCACGGTGCGACATCAGCCTCTAGCGCGAGTAGGTGACCTCAGCCGTCCAGTTCGACTCTGTCTGGCTGTGCAGGTCCCAGAACGCCTTTGCAATGCCAACCGCCTCCTCGGATTCCGGTTTGACGAACGCAGCCACAGTGACCGTAGCCACATGCACGTTGTGGGTTTTGGCCGACTCGAAGAGGCCCGCCGTCAAGGCACGAATACCGGCCTTACCCAGGCTCAACGAAAGGTAATCTGCATTCGGTTCGATGCCGAAGAAGCCACCCGTGAGCAGGAGTGTGCCGCTCTTGCGTGCGCACATAAGGTTGAGGCTGGCCTGTGCCGCGGCCAGTGCGCCACCGATGTTGACGTTAAGGTCATGGTTGAAGGTGTCGAGCGGCTGTTCGGAGAGGGACGCCTGGCGAATGATCGCGGCGTTGTAGTGCGTCACATCGAGACCACCAAAACGTGTGTGGGTGTATTCGACCAACTGTGCGATGGCCTGTGGGTCTGCGGCATCGACCTGCTCGGCGTAAGCCTCATAACCGGCCTCTTGCAGGCGCTTTACCAGTGCCTGGGTCTTGTCCCGGTTGCGCGCACTGAGTACGACCCGGAAGCCTTCACGGGCGAAACGTGCAGCGGTTTCATAGCCAATGCCTGGTCCGGTGCCGATGCTTAGAAAAGTCTTCATAACGGTTATCTCTCTATTAGGTTTGGATGTTGCACTCAGGCTAACAGTTGCATAATTGGAGATAATCTTTGGATGGCGAATAACTATCATGCAAAAAATGCACGAGTTGTTGGGCCGCGTGACGCTGGATGAGTTATCGGCGTTTGTGGCAGTGGTGGAAGCGCTCAGCTTCACCGAAGCGGCCAAAGTGATAGGGCGCGACGCTACGATTGTTTCGCGTCGGGTCGGGCAGTTGGAGGAGCGACTTGGCATACGTCTGCTCTCCAGGACCACGCGACGCGTGGCGCTGACGGAGGTGGGCACGCTGTATTACCAACGGGTTCGCGCATTGCTGGATGAGTTGGACGGCGCGAGCCAGGAGGCGAGTAACTTCGCCACCAGCCCCCAGGGTTTGCTCAGGGTGTCACTGCCCATCACCTTTGGCCGTCGATGGGTTGCGCCGCTGCTGCCCGCGTTTATTGCCCAGCACCCGAAAATCCGCGTGGACGCGCGTTTTGCTGATCGGTTCGTGGATGTCGTGGCGGAAGGTTTCGATGTTGCGATTCGCGTCGGCGTTCTGCGCGACAGCACGCTGGTAGCAAAACAGATCGCGCCTTTTCGCAATCGGCTATATGCCGCGCCCAGCTACATAGCGTCCCATGGCCTGCCCCAAACCCTTGAAGCGTTGGCCGAGCATGCGTGCCTGGGATTCTGCAGCCTCTCCAGCTGGCCGGATTGGGTGCTGAAAAACGGCAGCCAGCAAAAGACTTTTCGACCGACGGGGCCGCTGATATCCGACAGTTCGGAGTCGCTTTTACAGGCGGCGGTGGAGGGTGTTGGGATCATTCTCACGCCTGATTGGCTGGCCGGCGCGGCGGTGCGCGATGGCAAGCTTGTGCAAGTACTGACGCAATGGGAGGGGGCGGAAGCGGGTGGGATCTACGCTGTGATGCCCCCGGGGCGGCTGGTGCCGACGAAGACAAGGGTGTTTGTCGATCAAATTACCCATGCGATTCAGGCGGGTTGGGAGCAGTAAGCAGAGACGCTGATTAACAAAATTAAATTGTGCTTGTGAAAAATTTATATTGATTTTTTTTAAGGTGGTGTGGCTTTAGCATAAATCCACCTTCAAAAAAGCCGTCGGGCAGCGACCACGGTGTCCGGCACCACAAACCAATAAAAAATTGTTATCGGAGTCCTGATGAGTCTTTCTCCTTTCCACCTCGCCATCCCGGTGTATGACCTGGCCGCCACACGTCACTTCTACGGTGAGGTGTTCGGTCTTTCCGAAGGTCGCTCGAGCGACCAGTGGGTAGACTTCGATTTCTACGGCCATCAACTGGTTATCCATGAGCACCCTAAGACTGCTTCGCAGGAAAGCGTGCACAGCAACCCGGTAGATGGCCACGACGTACCGGTTCCGCACTTCGGCATCATTTTGGAGTGGGCGCAATGGGAAGCCCTCGCCGAGCGCTTGAAGGCGCGTGCGACCAAGTTTGTGATCGAACCCTACATTCGCTTTAAAGGCCAGGTCGGCGAGCAGGCCACCATGTTCCTGTTCGACCCGTGCGGCAATGCGCTGGAGTTTAAGGCGTTCAAGGATATGAGCCAGCTCTTCGCTAAATAATAAAAACCTGGCGCACGCCAAAGAGTGCGCCAGGAAAACATAAATGAGCTGGAAGCTCATGAATCTAGCTACTGCCGTCACGCAGTCCTTTCATTCCAACAAAAAGGCTAGACATGAAACGTATCCCCTTAGTTTGGCAAATCGTTGCCGGGCTGTTGCTTGGCGTGCTCGTGGGTTGGTATTTCAATACCCACCCGGAAAATCAAGTTTGGGTCAGTACCGAAATACTTAAACCGCTCGGTGATATCTTCATCAAGATGATGAAAATGGTCGTCGTGCCGATTGTTTTCTGCTGCATGATCCTCGGCATTGCTGGGGGCGGTGATAACAAATCGTTCGGTCGCATGGGCGCAAAGTCGTTGATCTACTTCTTTGCAATCACCAGCCTCGCCATCGTGCTCGGCTTGTGCTTCGCTAACATTTTCGAGCCGGGTAAAGGCACCGAAATCGCGGGCATCGCGCACAACGCAGCAGCCGTGCATATGGAACCGTCGAAAGGCGCGTTGATCATCCTGCAAAACATCGTGCCCGATAACGTGATTGTCGCGATGTCGGAAGGGAAGTTGCTGTCGGTGCTGTTCTTTGCGGTGCTGCTGGGCATGGCGTTAAACACGTTGCCCAAAGCCAAAAGTGCGCCGGTTGTAGCGGTTGTGCAGGGCTTCTCCGACGCCATGTTCAAGGTGGTGTCGTTTGTCATGGCCTACGCACCGATCGGTGTATTCGGCATGATCGGCGCCACTGTAGCGACCTTCGGATTTGCCTCGTTGCTGCCGTTGCTCAAGTTGATCGGTGTGGTGTACCTGGCGCTGATTACCTTTGCCCTGGTGATGCTCGGCGGTATCTGCTACCTGATCGGCGAAAACGTCTTCAAGTTGATCAAGTACTTCCGCGATGAGCTGATTCTGGCCTTCTCCAGTGCAGCGTCTGCGGCGGTCATGCCGCAGTTGATGACCAAGCTGGAAGCCTACGGCGTGCCTCGGCGCATCGTCAGCTTCGTGGTGCCGGTGGGTTATGCGTTCAACCTGGACGGTGCTTCGATCTTCCTCGGTGTGGCGACGATCTTCATTGCCCAGCTCTATGGCATCGACCTGTCACTGACTCAGCAAATTCTGCTGGTGGTCACGATGGTGCTGACGTCAAAGGGCGCTGCGGGTGTACCTGGGTTCGCCATCATCATTCTGTCGGCTACTTTGGCGTCTGCCGGGCTGCCGCTGGAAGGGGTCGCGTTGATTGCAGGGATCTTCCGGATCATCGACAGCGGCACTACCACCTTGAACGTGCTGGGTAATGCAATCGCACCCCTGGTTATCGCCAAGTGGGAGAAAGCCCCCCTGGAGCGAAAAAGTTCAGTAGGGGTCGAGCAGAACGCTTAATCAGCGACACACAAGAGCCTTCCACGTTAACCGCGTCGAGGGCTCTTTTTTTGGCTGAAAAACCAATAAGAAGTTGTTGCGTGTTGATTCTTTTCAGGCGCCCGGGTGCTCGGTTCAGATAAATAATCGTGCCCTGTTAGTTGCCACTGTGCTGCCATTATTTATAAAAAAAACAGGTGGTCTATGTGCAAGAAATCAGTGTTCTATCGGACGCGTCGCTGCGTCGCACTATGGATGGTGTTGCTATTTATGGGAACTTATCAACTGGCGGTCGCCAGCCCACGCACGGCGTTGACGCACTCTGCGGTGGCCGTACCTGACCAATTTGCTGCGGACACCGCCAACGCAATCTTTGCCAAAGGCGGGAATGCCGTGGATGCGGCTGTCGCCGTTGCCTTTTCCCTGGCCGTGACCTACCCCGAAGCCGGGAACATCGGCGGCGGCGGTTTCATGACCGTCTACTTCAAGGGCAAACCCTACTTTCTCGATTACCGCGAGCGTGCGCCGCTGAAAGCGACGCGAGACATGTTCGTCGACAGCTCGGGTAAAAAAGTGATTGCTGCCGACCAACCGCAAGGCAGTGTGATCGGCCACCGGTCGGTGGGCGTGCCGGGGACGGTCGCCGGTCTGTGGGAAGCGCACAAACGTTTTGGCAAGCTCAAATGGACGCAGCTGATCGAACCGGCCATTCACTATGCGCGCCATGGTTTCGTCGTCGATGAAGCACTGGCCAGTATCGCTACGAGCGAAAACGAAAAACGCTTCGCCGGTAAAACCAACTTCGCTGAACATTTCGGCAAGCTGCAGGCCGGTACCACCTTTAAGCAGCCCGAACTTGAGGCGGTACTCCGACGCATCGCCGCGCAAGGTCCTAAAGGATTCTACGCCGGTAAAACCGCTGCGTTGATCGTGACCGATATGAGTGCCAATGGCGGGCTGATCAGCACGCAGGACCTGGCCGACTACAAAGCCGTGTGGCGAGATCCCATACAAGCCAACTGGAATGGCTTCCAGATTGTCACCGCTCCACCGCCCAGCTCCGGCGGGGTCGCGCTGGTGCAACTGTTGAAGATGAAAGAGATGCGCCGCGAGGATTTCCAGGGCGTGCCGCTCAATTCCGCGCGCTATATGCACCTGGTGGCGGAGATCGAGAAGCGGGTGTTTGCCGATCGGGCGCAGTACCTGGGCGATCCGGATTTTTACACGGTGCCGGTGCATGAGTTGATCGACGAGCACTACCTGGCGGGCCGGGCGTCGCAGGTCAATTTGTCGGTCCCTTCGGACACCAATAAGGTTGTCGCCGGTCTGAATATTGAATCGCCGGAAAAACCCCAGACCACGCACTTCTCAATCGTCGATAAATGGGGCAATGCCGTTTCCAACACCTACACGCTCAATGGCTTTTTCGGCTCCGGTGTGGTCGCAGAAAAAACCGGTATTTTGCTAAATGATGAGATGGATGACTTTTCGGCACTGGCGGGGGTGCCCAATCAGATGGGCGTCGTGGGCACTGATACCAATGCTATCGAACCCGGAAAGCGGCCATTGTCTTCGATGACTCCAACGATTTTCCTGAAGGACGGCAAGGTCGTCCTGGTCATTGGTACACCGGGTGGTTCGCGGATTTTTACGTCTATCTTCCAAGCTGTCAGTAACGTGTATGACTTCCACCTGGGACTGAAAGACGCGGTGGGTGCGATGCGTTTTCACCACCAACTGCTGCCTGCCAACACGATCTTCTGGGAGCCCTACGCGCCGATTTCCGGGCCATTGGCAGCGGATGTCGAAGCAGCAGGCTATAACCTCGCAAGCCAGGGCTTCAACGGTGATATTCAGGCAATTAGGGTTCAGCATGGCGTGCCTGAGCCCGTGTCGGATCCCAGGGGCAGGGGTGTGACATCGATTGCTAGATAGTGAGTCAAGGGGCGCGCTATGCGTCCCTTGTCGGTTAGACCTGTACTGAAAGTACGCTGTTTATACTTCAGCGCTCGTTGAACGTATCTTCTCTGCTGCTGTTTGGCTGAGCGCATGGTCGTGCCTGCAAAACTGCCTTTTTGTAGCTGTAGGTTGCGTAGTTCACATACAATCAGACAATCTCAGGTTCCGGGAGCAGCGAGTTTCGACACCCGATGTCGCCGAGCTCGCCTGCTGACCCGTGAGCAGCCCTGAGAAAGAAGATTCGTATGAGGAGAGTGCGTCGATGAGTGAATCAAGCCTTCAAGTGCCCAAGCGTGGCGCGACCCTGCGTTTGTTGGTGGAAGACAAGATTCGGGAAGCTATCTCCACCGGAGTTTTGCGCCCTGGGCAGCGCTTGGTCGAACGAGAACTGTGTGAGATGACAGGGGTAGGGCGTACCTCCATTCGCGAGGCACTGCGCCAGCTCGAGGCGGAAGGCTTGATTACCTGCAACCCTCACAAAGGGCCGTCGGTGAACAAGATCTCCCTGGATGAAACGCGTCAGCTCTACGCCGTGCGCGGTCTGCTGGAGAGTTTTTCCGGCCAGGAATTCGCCTTGCTCGGTACCGACGCGCAGATTCGACGGCTGGAGGAAGCTGCCGCGATGTTCGAGTTTCGTGCCCAACAATACTGGCAATACCCGGACCGCGACTTGGATAGCACGCGCGTCGCACGTGATGCCCTGATCGAAGCGAAAACCCAGTTCTATGTGTGTTTGATGGAGGGCAGTAACAACGTCTTTATTGTTCAGATGCTGACGACGCTGCATAACCGCATCACGCTGCTGCGGGCAATGTCGATGACTCAACCTGGGCGGCTCCAGCATTCGGTTGAGGAGATCAAAGAGATCGTTGCGGCGATCAAAGCCAGAGACGGCGCCAGGGCGGGGGAGGCCTGTCGCAAGCATATCCAGCTGTCGGCCAATGTGGCTATCAGCTATCTGGAGAGTGTCGAGGAGGAAGCGTAGCTTTGTATGATTGACAGATTGTCTGCAAATCTGGATATTCATCACGGCGTGGTCTCGCCTTTATCCTGTCGCCTGGCAGTTGATAAATGCGCACCGGTTTGCACTCCATGCAGCCCGCTTTGGGCGGTAGGACACTGACGTGATGACGCGGCACTGCAACAGTGGCGCAGGAGAAAAATAATGACTTTCATCAGTTTGAATGAGCGGCTGGTTGACGCTTACCCGGACCCCGAGCTGCGTCGCCTGGCGCCTGGTTTATCGGTAGCTGTCGAGTTCAGGGTAGGCGGGCAGTCCATTGGGCTGAGTGTTGTCGACGGGCGACTATTCAAAGGCTTTACGGGTGAGCCAACGATCCGCATCGAGGCCGACGAACCTGAATGGGCGCGCGTGTTGACTACTCCGCCGGTTGCCACTTATCACAGCTTTACAGCACTGCAGATTGCCAACCCGGCATTTGAGGTGAGCGGCGATGCACAACTGATTGCCCAGGCGCGACCGTTTCTCGAGCGTTTGTTTGAGTTGGTAACCCTGACTCCTTCTACACCGGCACACGCTGTCGAGCGGTCCCTTTCCCAGATTCAAGGCCAGTATGCCGAGGTGCACGCGGCGGGGCAGGCCTACGAGATGTATTACGAAGTGGCTGGGGAAGGTATTCCCTTGCTGTTCCTGCACACTGCAGGTGCTGATGGGCGGCAGTATTTCGCGCAGATGGCGGACGTCCAGATGGCGCAGCAATTTCGTATGTATGCGATCGATCTTCCGTTCCATGGTAAGTCGATGCCACCGCGAACGTGGGATGGAGCACCGTACCTGCTGACCAGCGAACGTTATCAACAATGGTGCACGGCGTTTATTGAGCAGGTGATCGGCGCGCCGGCCATCGTTGTCGGCGGTTCCATGGGCGCGGCGATGTCCCTGGTGCTGGCGGCCGAACACCCTGAGCAATTGATCGGCGTGGTGGCGTTGGAGCCCCCCTTCCAGTCGCGTGGCCGTCGCAACCCTTACCAGAATCATGTGCAAGTTCATGGTGGGCTGCACAACGGCGCCTACGTACGAGGTTTGATGAGCCCGACCAGCCCTGTCGAGGATCGGCGCCGCGCCAGTTGGATTTACTCCCAGGGCGGCCCGGGTATCTATCCCGGTGACTTGGCGTTCTACAGCGACGAGTTCGACGGGGCCAAGACCGCGCCGCGAATCGATGCAGGACGCACACCGGTGGCGCTGCTTTCGGGCACTTATGATTACTCGGCTACGCCCGCGGACGGCGCCAAACTGGCCGAGTTGATACCGGGTTCGTTACACCTGGTGATGGACGGGCTAGGGCATTTCCCGATGACTGAGCATCCGGATCACTTTCGGCATTATCTGATGCAGGGCCTGGCCCATGTTGCACAGCGTGCAGGGCTGGCGACGGCCTGACTACGCGTGAACGAGCCGCCGGTCGCACGGTTCGTGTGGCCGGCGGCTTTCGTTTATCTGTGTGCAAAAAAAGCCCGGCATTCACCGGGCAAAGGTCACAGGTAAAGGTCAGTCAACCAGGTGGTTGCCGATCGAAGAGCCGCCATCCACCGTCAGGATGCTGCCGGTCGCAAAGCGTGAGCGGTCGGAGGCGAGAAACAGGAAGGCCTCGGCGATCTCCTCCGGCCGCCCCATTCGATTCAACACGGCGCGTGCGTCGAACGCTGCACGCAGTGCCTGCGGGTTATCTGACTGGGCAAAAATCCGGTCGAAGTAAGGGCTGTCGATGGTGCCCGGCGCGACGGCGTTCACGCGGATGCCATCTGCAGCATGGTCCAGTGCCATTGCACGTGTGAGCGCCGATACGCCGCCTTTGGAGGCCACATAGGCGGTACGGTTGGCAATCGCGCTGGTGGCTGTATAGGACGTGGTGTTGACGATGGACCCGGACTTCTGCCTGGCCATGACGGGCACCACATGCTTGGCACACAGAAACATGCCTTTGAGATTGACCGACATCAGGCGGTCCCAATCCTCTTCTTCGATGGTGACAACGTTGCCGGTCATGCCGAAGCCGGCGTTGTTTACCAGCACGTCGATGCGGCCAAAATGCTCAATGACCGTTTCAACCATCGACTGTACGTCGGCGTTCACGGCGACGTTGCATGCGATCGCGAAAGCGTCGATCTCATCCGCCGTAGCGCGTGCGGCCTCGATGTTCACATCGGCCACGATCACCGACGCCCCGTTTTTTGCAAAAAGTGTGGCCACCGCTTTACCAATGCCGCTGGCGGCGCCCGTGACGATGCAGACCTTATTGTGTAATTCCATAGCACTCATCTCTCTGATCAAACCACCGGGCCGGCCCATTTCTGGCGAAAGGATTGATGCTTGAGCATCCTTGCGTACCAGGCCTTGAGGTTGGGGAACTCCGCCCGGTCGAAGTCCATGTTCAGCCACCGGTGTGCGTGCACGGCCCAGGCAATGTCGGCGATGGTCATCGTTTGCCCGCAGATGTACTCATGTGTGGCCAGGCGCTGTTCGATCCAGCCCCAGACCTTGCCGGCTTCGCGAATCGCGGTTTCCAACGCGGGTGTATCGCGTTTTTCCGGGGCGGTACGAATCAACTGGAAGAACACCACGGTCTGTGGTCGGGTGAGCTGTGTCTGTTGGCAATCCAGCCACTGGTCGACCACCGCACGGAGCTTGGGCGCCGCCGGATAGAGGGGGCTGGTCGGTGCATAAGCGTTGCACAGGTAACGCATCACTGCGTTGCTTTCCCAAATCGTGAAGTCACCGTCGACCAGGGTTGGAACCAGACTGGTGGGGTTCATCCCGCGGTAATCGTCCTCTTCAAGCCCGCCGAAAACATTGCCCAAGTCGATCCTCTCGTAGGCGAGCCCCAGTTCGTCCATCAGCCAGACGACTTTCATGACGTTGCTGGATTTCATATGGCCATACAGCGTGCGTGGCATGGGTGTGTCCCTCGTTGAATTAAATGCTCGATCACTTATAAAAGTCGTCAGACAATCTGTCAATCATGCAAAATATTTTGACAGATTGTCTGACGATCTGTAAGTTTTCATTCCAACACCCCATGGGACTCCTTGGAAGAGGCAGACATGAAAGAACAACAACAAGAAAAAGAACTCGTTAACGACTTCAAGCTGGCGATGCGTCGATTGACATCGACCATCTCGCTGATCACTACGCGCCACCTGGGCCAGCCGTTCGGTATGGCTGCGACGGCGGTTCAATCGGTGACTGCCGACCCCGCCACCATCCTCGTCTGCGTCAATCGCTCGGCCTCCATCAGTACTGCGCTGGAGGTGAGCGGTCGCTTCGCGGTGAACATGCTGCACCTCTCCCACGTCGATCTGGTGCCGATTTTCAGCGGCCAGCTCAAAGGGCAGGAGCGCTTTGAGCATGGTCAGTGGGTAGAGGAGCACGGCGTGCCGGTGCTGGCCGACGCGCAGGCGGCGCTGGTGTGCGAGGTGTGTGAAGTGGCGACCATCGGCTCTCACGATGTGATTTTCGGCCGAGTGCTGTGGGTCGATACCCGGCCGGATATTTCGCCACTTTTGTACGAAGACGGGCGCTTCGCCAGATCCGCCGCGATCAAGTGATATCTCCTGAGACTTGAGACCGTAGAGGTTGTTATGGGCTTTGCAACGATTGAGAAAGCACTGGAAGTCATCGCCACCGGCGGGATGGTGATCGTGGTGGATGACGAGAGCCGCGAAAACGAAGGTGATGTCGTGATGGCTGCCGAGTTCGCCACCACGCAGGCGTTGACGTTTATGGTCAGCCGATGCCGTGGGATCGTCTGTGCGCCGATGCCTGAACGCATTGCACGGCGCCTGGAATTACCGCTGATGGTGGAGCGCAACACCGACTCCATGAAAACCGCGTTCACCGTTTCTGTCGATTTGATAGCAGGCGTCACCACCGGAGTTTCAGCGGCAGAGCGCGCGTTGACGCTTCGAGCACTTGCGGCGGCTGACACGACGGCACAGGCACTTTCAAGGCCAGGGCATATTTTTCCGCTGATCGCCCGCAACGGTGGCGTTGAAGAGCGCGCTGGTCACACCGAAGCGGCTGTGGATCTTGCTGAGCTGGCAGGGTTGTCGCCGGTAGGTGTGATCTGCGAGATCCTCAAGGACGACGGCAGCATGGCGCGTCGTGCTGATCTTGAAGTGTTCGCACAACAGCACGAACTCATCATTATTTCGATTGCAGAGTTGATTGTGTGGAAAGCAGCGAATGCTGTTAGCACTAAACAAGTAAGGCCCAGTTTGGTGGCATAGCTCTAAACCTGAATGTTTAACCGCAACACTTTAGCGCGATGGCTGTGTAGGCAGTCATAAGGTCGCCAAGGTATTAACTCACCCCGAGGAAGATGAAATGAACAGCCAAGCAAAAATTACTTCGCCCGATGGCAACCAACTTTCCGAGCGTTTCCATGATGGCCTCAAGACCCGCCGTGAAGTGCTGGGTGAAGCTTATGTGGATGGTTCCATTGCCAAGGCCACGGATTTTAACTGGCCGGTGCAGGAGTTGGTGACCGAGTATTGCTGGGACGCTATTTGGAATCGTCCGGGTCTGGATCGCCGTACACGCTCCTTCCTGAACCTGGGCATGATTTCGGCATTGAACCGTCCTCACGAGTTGAAGTTGCATGTGCGCGGCGCGATCAATAATGGTTTGAGCAAAGAAGAAATTCGCGAAGTACTGCTCCAAGTGGCGATTTATTGTGGTGTGCCGGCTTCGATTGATGGCTTCCGCCTGGCGCAGGAAGTGTTTGACGATATGGGCGTCTGACCCAGCGCTCCGTAAGCATCAACAACAATAAAAAGAGGAATGTGAAATGGACATGCAAGAACGCTTTCACGAAACCGGCAACCCTATGTTCAACGACAACGCGCTGAAATTGGGGGTGTTCGGAACCAACTGCTCAAACGCCTGCGCAATCACCACGGCTGAATCCACGTTTGAGCCGACCTTCGAGCACAACGTAAAGATCGCTCAGCAGCTGGAAGCGGCGGGTTGGGAGTGCATGGTACCTATCGCGCGTTGGCGTGGTTTCGGTGGTGAGACCAACTTCAACGGCACCAACATGGAGACGTTCACCTGGGCCGCTGCGATGGCTGCAGTTACCACCAAGCTGCAGTTTTTCTCCACCACCCACGTGCCCACTATTCATCCGATCGTTGCGGCTAAAATGGCGACCACCATCGACCATATTTCCAAAGGCCGTTTTGGCTTGAACCTGGTGACCGGCTGGTTTACTCCGGAAATGGAGATGTTTGGCCGCGAGATGATGGAACACGACCAGCGCTATGAGTATGCGGATGAATGGATGGATATCGTTGCTGCGTTGTGGGCGCGTAATGGTGTGGACTACAACGGTGACTTCCACAAGACCAAAGACGCCGTCATGGAGCCCAAACCTTACAACAAGGCGGGGCGCCCGGTGATGATCTGCGCCGGGTCGTCGGGTAAAGGTCTGGATTTCACGGCCAAGCACTGCGATTTCAACTTCGGCTTCATGCAGGACATGGAGAAAGGCGCCGCCTGGGTCAAGCACGTCAAGGACCTGGCCCGCTCCAAGTTTGGCCGGGAACTGGGGACCTTCACATCGTGTCCGGTCATTGTGCGAGAAACGGAAAAGGAAGCGCGCGAATACTACGACTACTACGTCAAAGAAAAGGGCGACCGCGTGGCGTGCGACAACCTGGCCGATGTGCTGCAAGTCCAGTCGCAGAACCACTCCGCAGAGATGTACGCGAAGTTCAAAGAACGCTTCATCGCGGGCTGGGGCGGTTATCCCTTGATTGGTTCTCCGGAGCAAGTGGCCCAAGGCCTGATCGACCTGAAGAAAACCGGAGTCGACGGTACGTTGTTGACCATGGTCGATTACAACGAAGAGCTGCCGTTTTTCAATGAGCGGGTGATGCCATTGCTGAAGCAGGCCGGCCTGCGTCGCTGAGTGTTGAGCCAACACAGCCAGGCCTCATGATCAATGAGGCCTGGCTGACGTTCGCACGCGGCAAAGATACACAAATCGATGTTTTCCAGAAGCGCCTGATGCACGACAAACAACAATAAACGCGTTGCAGGAGTGAATAGGATGTCGACAAGATTTTCGTTGAATTTGAGTGTGTGGATCGGTATTACCGTAGGGCTTTACGTGCTGTTGTACCTGATGAGCCCGCTCGGTTTACTGGGCGCGCTGCCGTGCACCTTTGTTGCGCTGCCTATCTACCTGAGCGGGGGCGCCAGAGCCGACAAATTCGCTGATGCCTGCCTGAGTGCGGTGGCGGGAGTGGTATGGGGCATCGTTTTTATTTACCTGGATTCGCTGTTTGCACATCAGGGCTTGCACCCGTTGGTGGCGTCTGCACTTTCGGTTGGCCTGGTCACCATAGCGCTGTGCGCGACGCACTTGCTGTTCACCCCATGGGGGCTGTTTTCAAATATTCCGATGATGTTTGGTGCTGTGGCGTGTACGTTCTTTGTAGGGCCGGACAAGTGGTTTTACATCATGGTCACGCTTTGCCTGGGCGTGCTGTTGGGGTTCATCAACCATTCGGGGCGCAAGTTCCTGGATGAGCGCGGGCGGTGGACGCTGCTTCGCGCGCACAAGATCGATGACTGAGCCTCGCGACTTATCTAGTGCTTTTTCACCGCTTGCTCGGTAATCAGTTGCGCCAGTAATTTCACCGGTTCGGTAAGGCTGCGGCGCGCGCGATGAACCAGGCCTATATCGCGATGGAACGTACGCTGTTTCAGGTCGATCGCGCGCACTTCAGCAGGCCACTCCTTGCGGGTGGCCGTTTCCGGTACCAAGGCCACACCAACACCGTTAGCGACCAGCTTGATGATCGCATCGAGTTCATCGAGTTCGCAGACTTCATGCAATGAAAAATGGGTCTGTCGCAAGAACCGATCAACCTGCCGCCCGCCAAAAGATGAACGGTCGTAGCGGATAAAGGGCTGGCTCGACACCAACTCGGCCCAATCGTCTCCGGGCATATCGGCGGGGACGATCAGTCGATACGGTTCGCGCGCCAAGGTTGTCCAGCGCAGATCGCTTTGAAGAGAAAAGGGTGGGCGGATGATTGCGGCCATGTCGATTTCACCCGAGTCGACCTGGTTCACCAACTCCATCGAAAGGCCCGGTATGACGCGTGTTCTACAGGCCGGGGAGCGCTGGTGAAATTCAGCCAGCGCTTCCGGGAGATAAGAGCGCTGAACGGATGCAATCGCACCGATAGTCACCAGAATGCTGGCTGGCAGGCCCACCGAGCTTGTGCCCAGGTTTTTAAACTGAAGCACCAGTTGCTGGCCTTGAGCCAGTACTTGATGCCCCATCTGATTGAGTTGCGCCGAACGCCCTTTGCGGTCGAACAACTCGACCCCAAGCTCGGCCTCAAGGCGTTGCATCTGCGCGCTGACCGCTGCTTGAGTCAGGCCGATTTTGCTGCCGGCGGCTGCAAATGTGCCTTCTCTCGCTACGGCGATAAGGGTTTTCAGTTCTTTGATCATGCGCAAATAATAGTTATGTTTCGTTTGGAAATATATTCATATTTTTGTCGTTGGAAGGGCCTTTCAACTCAGTGGGGGCCAGGTTCCCATCCCGACACAGGGCGGGTTGCGGTACGTTTCCGAAGGTAACTCTCCAAACTGGTTTTTGTAGTAGTGGGAGAACATACCAAAGTGCCAAAACCCCCAGCGCATGGCGGCTTCAGACACCGAAGGCACGCCACTTAAAATGTCTTTGCGGGCGCCGTGCAAGCGCACTTGGCGGATATACGTGCACGGATTGACACCCACCACCTGAATGAATGCGCTGTGCAGTCCACGCCTGCTCATGTGCAAGTGTTCGCACAAGGCTTCCACTGAGTGGTTGGCCGTTGGCTGGCTCAAAATAAACGCGCGCGCCCTGTCTACCATCGCTCGATGAACCCGATGATCTCGCGGTGAAGAAGATGGCGTATGGGACAAACTGCCCATCGCTTCAAGCGCC
Source organism: Pseudomonas sp. A39 (assembly GCF_058145955.1). Taxonomy (NCBI): domain Bacteria; kingdom Pseudomonadati; phylum Pseudomonadota; class Gammaproteobacteria; order Pseudomonadales; family Pseudomonadaceae; genus Pseudomonas; species Pseudomonas sp. A39. Next base: position 23,285 of record NZ_JBYVMD010000012.1, read on the forward strand.
GCCACGGTGACATCCTCGCAGAGTTGCAGGCGCGTGGCCTCACTGTCGATCGAGTCCGGACACGCCACGGCTGAACCCAGGCCTGATAGCAGCAAGGATTTGTATCGAGCGATCCCCTGTGTATCGCCTTTGAGCAGGCAGGCGCCGTTGACCAGGCGGTCGGCGCTCACCCCGTAAAGGCCCTGGGACAGCGTGTTCAGGAATGACACGTCAATTGTCGCCGCCAGGATGTCGGACTTGGTTGTCGCACAGAAACGGGCTTCTTCACCTTGGCGCATGATGAATAACGAGTCGGCCTGCATTTCCCTGTTCTGCCAAGAGCACGTCCCTTCATGCAAGGTCACACCTATCATCACGACATCGGTGTCAGCGACCGAGCGTTGATCGACGGCTTGATTGATCCATTCTCTGAACACTTGGACTCGCCCAAGAGATGCACGCGCGACGCCGCCTTCAAAGTTGCCACAGGAGAGCTGGGTATAGTCCTGCATCCAGTCAGGAAGAATTCTCGATTGAAGGAACGGGTCATTTGACCGCTCACATGCAACTCTTGGAAGTGCGCAGGGCGGGAGGGCGGTATCTGGATTGTGCTGCATCACGACAGTCTCCGAAGTCTGCCGTTGAAGCAGCAATGTTCGTTCCAGCTTGCCGCGCGCAATCAGCGCTTCAGATAAAAGAATTGATCGCTAAATGCACGGTAACGAAGCATGGGGTTTTCCTTTTGGTGCGTGCTGAAAAACAGTCATGTTTGGCGTGCACCACGCGCCGATATTGGATAGCGGCGAATTTTACGCGGGCGCAACAATGATCACGACGCATGTTGTCGATTCGGTGAGTCGGCGTATCAGGGGCACTCCCTTTAAACGCGCGTCACTTTAGTTGCGGTTCAGACAACTGCGAACTTACTGAAACCGTCAGGGCAGGGACGTCGAAGGTAGATCAGTGATTTCTTGCGGGAAAACAATATCCATAGGGGCGAATATGCACACTGCAGAGCCAGGCATTACTGATAGCAAACCGGGCTTGTCCGGGTCTTTAGGTGTTACCTCGATTGTGCTGATGGTGATTGCAACGGCCGCGCCATTAACCGTGATGGTTGCCAATACGCCGCTGATTATCTCCATGGGCAATGGCGCCGCAGCGCCTTTTGACGCAATGATTGCAACGGTGATCATGTTTCTCTTCAGTGTGGGTTTCATCTACATGTCGAGGTACATCACCAACGCAGGGGCGTTCTATTCCTATATCCAAAAAGGCATGGGGCGGTCCATTGGGTTGGGATCCGCGACCCTGGCAGTGATCTCGTACTTCATGATCCTGGTGGCGTTGGAGGCTTACATTGGCTTCGCCTTGTCGCAGCTGTTGTTGACCACGCTGGGTATCACTATTTCCTGGTGGCTTCTGGCATTAGCTATTACCGCGTTGGTAGGGATCCTGGGCTATCAGAAGATTGAACTGAGCAGCAAATTCCTGGGTGTGGCATTGGTGCTGGAAATTCTGATTGTGTTGGTGGTGGACGCCGCCATTATTGGCAGCGGCAGTATTGGCCCGGATGCGCTGGAGCCGTTTTCGGCGACCAGTATTCTGTCGGGGTCGCCGGGCCTTGGGATCATGTTTGCCATCTATTGCTTCACGGGGTTTGAGTCGACGGTGGTCTATCGCGAAGAAGCGATAAACCCGAATGTGACCATTCCAAAGGCCACGTACATCGCGGTATTTGTGATTGGCGTGTTCTACGCCGTGTCGATGTGGTGCCAGGTGAACGGTGTGGGGTTATCGCAAGTGGTACAGCAAGCGACCGATCACCCAGGTGATATGTATCTGACCATGGTGGAGCGATTCACCAACAAAGCCTTTGTGGATGTAATGCAGGTTTTGCTGGTGACCAGTCTGTTTGCATGCGTGTTGTCGCTGCATAACATCGTCGTTCGCTATCAATACGTGCTGGGACGCTTTGGCGTGCTGCATTCAAAGTTGGGGAGCGTGCATCAGAAACACGGGTCGCCCTTTGTGTCCTCGGTATTGCAAACAACGTTGTCGCTGCTGGCGGTCGCCATTTGCGCGCTGATCGGGATGGACCCGGTCACCCAGATCTATGCGTGGGGTGCGACAGCGGGAACACTGGGTTACATGGTGATCCTGTCCCTGACGTGCGTTTCGGTACTGGTGTTTTTCCGCCGAAGCGACACGCCACATCCGTTCTGGAACACCGTTGTGGCACCCACCGGCGGGTTCCTCGGATTGGTCGCTTGCCTGATCGTGGCGGTCCAGAATCTGCCCGCGCTGGTTGGCGGTGAGAATGCCGGACTTGCAGCCTCCATCATGGAAATGATTGTGATGATTTCATTTGTCGTGGGCTGTGCCGCCGCCTTGATGATGAAGGTGATGAGCCCTGCGAGATTTGCGCTGTTGAAACAGGTGGGTTGAGTTCCCTTCTTCCTCCTTGCTGCACATGTGAACAACGGCAGGCGCTCCACCGGGCGCCTGCCGCTTGATCGTTTTTTTTGATAGCATGCGCCGCATTATGAAGAAACCCGCCCATGACATGCGCCAGCACATCATTGATGTCGCCAGGTCGCTGATGACCCAGAAAGGTTACACCGCCGTCGGCCTTACCGAGCTGCTCGCGGCCGCGGGTGTGCCGAAAGGGTCGTTCTACCACTACTTCCGTTCCAAGGATGAGTTTGGCCAAGCGCTGCTCGAAGAGTACTTTGACGAGTACCTCACGCGTGTCGATGTGCAGTTGGCCAGTGAGGGCTCCGGCGCCGAACGTCTGCTGATCTATCTACGCTATTGGGCCGAGACACAGGCGTTTGATCACACCGATCAAAAATGCCTGGTGGTCAAATTGGGGGCGGAAGTGTGCGACCTGTCCGAAAACATGCGCGGTGTGCTTGAGAAGGGTACTGCCCTGATTATCGAGCGGATGATTCGTTGTGTTGAGCAGGGCAAAGCCGATGGCTCAATCGCCGCGTCCGTTGACGCCGCGATGCTGGCTGAAGCGCTCTACCAGATGTGGTTGGGCGCCTCGTTGCTGGTCAAGGTCAACCGGACTCGCGAGCCCTTTGACGCGGCGCTTGAAATGAGCCGACGCTTACTGGCCTAACCTGGCCTTGTCATGCTGCTCGACGTAACAACATGCACGCCTGGGGCCCGATTAATCGCGGCTTCCAGCAGTGCCCGCGCGATCAGCGCCGGGGGGTTGAGTCGCCAGCGCCCCGGCAACAACGGCGCCGCGAGTTTCAACAAGAGGATCATGACGTGCTCGGCAGGGCGCACCTCTTCACGCTTGCCTCCAATGACACCCGGCCGCACATACGTCAGCGATTCAAATCCAACTTTCGCCAGATCCTGTTCCAGGCGTCCTTTGACTTGGTTGTAAAAAAATGAAGACCCTGCATCGGCACCGATAGCGGAATTGAGCACATAGGTCGACGTGCCGTGATCAGCAGCTAACCTGGCCACTGCCAGTGGGTAGGTATGGTCGACGCGTTCGAAGGCTTCTTTGGAGCCCGCTGTTTTCAGCGTGGTGCCCAGGGTGCAGATCACGGCATCCGCTTGCCATTGCTCTGCCTGTTCACCCAGATGCTCAAAATCGGTGAGGGTCGCGATGAGTTTCGGGTGTGCCGGCAGCGCTTTTCGCGTCGGCGCATAGACCCTTGCGACGCGTGGGTCCGACAGCGCTAAATCCAGGACATGACGCCCGACCAGCCCGCTCGCGCCGACCAGCAGCAGCTTTATGGTGGTTGGTGGGTTCATGCCTGTCGACGATCCCGATCAAACGGCTGAATAGCTTCATCGACCGGCGTAGTGCCTTGGGTCAGTTCGATGATGACGCGACTCACACCGGGCTGTTCGATGATCTGCAACAAGGCTGCTGCGACATCCTCGCGCGGTACGTCGCCGTAGGGGATGGCAAGGCCGGCGTGGACTTTGCCAGTGCCAGGCGAGTCCAGCAACGTGCCGGGGCGCAGAATGACCCAGTCAAGATCGCTTGCAGCGAGGTGCACGTCCGCGCGTTTCTTCACGGCCATATAGTTTTCGAAGGTCTCGGACACCGTTTTGCCACGCGATGCCTCTGGAAACGCCGAAACCAGAATAAAGCGCCGGATACCCGCTAACCGAGCCGCGGCGACAGACAGCTCCAGGCCATGACCGTCGATGGCATCCGTCATCTGTGCGCCGCCTTTGCCGCCGGCACCGGCCGCGAATACCACGGTATCACTGCCCGCCATCAGCTTGGCCAGAGCCTTTGTGTCAAGCTCAAGCAAGTTACCGGCAACTGGGATGGCGCCGAGCGCTTCGAGCCCCTCGGCTTGTTCCGCATGACGGTATAACGAATGTGGTTGATGGCCTCGTTCTGCCAGCTGTTGAGCAAGGCTTCGGGCCACTTTACCCGAACCACCGACGATAAAAACTGAGTGCATAGCTCCTCCAGATCAGGCGATGTTTCACAAATGGCCCGCTCAAGCGAACCTGCAAACGGTGTTGACGAATGCATGTTGAATTTTATTCTATATCGCTCGCTACAGAAGCTGTCAAGCGCCGGGCGCTAATGCTTAGAGCCAATTTTGCGCAATAGCACCGGTGTCAGGAGCGAAAAAGCGGCTGACAGCTAACAAATATAATTGTTTAAACTCATCCAGATATATTGTTTTAATTGTTTTGCGGGGGCCGCTAGCATTCACGCACTATCAACGAATGCTGAAGAGTGGCCCCATGCAATTGCTCGGAAATCTGCTGAAAGCGGTTAAACCCTCGCCCACGCTAGCAATCACGCGCAAGGCCGCAGAGCTGCGCCGCAATGGGGTAGATATCATCAGCTTGTCGACCGGTGAGCCGGACTTTCCCACCCCTGATCACATCAATGCAGCTGCCAAAGCGGCGATTGATGCAGGCCAGACCCGCTATACCGATGTGGATGGAACTCCGGAGCTCAAAGCGGCGATCGTTCGCAAGTTTCAGCGTGAAAACGGCATCACCTACACGACCGACGAAATCAGCGTCGGCACCGGCGGTAAGCAAGTACTGATCAATGCGCTGCAGGCCACCCTTAACCCTGGGGATGAAGTCATCATTCCTGCGCCTTACTGGGTGTCCTATCCGGACATGGTGCGCTTGGCAGGGGGCACGCCCGTTGAGGTCCCTTGTGCGGCCCATCAGCACTTCAAAATCACTGCCGAGCAACTCAAGCAGGCAATCACGCCGCGTACCAAGTGGCTGATTTTGAATTCGCCAAGCAACCCGACGGGTGCGGGTTATAGCGCGACTGAGCTTGATCGGTTGGGCGCCGTATTGTTGGAGCATCCGCAGGTCTACGTGCTGACGGACGACATGTACGAGCACCTGAGTTACGACGGATGGGTATTTTCCACCCTGGCTTCGCAGATGCCGGCGTTACATGATCGCGTGCTGACCGTGAATGGCGTTTCAAAGGCTTATTCAATGACGGGCTGGCGCATTGGTTATGCGGGCGGTCCTAAACCTTTGATCGCCGCCATGGCCACCATTCAATCGCAGACCACCAGCAACCCCTGCGCGATATCCCAGGCCGCTGCCGTGGCAGCGCTGGACGGGCCTATCGACTTTCTGTCTGAGCGTAATGAAGTGTTTCGTCAGCGCAGGGATCTTTGCCTGGACGCTTTTAACACCACCCCCGGCCTGGTATGCCGCCGTCCGGAGGGCGCTTTTTATCTCTTCCCTTCATGCTCGGGGCTGTTCGGACGCAAAACGCCAGCCGGTGAAGTGCTGACGAATGACGTGGATGTCTGCCGGTACCTGCTCGAAGCTGCGCAGGTGGCGGTGGTACCGGGGAGTGCGTTTGGCCTGGAAGGATACTTCCGCATTTCTTTTGCCACGTCGACCGCCACCTTGGAGCACGCCTGCAAGCGTATCACCCGCGCTTGTCTCGCGCTGACGGCGGAATGAACATCCGCGCGCGTGGCGGTATCGCTTGGGGGATCCCGGCGTGAGTCGGCTACTGCTCCGTGCTGGATTCCAGAACCTCGAGTGCCGCGTTTTCGGCATTCTTGATGTGCAGGGTGGCCATGCGTTGGGCACCTTCGCCATCACGGTTTTTGATGCAGGCCAGCAACTCATCGATTTCAGCCAGGCTTTCGCGCAATCGTTCAGGCCTGGAGAAAGAGGTTGCTCGAAGCAGGTTGATACGACTGAGCAGTCCCTGGAGTACTTCAGTGATCAGCCGGTTGCCGCAGCAGCCGAGCAAGACGTCATAGATTTTTGATTTGGCTTCAATCAGTGCGCGGCGATCCGGATTGCTGGACTGCTTGTGCAGGTTGTTGACGGCTTTACCCAACTTGACGATATCTTTATCAGAGGCAAGCCTGGCAAATTCATGGGCTGCAAAACCTTCAAGGAGGCCACGCAGCGCGTAGAGTTCGCGAGCTTCAGCAATGTCTAGGCTGGCGACCACCGGGCCCCTGTGCGGCACGATCACGATCAGCTTTTCAGCTTCGAGCTTTCGCAGGGCCTCTCGAAGGGGCGGACGGCTGACTTTGAGCATCTCACAAAGCTCGCGCTCCACCAGCCGTTCTCCGGGAGCGAACCGTCCATTCATGATGGCCTCCCGCAGGAAGCTCTCCACATGCCCTCGGAGTGTTTCAGGGCGGCTCATTACCGGCATTGCATCACTACTCATAAAACTCCCGCCTTTAGGTCACACACAGCTTGATGCGTAATAGATCTGTTTATATTAATAGCAGATTGTATGCAGGTAGGCTTGTAGAGCCATCATATGGAGCAGCACACAGGCTTTGCGGCGTAATTGTAATACAATGTTGACGGGTATTCATATTCGGCCGCTGATGAAGCGACCCCGCAGAAAGCGGGGGGGGAAAGCGCGACGCGCCTTTAAATTGATGAGCGCTCGCCGCGGTGTGCGGCGAGCCTTGATTAAAGCAGCTCGTTTATTTCCACCAATACTCGATCTGTACGCCAAAATTTGAACCGTTGCGACTGGTGCCGAATGCACCGCTATCAGATAGCGCCGTTCCTGGCACGAGCTCTGATGCCGCCTCTTGCGCTGCCTTGTTCCACTGCGCATAGGTGTAGTACAAGCGGATTTCCGGCCGAGCCCAGAAGTCTTGGCCGGCAGGGGACCATGTGGGCGCAACCGTAAATTTATTCAACTTGCGCATGCCGCCAGACGCATTCACTTGGTCATGGCCCACTTCGGTGACGAGTTTGATATGTTCCGTCAGTGCATAGCTCGGACGTACCCCAACCGACAACCAGCTTTGCCTGCCGCCGATATAGCGTTCATCTTGCTGATAGACCACGTTGAACTGGCCCCCGAAACGCGGCGTTACCTGCCAGTCGAAATACTCGACGGCCCGCCAACTGCGCGAGCTGTCGTCCAGCGTCGGATCGCCGGTGTAGCCCAGCCCCGTGCCCGAGCCCTCGCCGTACTGAAGGGCAAATGTGTTATGCCCTCCCAGAAACGGCGTTTGCTTGTGTTGGGCGGTCACTGCCCAGCCGTTATGGACTTGCTCGCGATTCGGCTTTTCGATGTAACTCAACCCCAGTTGAAGTACACCGCCGGGGTTCACTTGAATGCCGTCGACATTGAAGTCGTGGCGGTTTATGTAGTCGCGCTGGAATACGTTGTCCTTACGCGAGAAGGCATAGCTGTACTTGTAGTCGCCTAATTGAACATTCTCCACGCCAGCGCCTGTGGCACTCTGGTTCCAGTAAAAGTAGTCTGAAATCAGCACGTCGTTTCGTTTGTAAAACCGTCTGCCTGCCCAGAGCGAGCCGCCGTTGAGCGCGGCTACATTACTCCATTGGCCGTACAGTTGGGCCATCCTTGCCCAGCCGTCATCACCCGTGAATTCAGGGGTATGCCCGTAGCCTTCATAGAAGGCGGCCATGCCATCCACGCTCAACACCGACCCGTCATCAAACTTCGCCAGGTCTTGTCGCAACTCAAGTTCACTGTACTGCTCGCATTCGTTTCCCAGCCGATACTTCGACTGTGCTCCCGGAAGCTGGAAGCAGGATTGAGTGCCGCCACTGGAGGACCCACCCGCACCTGCGCGCAAGTAACCCGAAAACTCCAGTGCATGTGCCGACAGTGGGAACACTATCGACGAGCAGATCATCACTACGACGTTTTTTATCTTTCTGTTCATGAAGGTGTCATCCTTTTTATTATTGTTTTGCATTCAAATGACTAACTAACAGCGACGCGTCATCGCCTCTGGCATGTGGAGATGCCAAGGGTGGTGATTCAGAAAGTATGAGAGCGGCAGGCCCGGCTATGCGGGCCTGACGTGGCGCTTTATTTTTGGCGAACGCCGGCGCTTATCGCTGCCACGGCGATGACCAGGCCCTGTACCATCAGCTTGCCGGGCTCCTGGATACCGAACACGGTCAGTGCCGCAAAGAGGTAGCCGAAGGCGAGCACTGCGATAAACGGGCCCATCACGCCGCCGCGCGCGCTGCCGAATGTCACTGCGCCCAATATCGCTGCTGCGATGGCATTCATTGCAATATCCAACCCTGGTTTGATACTGCCGACCCCCAATGCCGAGGTCTGTAGTAATGCCCCCATCGCCCCTAAAATGCCCGCTGCGACGTGGCTGATGAAGATCACTCGCTGCACGGGCAACCCGGAGATGGTCGAGGCCTTCGGGCTGTCGCCGATGGCGGCTAAAAACTTACCGAATACCAGTGTGCGCACCGCCAATGCGAACACGATGGTCAACCCGACCCATATGTAAATCGCGTATGACAACCCCAAAAGCCGTTCGCTGGTTACCAGGTTGAGCCATTTAGGAACTGCCCCAGGTGGCTGTCCTGTGGTCAACCAGGAAACAGCGCCGAGCAGTACCGTCGTCATGCCCAGCGTGATCATCACGGCCGACGCCCGAATGTAGGCGATAAAGATGCCGTTGAGCACGCCCACCAGCATCCCGAGCAGAATCGGGATGATGACGATAAGCGCAGGATGCAGGCTGGAGAGTACGCCTGATGTGACGAGGTAGATGGTCATGGCGGACACACCGACAACCGAGAGGTCAATTGACCCGGCTCTCATCACCAGTGCCTGCCCCAATACGATGATGCCCAGTGGCGCACACTGGCGCAGGATGATTGAGGTGAACATCGGGTTCAACAGGTTGCTGGCGAAGAAGGCAATGATCACCAGCAGTGCGGCGAGTACCAGATAAGAGGGGGGCAGTTGCAGGACCCAGTGCAACACGGTTTTAGCCCGTTGGCTGGTCGTCCTGGCTGCTAGGGGTAACGGTGTATAAGAGCGGGCGTTCATAGACCAATCTCCTTGCGACGTTGCAGGCTTACCACTGCCAGCAGCAGTAACCCTTTCACACCGATCTGGATAAAAGCGGAAATGTTGGACAGGTTCATCGCATTGCCGATCAGGCTTACCAGCAGTGCGCCCACTACAGTGCCCAGCAGGCTGCCAACCCCGCCGCTTAGTTGAGCACCGCCTAACGCCACTGCCGTCACCGAATCAAGGTTGAACGCGTTGCCGACTTTGGCGTCGCCCGAAGACAGACGGCCCGCCAGGTAGAGACCGGCAATGAACGCAAACAGCGAGCTCAGCAGGTAAGCAGCAATGATGATGCGTTGCGTATTGATACCGTTCAGACGCGCATTCTCGGCACTGCCGCCGGCGGCAAACAGGTGAACACCAAACGGCCGGCGATACAGCAGCCAGGCCGCCGCCGCTACCGGTACGCCGATCCAGAACAGTGACAAGGGCACACCTGCGACATCGCCGTTTACCAGCGTCGTCAGCCAGGAAGGCACATCACCGCCTGGTATCGGACGCAGCAGCAGCGCCAAACCTTGGGCAAAGCTCATGGTTGCCAGCGTCATGATGATGGGGTGAACGTTGAGCCTGGCCACCCCAACCCCGTTGATCAGGCCGATTGACAGCGCTGCCAGCAGGGCGATGCTGAAGGTCATCGCGGCCGGGTAGGGCATGGCCACTAGGGTCGTGGTGAGACTCACTACAGCACCGTTGGAAACATCGAGGCCGCCAGTGACGATGACCATCATTTGGCCAACCGAAGCGAGCACCAGCGGGGCGGTTTGCGCCATGACGTTGGAGAGGTTTTGCCGGGTTAAGAACTCGGGGGAGCTGAGGGCGGCGACCAGCAGGACCAATGCCAGAATCATCAGCGCGATACGCAGCGTGCCACTTCTTGAGTTGCGAGGCATGGCGAAAAGATTGAGGGCGCTCATAAGGCATGAACTCCTGTGTGGGAGGCGACGTGTACATCCGAGTGTTGCGTGCCAATGGCGGCGTGCAAGATGCGTTCTTCGGTCGCCTCCGACCCGCTCATTTGTGTGACGATCCGGCCCTCGTGGATCACCAGGATTCGATCGCACAAGCCGATCAACTCCAACAGCTCGCGTGAAAGCACCAACAGTGCTCCGCCCTGTTCGACAAATTCGCGCAGCAGGCGGTAAATCTCAGCCTTGGCGCCGACGTCCACGCCGCGCGTCGGCTCTTCAAGAACGATGACGTCGACCCCCGACGCCAGCCAGCGGCCGATCAAGGCTTTTTGCTGGTTACCTCCTGACAGCGACTTGACGATCACCCGCGAATCGCCTTTGCCGATGTTCATATCGCGCATAAGCCCGGCAACCACAGATTTTGCATTCGTCAGGATCGAGCCAAGGGGGCGTCCTATTTGCGTACCCAGCGCGATGTTGTCGGCGATCGACAGGTTTAAAAACAGACCTTCGCTTTTCCTGTCCTCGGGGATGAAGCCCAATCCGGCTTGAATCATCGGTTCAATACCGTTCGTTGGGTCCAGCCGGATCGTCGCGCCAGTGGAGGGGGACATTTTGACAATGTCCGAATGCGCAGCCGCTTTGAGTCCGACGATGGCGCGTGCAATCTCCCGCTGGCCCTGGCCCTCCAGGCCGGCCACGCCCAATATTTCGCCGCGATTGAGGGAAAATCGGACGTCGGGCGAATGCGCTTCGACCTTGAGTGCACGTACGTCGAGTGCCACGTTTTTGGCGACTTCGCCGCGCGGCGGGAAAAAATCGACGAGGTCTCGGCCCACCATCAGGGCGACCAATTCATGCTCGGTCAGTGACGCGGTTGGACGCGTGGCGACATGCCGACCATCCTTCATCACGGTCACGGTGTCGCACATCTCGAAAATTTCCCGCAACCGATGTGAGATGTAAATGATCGCCTTGCCGGCGTCCCTCAACTCGTAGATGAGCTGTTGCAGCCGCTCTACGTCGGCGGCATTGAGCGCGGCGGTCGGTTCGTCGAAAATGAAGATGTCAGCATCGGCGGATATGCCCTTGGCAATCTCGACGGCCTGTTGCTGTGCGACGGTCAGGTTTTTTACCAGGGTCTTTGGGTCGAAGTTGAGTCCGACCCGAGAGAGTATCTCGGTGGCTTTTTTCTCGGCGGTTGCGTAATCCATCGCTCCCATTCGTGTGCGCGGTTCGCGTCCCAGGAAGATATTTTCCGCGACCGACAGATTAGGGATGAGCGTGAACTCCTGGAACACCGTGGAGATGCCCTTGTGCAGCGCATCCAGAGGGGAGGAGAGCACCAGGCGTTCGCCGTTGAGTTCCAGGCTGCCGCTGTCTGGTTTGTGCACGCCCGCGATGATTTTCATAAGTGTGGACTTACCGGCGCCGTTCTCGCCGGTCAAGGCATGGATCGAACCTTTTTCAAGTGAAAAGTCGATGCCATGCAACACAGTGGTATTGCCAAACGTTTTGATGATCTTCTGTGCGCGTAGCATGGTTGATCCTCCGGTTAAAGGCGCAGGCATGCAAATGCCTGCGCGATGGCGTCATCAGGATTATTTGGTGCCGTAGTATTTCTGGAGTTGCTCTTCCGGTATTTCGGAAGGGCTCCAGAAGGCATCCGACAGGTCCATGCGCACGTATTTATCCAGAGTGTCGGTAGTGACCGGGTCGGGGCGGTTCACGTAATGCTTGTAGACAGGTTTGCCCTCAAGCAGCGCGACGGCAGCGCGTACCGCCGCAGCGCTCAAGCCGGGTGGGCAGATGGGGCCAATGGATTTCAGGTTGTCGGTCTTCCAGCGGCGCAACCAGCCGTTCATGGCTTCGCCGGTGATCGGGGGCAGGGTGGCTACGCCCATTTGCTGCAGTGCATCGGCGCAGCCGAGCGACATGTTCGCGCCGTCAGCCCAGATGCCGTTCACTTCAGGGTTAGACAGGTAGAGGCTTTCGCACATGCGTTTGGCATCATCGTAGGACCAGTTGGCGTATTGATCGGAAATGATCTTGATGCCTGGCGCGGCTTTGAAGGCTGCCATTGCGCCTTTGTAGCGATCCTCATCAACCGGGTGCCCCGCGACGCCCCGCAGCAACCAGATGTTGCCTTTGCCGTTAGTCTGCTTGATAAGGTATTCGGCCATCACCTTGCCGAAGAAGAAGTCGTCTCCCTGGATCTCGGTGGTGAATTGGTCGGTACTGGTTTTGCCCAGGTAAACGACGACGGGGATACCTGCCGCACGGGCTTTCTCGATACCTGCTGAAGCTGATGTGGTGGTCAGGGGCGCTACGATGAGCACATCGACTTTTTGGGCGATGAGGTCTTCAATGTCAGCGGCTTGCTTGGACTGACTGAGGTCCGCACTTCGGAAGAGGTATTCCTTGATTTGTGGGATACCTTTGACGGCTTGTTCGGCTTCGTGAGCGGTTTGATAGGTATGGGTTGAACCGGCAAGACCGTAGTGGCTCATGCCAATTTTCCAAGGCCCTTTTTTCTTGAATTCGTCAGGCTTGGTCTGGGGGTTGGTCCCGCTCGCAGGTGCGGTATCAGCCAGCAGGTAGAGATCTTCGGCGAAGACTACGGGAGCACACAGGGCTACGGTGCAAGACAGGCTGAGCGCAGCTGCCCACCGTTTGATGGATGATTTCATGCTTGACTCCGTTATTGTAATTATAAGCCAGCGACCGGGCAGCCAGGCTGCCCGGTAAACCCAGGGTTAGAAAGGTTGTGCCGTAGGACGGATCAGGATTTCGTTGACGTCGACTTCCGGCGGTTGGGACATCGCGAACGCAATGGCGCCGGCGATGGCGGTAGCTTTCATCGCGATGTCGCGCACTTTCTTCTCTTCGGCCTTGGCTTCGACGTCAGTGATGGTCGAGGCCAGGTTGGACTCAACGGCACCCGGCGAGATGATGGTGGTGCGAATGTGCTCACCAATCTCCTGGCGCAGGCCTTCGGAGATGGCACGTACCGCAATCTTGGTGCCGCAATACACCGCGCTGTTGCGGGTGACGATGTGGCCCGCCACCGATGCGATGTTGACGATATGGCCGCTGTTCTGCGCTTTCATCACGGGCAGGGCAGCAGCAATGCCATACAGGACGCCCTTGATATTGATGTCGATCATGGCGTCCCACTCGTCTACTTTGAGGGCCTCGATCGGGGACAGTGGCATGATCCCGGCGTTGTTCACGATCACGTCCAGGCGGCCGTAGGTTTCCACGGCGACGTCGACAAAGTGCTGAACGTCCTGGCGGCGTGTGACGTCGACCACTACGTGAGTGGCAGTGCCGCCAGCGCTCTGAATTTCCTTAACGATCTTTTCCATCGCGGACACGGTATTGGCAGGCGCACCAATGACGACTTTGGCGCCCAAGCCGGCCAGGTGCCTTGCAGTTGCTTCACCGATACCGCTGCTGGCGCCTGTAATTGCTACAACTTTGCCTTTTACGTTTTCCATTTTTGTTGCCTCGTATTGTTGTTTTAAGGGAACGCATCATGCTTGTGGGGAGGTTTACGAAAGCTTGCGATAGGTCTTGACCGAAATAGGCTCGGCCAACAGTGGATTGAGCCTTTCGACTGTTTTGGCGACGTGCTCACTATTGGCATGCCCGTCAACGTCCTCCTGAGTGGCCCACCCATCGACGATGACGAACTCGCTGTTGTTTTCGGTCGATTGGTACACGTCGTAGAACAGACAGCCTTTCTGCTTCAACGATGGACCGGCCAGACCCTGGATCAGGGCGCTGCCTTGCGTAATGCTCTCGGGTTTTACGGTGAAGCTGGCAACCACATAGATGGCAGTCATAAGGGCTCCTTCAGAACAGCAAGACGGGTTTGATGACCTTGCCGGACTCGGCATCGGCGATGGCTTCGTTGATGTTTTCAAACGGGTAGTGGGTGATGAAACGCTCGAACGGAAACAGCCCTTCCTGCTGCAACTGCACCAACTGAGGGATGAATACCTGGGGGATCTGGTCTCCCAGAATCACGCCCTGAAGCTTGCGGTTGAATGCAATCCAATCGAGGAGGATCGGGATGTCTTTGCCCAGGCTATCGAGGCCGAGCAGGGCGCAGTGACCACCTGGGCGAGTCGACTCGACGGCGTTGCGAATAACGTTGGGCAAACCGACGGCATCGATGCTGAAGTCTGCACCGCCGTCCGTGATTTTCTGAATCTGCTCGACGATATCCGTAGCCCGACCGTTGATGACGTGTGTGGCCCCAAGGTCCTTGGCCATTTGCAGGCGCGAGTCGTGCAGGTCGACGGCGACAATCACGCTGCAACGTCGAATCTTTGCCGCCATGATTGCTGCCAGGCCCACCGCACCGCAGCCGAATATCGCGATGGTGGCGCCCACGGGCGGCTGCATCGCGTTCATGACGGTGCCTGCACCCGTGGCCATGCCGCATCCCAATGGAGCCGCGATCTTTAAGTCAAAGTCTTTGGGCAGCTTTACCGCATTGTTTTCTGTCGCAAGGATGTAGCTGGCGAACGAGGACTGGCCGACGAAATTCGATGCAATGTCCGCATCCAGGATGGCGCGTTTGCCATTGGGGCGAGCGCCGGTCAGGTTGTACTGGACGTAGTTCCTGCAGTTCATTGGGTGCGCGCGGCGACAATCCGAACAGTAGCCGCAGGAACTCTGGCTCAGCGCAACGTGATCGCCCACCTGCAGGCTTTTTACGTCGCTACCGACAGCCTCGATTATGCCGACGCCTTCGTGGCCCGGGATTACCGGGTGCTTCGGGCCAAAAATACCGTCTCGCAACAAAAGGTCGGTGTGGCAAATACCCGTGGCGACCGTGCGGATGAGGATTTCATTCCCCTCCGGTTCGGCGATCGTCAACTCTCTGAGTTCTAGCGGGCTTTTGGCCTGGGTGGCCACTGCAGCAATCATACGAGGCATGCGGACGTGCTCCTTAGGCGTCTTGAAGACGCTCATGAATGACTTGCAAGTATTCAGATGCCCGGCGGCGTTGTTATCGGTGGTACCGATAAATGCGGGATGGGCAGGGCTGAAGCATCAATATTTGTGTTCTTGTATTACAATATTATTGGTGTGTTGTAAGCGAATATATCCGAACAAAACCAAATTGCAATAGGTGATCGGCAGCTTTTCGGGACGTGCCGGGTATTTTTTCCATATGGGCTGAAAGCCCCGAATATTGGGCGCGCACGCGTGCCTGGCCACTGATCGAGCCATTTAAAAGGTGAGACGGATAAGGAGATATACCGGGTGTTTACTCGCTTGCGATCAGCAAGGAAGGCACCCGGTCCAAGCGTTTGAAATTGTCAGGTCAGATGTTCTTGAGGTCTCGCCGGAATGTCTCCGGGCTGATGAACATAGTGGTTGCCGCAACCAGAGCGCTCAGGGTCATCATGAGGATTACTGCCCAAGGAGAGCCGTCAGCCCAAAGGATCAGTGCGCTGGCAAGCATTGGGGTAATACCCCCCAGCAGAATCGAGGCCGCCTGGTAGCCGATTGAAATCCCGGTATAGCGCACCGCGGTGGGGAACAGTTCTGAGTAATAGGCCGCCAGTGTGCCGTAGACCGGACCATGGCCGAGGCACAGTACCGCGATAAGCGCTATCGCCAGCAATACCAGCGAGCCACTCATGGCCATCAAAAAGAACGGGTAGGCGGTGATTGCGATAAATAACGCGCCCCCTATGAATACCGGACGGCGCCCGATGCGGTCTGAGACGGCACCCCAGAAGGGGATTGAGACAATGTTGAATAGCGCCGCCAGCATCACCACCAGGAGCACGTCGCTCTTGGGTATCTGGGTGTACTGTGACACAAAGGCGAGAATGAACACGGTGTAAATATAGTAATTTCCACCTTCTGCAAAACGCACGCCCAGCGCCAGAAGCAGTGGCTTGCGTTGAGTCGTGAACACTTGCGAGATCGGACTTTTTCGCTGCGCGACAGACTTTGTCATGGCTAGAAAGGCCGGTGATTCTTCGGTCTTGAGCCTTATGAAAAGACCCACTGCGGCCAGCAAGACACTGAACAGAAAAGGAATACGCCATCCCCAACTGAGGAAGTCCGCTTCCGGTAATGCAGACGCCGCAGCGAACGCCGCTGAACCCAGCACTAGGCCCGCAGAGACGCCGGTTTGGGGGAATGCTCCCCACATGCCTCGACGATTATCAGGCGCATGCTCCACGGCCATGAGCACGGCGCCTCCCCATTCTCCACCCACTGCAAACCCTTGCACGACGCGCAGCAGTATTAGCAGTGCGGGGGCCCACATGCCGATCTGTTGGTAGGTCGGTAGCATTCCGATCAATGTTGTCGAAATGCCCATGAGCATTAGGGTCAGTACCAGGGTTTTTTTACGCCCCAGTCTGTCGCCCATCTGTCCCGCAAAAAAACCACCCAGCGGCCGTGCGATGAACCCTACGGCGAACGAGCCGAATGCCGCGATGGTGCCAGCAGCAGGACTGAAGTTGGGGAAAAAAAGGTGGTTGAACACCAGCGCAGCGGCGACGCCATAGAGCGTGTAGTCGTACCACTCAATGACGCTGCCTATGACGCTGGAGATCAATACGCGCCGTTTGCCTGCATCGATTCTGTCACTCGGCAATGGCATTTCCCCGGTGAGGGGAGAGGCTTTAGTAGTCATATATCTACCTTATTATTGTATTACAATATTAGCGTCCTACTATCGTACTCTAGGGGTTCTTCACGCGTCTGCCAAGTATTTGGAACGTCGTCGTTGGCGCTGTGCGCTGGCGGGCGACGAAAGGTCTGTTGGGCATCCTGTCAACACTCACCAGGCTGAGCGGGGTGAATCAGTATTCTTGACATATTGTAGTACAATAATATAGCGTGAATTTGCTCAATAAATACAATAAAGGGTGCCGGGAACCCATGGTCCGCACCCATGCGCAAATGAGGTCTTCAATGGTCATCGATACCGGTCTGAAGGAAGTCTTCGATTACATCGTCGTAGGTGCAGGTACAGCCGGATGCGTTCTCACCAACCGTCTGAGCGCTGGGGGCAAGAGCGTTTGTGTGCTTGAGGCGGGGCCTCGTGACACGAACCCGCTGATTCACATTCCTGCGGGGTACATCAAGAATATTTACAGCAAGACGTTGACTTGGAATTTCGAGGCAGAGCCGAGTCCAGGTACCAACAATCGACGCTTTTCGCTGCCTCAGGGGCGGGTGTTAGGCGGATCCAGCTCGATCAACGGTTTGAATTACGTCCGCGGTCAGGCCGCTGATTACGATGGTTGGGCCGCCGCAGGAAACCCAGGCTGGGCGTACCAGGATGTGCTTCCGTATTTCAAACGCTCAGAAGCGTGGGAGGGGCCAGAAAACGCTACGTTTCGTGGTCGCCGTGGTGAGCTGCCGATCTCGCCCCTGGACTGGCATCACCCGGTCAGCGACGCGCTGGTAGATGCCGCTGAGTCAATCGGGATTCCACGCAATCCGGATCACAATGCGGGCAGGCAGGAGGGCGTGGGGTTCTTTCAGCGCACGATTCACAACGGGTTTCGCTACAGCTCCGCCAAGGCGTTCCTGCGTACGGCGGAAAAACGCAAGCACGTCAGCGTACGTACCGATGCCCAGGTGACGAATATCATTTTTGAGGGCAAGCGTGCGGTGGGCGTCCGTTACATCCAGGGTGGCCCTCATGGCAAGGTGGTCGAAATTCACGCCCGGCATGAGGTGATCCTGTCTGCCGGTGCACTCAATACCCCGAAATTGCTGCAGATTTCCGGCGTGGGACCGGTCGATGTGCTGGCTGAGATTGGTGTTCCGGTCGTGCATGCGCTGGAGGGCGTGGGGCGGAATCTGCGCGATCACTATGCGGTTCGGATGGTTTCGCGCGTTAAAGGAATCCGCACCATCAATCAGATGGTGCAGGGCCCCGCGCTGTTGCTGGAAATCGGGCGTTGGTTGCTGCGTCGCCCCAGCCTTCTGGCGGTCAGTCCTTCCCTGGTTCACTTGTTCTGCAAATCCGATCCTTCGGTGGATCGCCCGGATCTGGAGTTTGCGTGTTCACCTGCCAGCTTTCGTGAGGGCGTCGTGGGCCTGCTCGATTCTCACCCTGGGCTTACGTTAGGCGTATGGCAGGAGCGCCCCGAGAGTTTGGGGTACGTGCGTGCGCGCAGTCGTGATGCGTTCGACAAGCCGATAATTCAACCCAACTACCTGGCCCACGAGACGGACCAGAAAGTCCTCATTGGTGGGATGAAAGTGGCCCGCCAGCTTTTCCGCAGCCCCGCCTTGGCACGATTCGTTGAGTCGGAAACCTCTCCGTCCGCTGACCTGCAGACCGATGATGAGTTGCTCGACTTCGCCAGGCGCATGGGCACCACGGTGTATCACATGATGGGCACGGCCCGCATGGGCCCTGAAGATCAGCCGTTAACCGTGGTTGACGGCGAGCTTCGCGTGCATGGTCTGCAGGGCTTAAGGGTGGTAGACGCCTCCATTATGCCGTCGATGCCCTCTGCCAATACGAACGCGACCACCTACATGATTGCGGAAAAAGCCGCCGATATGATCCTGGGGCAAAAACTCCCGTCAGTTGAGATCGGCGCATGAAGGGGGCAAGTGTTGTGCTCACGAGGGTCAGTTCCTCGGCGGGTTTTGATGACGCCACCGTCGCTTACGCGGCGGGCGCCCAACGTGTTTTCCAGCAGCTTCAAGACGCGGCAAGCAGGCTTGCCGCTGTGTTGCTGGCGATGTCGTTTGAGCGCTCGAGAGCCGCGCTGGATCATGCTGCCCGCCTGGCTGCTGTCGCGCAGATAGCAGAGGGCCGGGATCTTTTGCTGGGCCTCACATCAACCCAAAGGACTGCGCATTTTCACCGGCATATGAAGGGTGGGCTGGAGCGCCTCACACAAACCGCCAAGGCGATTGACGGCACCTTGTCAGGCCATTCGGCGGCGCTCGATCCATTACCTCTGTTGCAAGCGGCGTGGAAAGAGCTTGAGTCTGCATCCCGATGCTTGCCGGGATTCGAAGTGGTGGATTTCAGCCATTCATGCTGTGCCAATCACGCGGCTGTAATCGTGAGCAATACGTAGACAAAATCCCAACAACAAGAAGGATAGGAAAATGTCGAATTACTCAATCTGGATGCTCGAATACGCATGGGTACCTGATGCCGCTGAGAGCTCTCTGGTGTACGGGAAGCACAATGCTGGAACCGCAAAGCTCCCTTATTGCTACACGTTGCTAAAAGGCCAGGGGCGTACCATCCTCCTGGACTGCGGGCTCAACAACGCGTCCCACGGTGCCGAATTCGTCAATCGCTTCAATGTCCAGAATTGGTTCGGGCCGCAAGATGTCTTGGCTGAAGTGGGCTGTAAGCCGGAAGAGGTGACGGATGTGGTACTCACCCATGCGCACTTTGATCACATGGGAGGGCTGGAGCTTTTCCCCAATGCAACCTTCTATATTCAGCAGGAAGAGTTAGCCTCCTGGGTGTCGATCATGGCAATGGAGCGCCGGTTCCGTTGGCTGCTCACTGCAACTGACACCGGTGACATGATCTACGCCGTGCAGTTGGCGCGTGAAGGCAGAATGCGTGGGCTCAAGGGGGATATTGAAGATCTGTTCCCGGGTGTTGATGTGCGCCTGGCGAAAGACACCCACACTGCTGCGTCGCAGTACATTGTTATCAGGAACGATAACAAGCCGCAAAGTGCCGATGTGTTCGTCTATACCGGTGATTTGGTTTACCGCCATGAGAATCTTCATGGCGGCAACCCGGCCGATCCCTTTTATCTTCCGGTAGGGCTGGCATTCGGAAGTCAGACCAATTTAATCATGACCTCCGATGAAATAATGAAAACGGTCGGCGGAGAGATGTCGCGGGTGCTTGCTCCCCATGAAACAGAAATGGCCAATCTGTACCCAAGCCGGGTCACGAAGAACGGGCATTATATTGTCGAGGTGGCGTTGGGGGAGGGGCAGCAGTCGTTCGTGAATTGAATCACGGAGATCGCCAGGAGGGTGCAGTGCTTCCAGCACCCTCCATTGTCAGAGGTCGTCCGCGCCTATGCGGGCTCTACGAGGGCAGGAGCAAGCATGGCTACCGCTGTGGCGCCTATGCCTTGGAGGTCTTCACGGCTGGCAGCGTCATGCGCTTGCAGCGACATGCCTTCGAGCAGGGTATTCAAGGCAGAGGCGAGCAGGCGGGTATTGGTGTCGTGGCGCAGTTGCCTGTCCGCAACCGCGCGGTCCAATCGTTGCTGCAGGTAGTCACGGCCCTCCTGACGCAAGGCCTTGAGGGTTGCGGTGACTTCGCCGGCATCGTCGGAGACATTGACGGCCGCGAGTACGACCATGCAGCCACAGGGGGCTTCGGGTTCGGTCAGGATCGACGCTGAGGTGTGGAAGAAGTCGCTGATGGCGCGCACGATGTCCGGCTCGGTGTCCATGCGCTCCCACGTGGCATCCCAGAAGGTCGCTTCGTAGTAGGCAACCGCTTCCAGAAACAACTTGGCTTTGTTGCCAAACGCCGCATACAGGCTGGGAGGGCTGATACTCATGGCTGAACACAACTCCGCCACAGAGGCCGGCTCGTAGCCACGCTTCCAAAACACTGCCAGCGCATGCAGCAGAGCCTGGTCGCGGTCGAACGCGCGCGGGCGGCCTTTTGCGCGTGGAACAGGGGTTGGGGCGGGGTCGGTCATTGAGTGCAGCACCTTGGGGCGTATCGCCAGACAGCATGCCTGGAATAGATTTCTCCCCTAATGATACACAAAATGAACTTTTCGGTTGCGCAGCATAATGTTGAGATTTCAGGTCTACCGTGACGCGTGTCAAAAGGGCGGTACGGTGTATCGCTCAAGTACATGGCCAATACCGCTCAATAGCGGTATCACATGCTTCGCAATATCATCGGCGACTGCGGTGGGCACCATCTCTGCGTTTTGGCGAAAAAACAGTGGGTCCTGAAAAATCAGCCTGAGCTTCGACAGGCTGTTGCTGACCGCGGGCTGTCCGATGTTCAAGCGCTCGGACGCCCTGGTGACACTTTTTTCCTGATAAAGCGCAGCGAAGATCACCAGGCAATTGAGGTTGAATTGCGCAAGGCACTCGGTATTGAACGTTGACGTGGGGGGAGGGGTGTTCATGAGCTTGACCCTGTCATTTGTCTTCGTTCGCCGTTGGTCGTAGAACGTGAAGCTATTCTAAAATTTACTAGACGACCGGTCTAGTTTTAATTAGAGTGGCTGCATTATGAAAAAGCATCATTCTGAAACACGCCAACACATCCTGGATGTCGCCAGGACGTTGATGACTCACAAAGGCTACACCAGCGTAGGGTTAGCTGAGGTGGTAGCGGCTGCGAGCGTACCGAAAGGTTCGTTCTACCACTACTTCAAATCCAAGGAAGAATTTGGTCAGGCATTGCTTGAACAGTATTTTTCCGACTACCTCGCAACAGTCGACACGCTGTTGATGGGCTCTGCACCCGCCGCGCAAAGGTTGCTGAGTTACTTCCAATATTGGGCGCAGACCCAGTGCTCTGATTTGCCTACCGACAAGTGCCTGGTGGTCAAGTTGGGCGCCGAGGTCTGTGACCTCTCGGAGGGCATGCGCCTGGTGCTCGACCGAGGTACGCAGGCTATCCACGCAAAGCTTGAGCGCTGTATTGAGCAGGGGCTTGTCGATGGCTCGATCACGTCCGCAGCGCCAAGCGCGACGCTTGCGCAATCGCTCTATCAGGTTTGGCTCGGCGCTTCGTTGATGATGAAGATCGGCAAGCGCGACGACGCCTTTGAAATATCCCTGACTCTGGCAAAGCGACTTTTGTCGTAGCTATTTTTTACCAACTTACTAGACGACCGGTCTATTTAAAAGAGGTCTATCATGACAGACAACGCCACTCGTACCGACTTATTCACCCCCATCAACCTGGGCGCGATGAAACTTGCCAATCGTATTTTGATGGCACCTGTAACCCGTAGCCGCTATGCCGAAGATGGTATCCCCAACGAGCTGCACGCTGAGTATTACGCTCAACGCGCCACCGCGGGCTTGATCGTCGCCGAGGCCACCAATATTTCCGCGCAAGGCCGCGGTTACGCGGCCACTCCAGGCATCTGGAGTGAGGAGCAAGTTGCGGGCTGGAAGAAAGTCACGGACGCCGTGCATGCCGCCGGCGGGAAGATCGTCAGCCAGCTATGGCATGTGGGGCGGTTCTCCAGTGTCGAGCTGCAACCTGACGGTGCCGCACCGGTCGCGCCTTCCGCGATCAAGGCCGAAGGCGACACCTATACCACCAACGGCTTCGTCCCGGTGTCGATGCCACGGGCGCTTGAAACCGATGAGATCCCGGGGATCATCGAGCAGTACAAACGTGCTGCCGAGAATGCCAAGCGTGCTGGTTTTGACGGGGTAGAGGTTCACTCGGCCAACAGCTACCTGCTGGACCAGTTCCTACGGGACTCGACCAACCATCGCACTGACCAGTACGGCGGCTCCATCGAGAACCGTGCGCGCCTGACCCTGGAAGTGACCGAAGCAATCGTCAAGATCTGGGGCAACGACCGGGTTGGCATCCGCCTGTCGCCGGTCACGCCTGACGCAGGCAACACGCCGCCCGACAGCAACGTGATGGCGATGTACGGCTACCTGATCCAGCAGTTGAACGCCTTCGACCTGGCGTACCTGCACTTCGTTGAAGGCGCGACCGCCACCTCGCGTGAAGTGCCGGAAGGCGTGGACATGGACGCATTGAGCGCGCAGTTCAACGGGCCCTTCATCGGCAACAACAACTACGACCTGGACATGGCTATCGAGCGCCGCGCCCAAGGCAAGATCGACGCCGTAGCGTTTGGTCGCCTGTTTATCTCCAACCCGGACCTGGTTGAGCGCTTGCGTCGTGGGGCCGAACTGACCATCGCACCGCGCGAGTCGTATTACGGCGGCGGCGCCAAAGGCTACACCGACTGGCCTGTCGGCAACTACTGATCCGCTTATATCCGCGATAACCCCAAAAACTGCCCGCACAGACGGGCAGTCACCAACGAGAGGAACGCCCATGAACTATCTGCAGAATAAAACCGCGATCATCACTGGCGCATCGTCCGGCCTGGGTGCTGCATCGGCACGTGCCTTGTCCGAGAAAGGCGTTCGAATTGTCGCAGCAGCCCTGGACCAGCAAGGCCTGGACGCCATCGTCAGCGAGTTGAAAGGCAAGGGCGGGGACGCGGTAGGTCGCGTCAGCGACGTTACCAACCCTGAGGATATGAAAGCGCTCGCGCAATTCGCCCAGGACTCTTTCGGTTCGGTGGATATCCTGATCAACAACGCAGGCTTGATGCTGTTTTCCAATTGGGTCGACCTGGCCACCGATGATTGGGAAAAGATGATCAACGTGAACATCAAAGGCTACCTGCATGGTATCGCGGCGGTGTTGCCGTTCATGCTGAAACAGAAGTCGGGCCAGATCCTGAATATGGATTCGGTCGCCGGTCACCAGGTTGGGCCGGCTGCGGGTATCTACAGCTCCACCAAATTCTTCGTGCAGGCCATGACTGAGTCGATGCGCAAAGAGCTGGGCGTGCAGCACGGCATCCGTGTCAACACGGTCAGCCCGGGTGTGATCAACACCGGTTGGGCCGATAAAGTCACCGACCCGGCAGGCCGTAAAGCGGCTCAAGAGCTGAATAAAATCGCTATCTCGCCGGACGACATTGGTCGCGCAGTGGTGTATGCACTGAATCAGCCTGAAAACGTCACCGTCAACGACCTGATCATTTCGCCGACCCGTCAGGATTGGTAAGTCATAAGCGTTGAAATCACCCAGCCCAGGCACCGGCGCAACGCCGTGTGCCTGGGCGCTACAGGATCCGTCCTGTCTCCCCCTGTAAAAGCAATGAGACCCTTCAATGACACACCGTATTTTGATTGTCGGCGGTGGCGCTGGCGGTCTGGAACTTGCGACGCGTTTGGGCAAGACCCTTGGCAAGCGCGGCACCGCTCACATCACCCTCGTTGACGCCAACCTCACCCACATCTGGAAGCCACTGTTGCATGAAGTCGCGGCGGGCTCACTCAATGCCCATGATGACGAGTTGAACTACGTGGCCCAGGCCAAGTGGAACCACTTCCATTTCCAACTCGGCCGCATGAGCGGCCTGGACCGTGCCGCCAGATCCGTTCGGCTTGCACCTACCCTGGATGGCGCCGGCCGGCAGCTGGTGCCTGAACGTGTTTTGAACTATGACACCCTGGTCATCGCCGTCGGCAGTACCACCAATGATTTTGGCACCGTCGGTGCGGCACAGCACTGCCTGTTCCTCGACACCCGCGAGCAAGCCGAACGCTTCCATCAGCAGTTGCTCAACCATTACCTGCGTGCACAAGCGCTCGGCGTTGCAGGTGAGAATATCCGTGTGGCGATCGTCGGTGCAGGCGCAACGGGCGTGGAGCTGGCTGCCGAGTTGCACAACGCTGCCCATGAGCTGGCCGCCTACGGGCTGGATCGCATTCAGCCGCATGACATGCACATCACCTTGATAGAAGCGGGCCCCCGTGTGCTGCCAGCGCTGCCCAAGCGCATCGGCGATCCCGTGCACCGCACGCTGGAAAAACTGGGGGTGACCGTGATGACAAACGCCGCCGTCAGTGAGGTCACCGCCGAGCACCTTAAAACCCGCAACGGAGAATTGATCGAGGCCAGCCTCAAGGTTTGGGCGGCCGGTATTCGTGCACCGTCCTTCCTCAAGGATATTGATGGCCTGGAGACTAACCCCATCAACCAGCTGAAGGTGCGACCCACGTTGCAAACCACGCTGGACGACAATGTTTTTGCGTTCGGTGACTGTGCCGCGTGTCCTCAGCCGGGGAGTGAGCAGAATGTGCCGCCGCGTGCTCAGGCCGCCCACCAGCAAGCGTCAATGCTGGTCAAGAGCCTGCAGGCCAGGCTTGAAGGTAAAGCCCTGCCGACTTATGTCTACAAGGACTATGGCTCGCTGGTTTCGCTGTCACGCTTTTCGGCGGTGGGTAACCTGATGGGTAAACTGACGGGCAGTGTGACGCTGGAAGGATGGTTGGCGCGGGTGTTCTATGCATCGCTGTACCGCATGCACCAGGTCGCGCTCTATGGACTGGTGCCTACCGCATTGCTGATGTTGGGTAACCGCCTGGGACGAGGCACCGAGCCTCGGTTGAAACTGCACTAGATCATTAACTGGGAGCGCGCAGCGCCTTGTGGGCTGCGCTCTTGGCGCGTCAGCGCGGGGTGTCGCCAGGCACCGGTGCGTGTTCGGGAATAAGTTTCTGCTGCTTGAGCTGTGCCCAAAATGCGCCGGGGATCCGTGTCGAAAACGCTGCGACGTTCTGCTGAACCTCCGCCACCGACTGAGCGCCGAACACCAGCGCCCGTACAGCTGGATGACAGGCGCAAAACTGCAACGCCGCAGCCGACATCGCCACACCATGGTCGGCGCAGATCGACTGTATGACGGCCACGCGCGCTGCGATGTCGGCCGGAACGGCACGATAATCAAACATTGCGTCGGGACGTGCACCCATCGCCAGCACGCCTGAATTGAAGGCGCCTGCCGCGATGATCGAAACGTCGCGACGTTGCAATTCATCAAAATGCCCGTTGAGTGGCTCATGGTTGAGCAGCGTATAACGGCCGGCAATCATCGCACAGTCGAGGGCGAACTCCCGCGCCACCTCCACGACCACTTCGGTTTCATTGACACCCAGGCCAACGGCAGACACCACCCCTGTGCTGCGCAGTTCGTCCAGTGCCTTGAATCCACTCTCACGGATCTGATTCCAATAAACTTCAGCCCGTCGACCATGCCAGGCACGTCCCAGATCGTGCACCAGGAGTACGTCGATACGATCCAGGCCGGAGCGCTCAAGGCTGTGGTCCACCGAGCGCATGAATCCGTCATAGGTATAATCGTACTGGTAGTGAGGGTTGTGCAGGAACCATCTTGAGTCCGCCGGGCGCTGGGCAGCCGGGATGTCGCCGGTGTCGAGTACCCGGCCTACCTTGGTGCTGACGACCACATCGTTGCGTATATTCAGTTCGCGTAACGCACGACCCAAGGTGTATTCCGCGCGGCCCGTGCCATACATCGGTGCCGTGTCAAAATAGCGGATACCCGCTTCATGAGCTGACTGCACGATGGCCAGCGCCTGGTCGTAATCGATGTGGGCGTTATAGCCGATCTGCACCGTGCCCAAGCCGACGGCACTGAGTGCCACGTTGGCTTGACCGAGCGGGCGTTTCTCGATGGGGTTCATTACGCGTCCTCCTTTGTCGCGACGTCCAACGCTTCTCCGATCGCATAAAAGTGGCCACCTGCGATGTAGTGCAGGCTACGAAAGTCCGGGTGCGCACGCTCAAAGTGCCAATGGCCGTCGCTGAATACCCGTGTGTCGGCCCAGGCAGCGACGACTTCACCGATAAACAGGTCGTAGGTCGACTGGTTGTGCGGTTCGGGCAAAAGTTTGCACGCAAGCCAGGCTGAGCAGCCGGCCACGAATGGCACGTCATGCCCGCTGAAACTGAACAGCTCGACGCCGCTATGAGCCAGCTTCTGTGGATCTTCCTGCAGGCTGACGCTGCCGACATCGCGGGTCAATTGCAGCTGTGCCACGGTGGGAACCTGAATCACAAAGAGGCCGCTACGCTCTACCAGTTCGCGGGTTTTGGCGATCTTGTCCAGCACCACAGTGACTTTGGGCGGTGAGAAATCCAATGCACAGGCCCATGCCGCGGCCATCACATTTCGAGTCTCCTCGTGTTGAGCAGAAACCAGCACGGTGGGACCGTGGTTGATCAGCCGATAAGCTTTTTCAAGCGGCACTTCGGCAATGTGGTCGTGCATCGTAACTCCAGAAAAATTGAACCCCGCATCCATTGCTGGAGCGGGGTAGGGCACATTCACGCGGTGGCGGCTTGGTTCAGGTAAACCTGGAGGCTTTCATGACCACCGACAATGAGCGACTCGATGGTCGAGGTCCATTGCCCCTCTGGGTCAGGCTCGCGCGTATCGAAGGTCGCAGACCACAGAATCACGGTTTCGTCCTTGCCAGTCAACGGGATCAGGCGCACGGTCAACACGTAGTTGTCGACGGGCAGTGGCGCTTCAACGAAACGGTAGGAGAACTGCAGATTTACCGCGTCTATCGACAACAACTGCTCGCGCAGAATGGCGCCATCCTGCAACGTCAGCCGACGGATGCAACCGACCAGACCGTCCGGCTGACCGTCTTCGATGACGCTCTGCGGGATCGCCGGGTGCCACTGGCTGATTTTCCCGAAGCGCTTGAGTACATCCCAAACGCGCTCGGCGCCGCCGTCTACAACGGCGCTGTATTCAACTTTTGCCATGATTTATCACCTTAAGAAACAGCATTGCGTTCAGGCCGCTCGGATCAGCCTTCGAACTGGTGATAAACCTTGGCGATCACCTTCCAGGTGCCGTCGATTTTGATCAGTGTCAGGTAATCGTTGTAGTCGGCGCCAATCGCGTCCTTTTCCATGTCCACCCGTACCACGGCGGTGGTTGGGGTGATCGCCAGCACGTCCAGGCGAGTGCTGATATCCGGGGCCTTGCCATTAGTGCGGACGAAGTCGAACAGATTGCTGATCGGGCCGCCCAGCAGTTTGCCGTTGGTGAAGCCGTACATCACCGCTTCCTTGTGGAAGGCCTGCTCCAGCACTTCCGGGCTGCCGGCACGCAGGCCGTCTGCGTATTGCTGGGCCACGGCGACAACGGCGTTGTAGTCCTGGGTGGGTACTGCCTTGATGTTCTTGCTCATGGTCAAACTCCTTTGCATGGTTTTGGCGCCAATGGGGCGCGGTTCAAGCGGGTGGGTTAAGGAGCAACGTGGGTGTGGTAGATCTTGCTGATGACGGTCCACTTTCCATCAACCTTCAGCAGGTTGAAGAAATCGGTGAAGCAGAAGCCGGAGATGTCATTGGTATCGATGCGTGCGCTGGCAGCGGTGCCCACGATATCGACGTTGACGATGGCACCTTTGGCTTCCGGTGACGGCCGGAAGGCGCTGTCGATGATGTCGAACAGACCTTGGATCGGGCCTCCGGTCAGCTTGCCTTCGCTATCTACACCAAAGATGGTGGCCTGCTCGCTGAAGGCAGGTTTCATGATGCTGCTTTTGGCTTGCTTGCCACCTTCGTTGTAGTGGTTCAGCACCGTGACGATGGCGTTGTAGTCTTCGACGTAAGTTGGGTTGCTCATGGTGTTACTCCTAGTTTGAAGAGGGTTGAAGAAGGGCTTGGTTGATTGCTTTGCGTGCATATCGAGCGATGGTCAGTAAGGCGATCAATGCAACGACCAGTCCCGCCCAAGTCATCATTTGAGTCGAGCGATTGGTCGTTACCTCGCCACTGATTATCTGTGTGACATCAGCCGCCAGAGAGCCCAGATACGCATACAGAAATGTTCCAGGGAGCAGGCCGATCCAGGTCGCCAGAAGGAAATCTCGACGGGTGATTCGGCTGGCTCCGAGTCCGTAGCTCAGCGGAGCGAACGGCACGATGGACGCCAGGCGCAAGAGGAAAACAATTCGAAAACCTCCAGACTCGATAGCGCGGTCGACCGCCGCTGATGTGGGGCTGTTCGCCAGGCGTCGTTTGACCCAAGGGCGCAGAAGCGATCTGCCCAAGGCGAACGCGATCGCTGCAGACAGCAAACCAGCGGGCGAGATGAGCAGCGTTCCCCACATCGGGCCGTACAAAAAACCGGCGAGCGCCGTGAGCACCGAGGCGGGTACGAAGGCGACCGTGCCCACCACAAATATCGCGGCATACAGCGCAATCCCGACGACGTCTAGCGAGCGAATAATCTCGATCCACTGCGCGATGTGGTGTACGGCGAGGTCTATCACGTTGCCTATCCCATTCATTCGGTCGGTGGGAATGGTTCCCGTCCGGCACATCACTGAAAGCTATTTAGGTAGCGATCGCTACATATTGTGTGTATTTTATAGTGATCACTACAGTTAGTGTCAAGACATTTGCTGTCGGTGTTGGTGAAGGCGAAGTGGACGTTCGACGGTGCTTTGCGATCAATGCCTGACGGCCTGCTGGAGAGCACCATGACGCAAAAGTTTTACGCACAGGACACCTGTTTCTACAGCTCCATGGGCACCTACGGTTTTGAGGACAGGTGCGAGATGACTAAGGCGGTGGGTTATGACGCCACCTATCTTTCAATCTGGGATGGACGCAACTGGGCAGCTGTCCAGCAATTGAGCAGCGTCAAGGAGCGTTACGACCTGGAGGTAGCGGGCATCTATGTGGTGCTCAACCTGCGCCTTGGCGTAGAGGCAGAGCAGAACGCGGGCATCTATCAGATGCTGAAAGTGGCACCGCCAGGCTCCACCGTTGAATTGGCGATTAAAACCGCGGGGGACTTCGCGCGTTCGGATCCTGCGGGCGATGAGCCTGTGGTGCGCTGGTTGGCCGAAGCCTTGTCTATCGCGCAGCAGCGCAATATCCGCATCCTGATCTACTCGCATTTACTGCACTGGAGCGAAAAGCACGACGACGCCCTGCGTATTTGTGAGCGACTCAATCACCCCAATCTGGGGATCGTTTTCTGCGGCTACCACTGGTACGCCGGCGACGGCGAGCGGCTGGGCGCCACGCTCAGGCGGGCGCTGCCCTTTCTCAAGCAAGTGAATCTTTCAGGTTCACGCCGTAGCCCTCTGGGCTGGGGCCAGACCGCGACCATTGAAACCCTCGACCAGGGCGAAATGGACAATTTTGCGGTCATGGCGCTGTTGAAGCGGTTGGGTTACGACGGCTATATCGGTTGGCAAGGATGGGATGAAAGCGGCGATGCCTTTACCAAGCTGCGCAAGTCGCTGGAGGCCCTGCGCAGCATGGACGAGCGCGTGCGCAAATTCCCGCATTGGGCCCGTCACGTCGATCATCAATAAGGAGTTTTTATGTTTTCGTTGTCCAGTACACCGTACCAGGCGTTACCGGGTTTTCGTCGGACCTTCCAGCCTGGGAAACTGACCCTCGGTTTGTTTTTTCCGATAGAGGCTTACGAGGGCGATATGCCCACAATGCGCAACCAGGTCGCGTTGGCTCAGCAGGCGGAAAAGGCCGGTTTTGCCTGCTTATGGTTTCGTGATGTCCCGCTGCGCGATCCGACGTTTGGCGATGTCGGGCAAATCTACGACCCCTGGACTTACCTGGGCTATCTTGCCGGGCAAACCCGGGATATCGCACTGGGAACCGCCGCGATCGTTGTTCCCATTCGTCATCCGCTCCATTTGGCCAAGGCTGCAGCGAGCATCGATCAACTCAGCGGAGGCAGGTTGTTGCTCGGCGTGGCTTCTGGCGACCGTCCGGTGGAATACCCTGCTTTCAATGTGGAATCCCACAGCCGTGGGGAGCGATTCGTCGAGCATCTGGAGGTTATGCGCAAATCCCTCAGCACTCAGTTCGAACCGATTCGCTGGAGCGAGGGCGAGCTGAGGCATGCAGACCTGGTGCCCAAACCCTCAGGCCAATCCATTCCATTACTTATCACCGGCAGTAGTCGCCAGACATTGCAGTGGATCGCCAGGGAAGCCGACGGTTGGATCTCTTACCCGCGCGCCTTGGATAAGCAAAGGGATATCGTTCGCCTCTGGCACGAGACTGTGCGCGAGCAGGCAGGCGATGCCTTCAAGCCATTCAGTCAGTCCCTCTTTATCGACCTGACCCTCGACCCCGATACTGCCCCCACACCTATTCACCAAGGCTTCAGGTTAGGCCGCAATGCACTGCTGGAGATGCTGCACACCCTGCAATCCTTCGGGGTTAACCACGTGATGATCCAGCTCAAATATGGGCAGCGCTCGGCCCCGGAGGTTCTGGACGAATTGGGAGAGTTCATCGTGCCGCAATTTCCCGCGTTGACACGAGGTGTCTAAGCTGCATCAACCATTGTTACTCAAAGGTAAAGACTGTCGTTTTACAAGGCTGTAAACAGGAGAGCGTCATGAGCATACAGACACAGATGCAGGCTCAGGTGTTGAGCGATTATGCCGACGGTACGTTCACCCTGACCCAGGTTGATCGCCCTTTGGCTGGAGCCGGCCAAGTACTTGTCAAGATAGCGGCAAGCGGGGTCAACCCGATTGATTTCATGATTCGCAAGGGGCAGGCGCCCTATGCGATGCCTGAACTTCCCGCGATCCTCGGCACTGACCTCGCCGGCGTGGTGGAAGCCGTGGGCGAGGGTGTCACCGGCTTTAAGGTTGGGGACGCGGTGTATGGGCTGACGGGTGGCGTACGTGGCCTGCAAGGTTCCATGGCTGAGTACGCCGCCGTCGATGCCGACCTGCTGGCGCCCAAACCGAGTAACCTCAGCATGCGCGAAGCCGCGGCGATACCGTTGGTATTCCTGACCGCGTGGGAGGGGCTGATTGACCGTGCTGGCCTGCAATCGGGGCAGTCTGTGCTGGTGCAAGGCGGCGCCGGTGGAGTAGGGCACATGGCGGTACAAATCGCGGTTGCTCATGGCGCCAAGGTGTTCGCCACAGCATCATCCCAGAAGCGCGCAATTGTTGAGTTCTATGGTGCAACGGCCATCGACTACCGCAGCAGTACGGTTGAGCAGTATGTAAAACAGCATACGGGTGGGGCAGGTTTCGATCTGGTTTACGATACCGTCGGCGGTCAGACCCTTGATGATTCGCTGGTAGCCGCTCGCGCCTATGGTCATGTATTGAGTTGCTTTGCGTTCGGCACTCATAACCTGGCGCCAAGCTCGCTGCGGTGCGTGACGGTGTCCGGGATATTCGTATTGTTGCCGATGTTGAGCGGGGAGGGGCGTGCGCATCACGGTGAGATTCTGCGGCATGCCACACGCCTTGCCGAGGCAGGCAGGCTCGTTCCTTTGCTGGATGAGCAGCGCTTCTCCCTGGCAGACGCACACGCCGCGCATACGTTGCAGGAGTCGGGCAAGATGGTTGGGAAGGTGGTTATTGATGTCGTTTGATGGCTGTCGACAGATCGCGGCACTGTAATCACAACAAAAAACGCAGCCCGAGGGCTGCGTTTTGGTGTTCGAGGTTTAACGGCTGTGCTCGGTGTTCCAGGTCTTGATGGCTTCCGTCGCGACCCGGAACGCCGCCAATGCGCTCGGCACACCCGCGTAGATTGCAGCCTGCATCAACGCTGCGCGAATCTCCTCGACGGACACGCCATTGGTCAGCGCGCCCTTCACATGCACGCCCAGCTCATGGTGCTGGTTCATGGCCGTCAGCATGCCGATGTTGAGCAGGCTGCGGGTTTTGAACGGCAAGGTCTCGTCACCCCACACGGCACCCCAGCAATACTCGGTTACCAAGGCTTGCATGGGTTTATTGAAATCGTCTGCCGACGACCAGGACTTCTCAACGTGGGCGGCACCCAGTACGGCTTTGCGATTCTCGAAGCCTTTATCAAACAGTTCTTTATTGCTCATGGTTTCACCTGGCTCAGGGGAGGGGAGGTTAGAGATTGATGTCGATATCACGCGTCTCGCGCAGGAAAAACAGGCCGACCACAAACGACACGCCGATCCATGCCACCGGATACCACAGGCCGAAGTAGATATTGCCCATCTGTGCTGAAAGGGCGAAGGCGATGGTGGGCAACAGTCCGCCGATCCAGCCGCTGGCAAAGTGGTAGGGGAACGACATGGACGTATAACGAATACGCGCCGGGAACATTTCCACCAGCATGGGCGCGACCGGCGTCAGCGAGATCACGCCGCAAAACACCAACGCCATCAACAGCAGGAAAACTTTGCCGCGCTGGAACTTCTCCGGGTCGGCTTTGAGGGGGTATCCCGCCTGGTCCAATTGGCTCTGCAACGAGGTTTTCAGCGCACCCATGCGGTCCTTGGCGACCGCTGCGTCGAGGCCTACGGTGCCTTCAGAGACCAGCTGTGCCGAACCCACTTTGATCACCGCGTGGGCTTGGCCAGGCAGTGATTGGGTTTCGTAGCTGATGCCGGTTGCGGAGAGGGCCTGCTTGGCAACGTCGCACGGGCTGCTGAAGGTGCGGGTACCGGTCGGATTGAACATGAACGAGCATTGGGACGTGTCAGTGACCAACGTCACCGGCGTGCGCTGTTCCGCGGCCATCAAGTCAGGGTTGGCGTAGAGCGCCACGCCTTTGTAGATAGGGAAGATGGACAGTGCCGACATCAGGAAACCCGCCAGCAGGACAGGTTTGCGTCCGAGGCGATCACACAGCCAGCCCGCCAGCAAAAACATCGGCAGTGCCGTCATCAACGCCAGCGTCAGCGTGGTGTTGGCTTGCTGGGGATCGACCTTGAGGTTCTGGGTCATGAAGAACGTGGGGTACAGCACTGCGATGTAGTAAGCGCAGGTCATGCCGCCACAAATGCCGAACAAGGCGATTACCAGGCGGCGCAGGTTGGCCTTGTCCAGAAAGGTTTCGCGCAGCGGTGATTTCGACAGGCGTTTCTCGGCTTTCATTTTCTTGAACGCCGGCGACTCTTCCATGCCCATGCGCACGGATATCGAGATGCCCAACAGCACCAGCGAGAACAGGAACGGGATGCGCCAGCCCCAGGTATTGAAGTCGTCGCCGCTGATGTAACGGCACGCCAGGATCACACCGAAAGCCAGCAGCAGCCCCAGGGTGCCGGTGGCCGAGATCCACGCCGTATTGAGGCCGCGCTGGCGATTGGTCGAGTGCTCGGAGACGTAGGTCGCCGCTCCGCCATACTCACCGCCCAGCGCAAGGCCTTGCAGCATCCGCAGTGCGATCAACAGACTGGGGGCCAGGATCCCGGCGTATTCATAGGTGGGCAGCAGGCCCACCGCCACCGTAGAAATACCCATGATCACAATGGTAATGAGGAAGGTCTTTTTGCGCCCGATACGGTCGCCGATACGCCCGAATACCACTGCCCCAACCGGTCGCATCACAAAGCCGACCGCAAAGGTCAGCAACGCGAAGATAAACCCGGTGGCGGTGTCCAGGCCGGAGAAGAAATTAAGCGCGATCACCGACGCCAGCGCGCCATACAGGGTGAATTCGTACCATTCGAACACGGTGCCCAGGGACGCGGCAGCGATTACTTTGAGCGTAGAGCGGTCTACACCTTGGGTGGATTTCAAGTCCACCGACTCAGCAGTCGTTTTCATTTTTTCACAACCTGTATTGTTTTTATTGGTGTGTTCAGTTGGCAGGTGCAAAGCCGACGATGGCCTTGGTTTCCAAGTACTCCATCAGTCCGTGCGCACCCCACTCTCGGCCATTGCCGGACTGTTTGAAACCGCCGAAGGGCGCGCCGATATCGGCCGGCGGATAGTTCAGGTGAACCTGGCCAGCACGCAGGTGCCTGGCCATATCGCGGGCGTGGTTCAGATCAGCGGATTGCACGTAGGCCGCCAAGCCGTAAGGTGTGCCGTTCGCGATTGCGATGGCTTCTGACTCGTTGTGATAGGCAATGATCGACAATACCGGGCCGAAGATTTCCTCTTGGGCAATGGTCATGTGCGGGGTTACGTTGGCGAACACCGTGGGCTGGACGTAATAGCCCTGTTGCAGGCCCTCGGGACGGCCGACGCCACCGCAGACCAATTCGGCGCCTTCGTCAATGCCGCGTTGCACAAGGGTTTGTACGCGTTCGAACTGAGCCCTGTTGACCAGCGGCCCCAGCTGGGTGTTTTCATCCTGCGGATCACCGACACGGTACTTCGCCACCTCGATCCGAGCGATTTGCACTACGTCGGCCATGCGTTCCGCCGGCACCAGCATGCGAGTCGGGATCGAGCAGGATTGCCCGCTGTTGGTGAAGCACGCGGCGATGCCCTTGGAGACTGCTTGGCTGAAATCAGCATCGCCCAGCACTATATTGGCCGACTTGCCCCCCAGCTCCTGAGCGACGCGTTTGACCGTGTCGGCAGCGGTTTTCGCCACGCGAATACCGGCCTGGGTAGAGCCGGTGAAAGACACCATGTCGATGTCCGGGTGCGCACTGATAGCGTGGCCCACGTTGGGTCCGTCGCCATTGACCAGGTTGAAGACCCCTGGCGGTACGCCCGCTTCGTCCAGCACCTCGGCAAATAGCAAGGCTGAGAGCGCAGAGAATTCGCTGGGCTTGAGGACGATCGTGCAGCCGGCCGCCAGCGCCGGGGCGATTTTCACCACGATCTGGTTGATCGGCCAATTCCACGGAGTGATCAACCCGCATACGCCGATCGCTTCGCGACGTATCTGGGTCGTGCCCTGCAACTCGTCGAACTCGAAACTGCGCAGCACGCGAATGATTTCCTCGATATGCAGCGAGCCCCGTGCCGCCTGGGCCGCCCGGGAGAAGGCAATCGGCGCGCCCATTTCCAGGGTCATCGCCTGGGCAAACTCTTCGTATCGACGCTTATAGATGCTCAATACCCGCTCAAGCAAATCGATGCGCTGCCCCGGTGTCCAGCGTGAATAGTCCGCGAACGCCCGGCGTGCAGCGTGTACTGCGCGCTCCACATCGTCGGCGTTGCCCATGGCCAGTTCACCATAGGCTTGCTCGTCAGCCGGATTGATCAGGGTAAACGTGGCCTTGCCCATCGGCTCGACCCATTGCCCATCAATGTAGAACTTGTCTGTAGGGTACATGGCGACACTCCTGCTCAATCGAACGTGATGATCTGGCGAACGGCTTCACCGTCACGCAGGCGATCCATGCCGACATTGATCTCATCCAGGGTCAATCGGTGCGTCACCAGCTTGTCGATCGGCAGGCGACCGAGACGGAATAATTCCAGGTAGCGCGGGATGTCGCGACTGGGCACGCTGCTGCCCATGTAGCTGCCGCGCAAGGTGCGCTCGTCAGCCACCAGGCCGACCATCGGCACCTCGAATGTCGCGTCCGGTCGAGCCAGGCCGGCGGTGACGACCTCGCTGCCTCGCTTGCCGACTTTCCAGGCCGTTTGCAACGCAGCGGATGCCCCCGCGAACTCCAGCGCCACATCAACACCTCCGCCGGTCAGGTCGCGGATGGCTTCGACCAGGTCAGGGTCGGCTGCATTAAACACATGCTGCGCCCCCAACGATTTGGCCATCGCCAGTTTTTCCGCATTGGTATCGATGGCGATCACTTGGCTTGCGCCCGCCGCTAGCGCGCCTAGCTGCGCCGCCAGGCCTACGCCACCCATTCCGACGATTGCGACGGTCGAGCCCAGTTTGATACTGGCGGTATTGGTCGCTGCGCCAACGCCGGTCAAGACGGCGCAGCCAAACAGTGCCGCATGTTCCAAGGGAATATCTCGGGCCACGCGCACCAGAGAGCGTGTCGAAACCACGGCGTATTCGGCGAATGCGGAGATGCCCGAGTGATGATTGAGGACTTGTTCCCCGCGCTGCAGGCGTCGATCACCGCGCAACAGCGTGCCAGCCGCGCCCGCCACCGCACCGGGGCCGCAAAGGGCAGGGCGCCCGCCCGAACATTCAACACAATGGCCACAGGAGGCGACGAACACAGTCACGACATGATCACCCACAACCAAGTCGTCGACATAAGGCCCGACCGCGATGACCACACCCGCGGCTTCATGCCCGATTACCATCGGCAGCGGACGTGGTCGCACGCCTTCGATCACGGACAGATCGGAATGGCAGATGCCGGCTGCGGCGATCTTGATCAATACCTCGCCGGGTCCCGGATCTCGTAGCTCAATCGTATCGATGCGCAAAGGTCGGCTTTGGGCAAATGGAGCCGGCAAACCCATCTGGTCCAACACGGCAGCTCTGATTTGCATGGGGATTTCCTTTAAATCAATTGTTTTTATGAGGGCGCGTTCAGCGATTTAGTCGTATCACTGTATTACAATATTACAGCTTCAACAATACAGGGGGTTTCAGGCAGCAAGTCGTAATTGGTCTGAATTATTGACATATTGTATTACAATACTTAAGGTGTTCTCACAAAGCGCCCGGGGTATCTGAGCACCTTGGCCAAAAAAACAATTAACCATCGAGATACGCTATGAACGACGATAACCAAGGCACTCGCCCTACAGTCCTCTTCATCGGGCTGGGGATGATGGGGCGCCCGATGGCAAGTCTTATTGCCAAGGCGGGATACCCTTTGTTGGTGAGCGACACCAACGACCAGGCTGTCAGTGATCTGTGTGCCGAAGTGGGCGCCCGTCGCCTTGAAAGTGCGCAGACCCTTGCCGATGTCCGTATCGTCATCACCATGTTGCCCAACTCCCGCATCGTCAATCAGGTGCTTGTGGGCGACTATGGTGTCGCCAAACGCCTGGCGCAGGGCGCCTGCGTGATCGACATGAGT
This sequence comes from Pseudomonas sp. A39, assembly GCF_058145955.1. Taxonomy (NCBI): domain Bacteria; kingdom Pseudomonadati; phylum Pseudomonadota; class Gammaproteobacteria; order Pseudomonadales; family Pseudomonadaceae; genus Pseudomonas; species Pseudomonas sp. A39. The sequence continues at coordinate 60,838 of NZ_JBYVMD010000012.1, forward strand.
TCCTCGGAACCGCTCGAAACCCAAGCGCTGGGCAAACAACTGAATGAGCTGTCGCTGTGTTTCCTTGATGCGCCGGTTTCCGGTGGCGTGAAACGCGCTATTTCCGGGACGCTGCAAATCATGGTGGGCGGGGATGTCAACGTGCTCCAGCAACACCGCGAGCTGCTGGACGTCATGGGCAGCTCAACCCACGTTGGTCCAAATGGTGCAGGTCATGCGGTCAAGGCGTTGAACAACTTTGTGTCTGCCACCGGGTTGTTGGCCACCGTTGAGGCGCTGCATGTGGGTGAGAAATTCGGTGTAGATCCGGCAGTGATGACCAGCGTGCTCAATAATGCTTCCGGCGGTAACTTCACCACGGCCAACAAGGTCAACCAGTTCATGCTCAGCGGCACTTACGCATCGGGCTTCGCATTGCAACTGATGGTCAAGGACCTGAAAATCGCCGTCACCCTTGCAGAGCAGATGGGTCAGCAGATGAAGCTCGGCCATGAGTGCCTGGCCGTCTGGCAGGAAGCGGCGCAAAGCACCACGCCTCAGACCGATCACACTGAGATGTACCGCATCATCGATGCTCACGGCTAGTCGACAAGCTGCGCGCTACCGTCCGGGGCGTCACCGCTACGTCCCGGCTCTTCGTCCAACTGCTGGGTATCCGAACCATGAACATCGCCCCCGCGATTGAGCCTTTTGACGTGTTCGCGGTGAAATATGCCGAGCATCGGCGCACCGCCTCCTCGAACTTCCTCGGCGGCGACCCGCACGATGGGCCGATGCCCATGGATTACTTTATCTGGGTCGCGACCAACAGCACCGGCACTTGGGTGATTGATACCGGCTTCAACCAGGCCACGGCCCGCCAGCGTGGGCGAGACTTCATTCGTTGCCCGGCTGAATCGTTGCGGATGCTCGGTATTGATGCGGCCGCTGTCGACAACGTGATCATTACCCACCTGCATTACGATCATGTGGGCAACTTCGACCTGTTCCCATCGGCCACTTATCATCTTCAAGACCATGAGATGCTGTTCGCAACCGGACGGCACATGGCGCACACGTGTGCACACGAGGCCTATGACGTCGAGAATGTGGTCGGGATGGTCCGCGAGGTCTACCGCGGGCGTGTGCAGTTCCATGACGGTGACGCCACGTTGACGCCCGGCCTTTCCGTGCACCTGGTGGGAGGGCATACCATGGGTTTGCAAGTGGTGCGCATTTTTACCCGCCGAGGCTGGGTGGTACTGGCCTCCGACGCCAGCCACTACTACCGCAATTTTATCGAGGACCGTCCATTCCCGATCGTCTTCAATGTGGACGATATGCGCAGTGGCTGGGCCCGAATCAGATCGTTGGCCGATTCCGAGCATCATATTGTCCCGGGGCATGATCCCTTGGTGATGAATCGCTATCCACCGCTTGCTGGCGCGTCGGAAGGCTCGATCTGCGTGCTCCATGAGCACCCCACATATCGGTGATTCCTGACGGCCTTGGCTGTCGGTGTCTGATCAATATTATTTATATGAACCAGTAAATCTTATTGTTTTTATTCCTGGCGGCTGCTCGCTACTGTCCAACCCGCGCGTAACCAAGTCGCCGCCTGACTCAAGGCCACCTCGTTCTACGCAATCCTCTTATAAAAATGACTCGATAACATTCTGGAGTGCAGATGAACGTCAAACAGAAGTTGACCTGGGCGTTTGTTGTGATCGCCTGCTTGCCTGTCTGCCTGATTGCGACACTGGTGGTCATGGATTTGCGCAACGCCGCCCGCGATGATTTTATCGAGGGCAGTAATCGGGAAATACGCCAGGTTGAAACGGCGATGCAGTTGTACTTCGAAAGTATTCGCCAGAACGTCGACTACCTCGCCTCTCAGCCGTTATTGCGCAACGCTGACGGCAGCCTGAAAAACTACAGTGGCGCCAACGCTCCCAGCATTGCGCAAGGCGTGCTGGATAAGCAGATCTTTGATTTTTATGCGCACTTGGCCAATAGCCATTCGGCGTATTCCAACATCATTTTCGGTAACAGCACCGGCGGTTTTGTGTCCTGGCCCGACAACCCGAACCGGGCCAATTACGACCCCCGCGAGCGGCCTTGGTATAAGTCTGCGTTGAGCAGTCCAGGCAAGACCCTGCGTACCGATGCTTACTACTACGCGCCTAAAGATGCGGTGTATGTCAGCGTTGTGCGCAGCATCGATACCCAACTGGGTAGCAACAGCGGCGTGATCAGTATCGATGTGTCGTTGCAGCAACTCACCGAAATCATCAAACACATCAAACTCGGCGAGAGTGGTTACCTGATGCTGGTCGAGCGCGACGGCAAGGTGTTGGTTGACCCTAAGCAACCTGCGCATAACTTCAAGACGCTTACAGCGATCGGCGGCGGCTATGAACAGTTGGCCAACGCCCGGAAAAGCGCGTTTGAAGTTGAGCTCAACGGTGAACGTTATATGGCCAACGTCTGGCCCTCCAGCCAATTGGGTTGGAGCTTTGTGGGCCTGATCAAACAGCAGGAGGTGATGAGCTCTGCGACCCACTTGGCGTGGGTGATTGCGATCATTGCGGGCGTGCTGGCGCTGGTATTTGCCCTGGTGGGCGCGAGCTTCGCTGGCTTGATCGTAAGACCGATCCGCAGCGTCGCCAGCGGCTTGCAAGGCATCGCCGAAGGCGACGGCGATCTGACGCAAAGCCTTCACGTGCGCGGCAAAGATGAAACGGCGCAGTTGGCCAACTGGTTCAACCAATTCCTGGCGGCGATCCGCAGCATGATCAGCAGCATCGGCCAGGCTGCACATAACATTCTGACCACATCCAACGCTGCCACGCAGGTATCCAGCGACATGGCTGAGGTTGCAGGGCGCCAGCGAGAGGCCGTGGATATGGTTTCCACCGCCTTCCATGAAATGGTGGCCACCGCCAACGAGATTGCGCGTGCCTGCAGTCAGGCCGCCGAGTCAGCCGACAGCGGCTGGACAAAAGCACGCGAGGGTCAGCAGCAGATTGATTCGGCGGTCAGCAGCGTTGACCAACTGAGTCATGAAATCGAGAAGTCCGCCGAGTCAATGCAACAACTGGAACGTGACAGCAACGATATCCAGTCGATCCTCGGCACCATTCGCTCAATCGCCGAGCAAACCAACCTGCTGGCACTGAACGCCGCCATTGAGGCTGCACGTGCTGGCGAGCAGGGCCGCGGGTTTGCCGTGGTCGCCGATGAGGTCCGGGCGCTGGCCAAACGCACGGCCGACTCCACCGCCGAGATCGACGGCCTGCTGGGCACCTTGGCCAAGCGTACGGGCCTTGTCACGGACCAAATGCGTGCCAGTCTGGATGTCTCGCAACAGTCGGTTAGCCGAATCGGCGTGGCGCGTACCAGCTTCGGCCTGATTCGCGATTCTGTAGATGTGATTCGAGACATGAACACTCAAATCGCCACGGCAGCTGAGGAGCAGCATCAAGTCGCCGAAGGCATCAATCTGCATATCAGTCAGATCCATGGCGATGCGCAACGTGTCGCAGAGTTGGCTGAATCGGCGCGATTGAACTCATCAGGCTTGGCTGGATTGTCCGCGGAGCTGGACAGCCTGGTCCGGCGTTTTCGTACCTGACGAGCGCGTAGGACGAGGGCCAATACCCGCAGTGGCCCTCGCTGTGTGGCGCGATTGCTTAGTCGTACCAAGCAGGCGATTTCAGCGCGTTACGCACGAACTCAGTGCTGTGACCGATCCACAATTGCGAGTGGGTCTGCTTGAGAAAATCTTCCATGGCCTGTCGCGATTCAGGCGTGCCGGCATGCTTTTCCTTATCAGGCATGCGGTTCTTCGTACGTTCTTCGGGGTAGTGATAAAGGTCGCCGGAGATCAAGACTCCGCCGTATTGCTTGAGCTTCACGTACAGCGATTGGTGGCCGGGGGTATGGCCCGGGGTTTGTTTCAAAATGACTGAACCATCGCCGAAGACATCGTGGTCGCCCTTAAACAACTGCTGTGGGTTGTGTTTAAGTGAGGTAAAAGACGCTGCGTTTTCAGGGGTGGCCTGTGCAGTGAACATGAAGTCCTGCTCTGCTTTGGAGGTAAGCCACGTTGCGCTCGGAAATTCGCTGATGTTACCCACGTGATCGAAATGCGAATGTGAAAGCGCGAGGTAGTTGATGTCCGAAGGTGCGACCCCAATGTCGGCCAACTGGCTGAGCAGTGTTTTGGTGACGATTTGCCCATAGCCATCGATCGCATTTTCATAAACCGGGCGTCCGATCAAGCGGTCGGATAGTCCAGTGTCGAACAACAAAACACCTTTGGGGTGTATCACCAGATAGCAGGTGACAGGCATGTTGGTATCGACCACCTCTTCACGCGTCAGGTTGTACGACTCCGGGTGGTTGTAAATCAACTGCCCACAATCGAGCACATAGACGCGCAAGGTTTTAACGACTGGCAGCGGCGCCATCGCAAGCCGATGCTGAGCGGGTGGAGAGGGTGGGGTTTGAGCGTAAACCCGTCCCCCACTGCATAAGGCTGCTGTCATGCACAAGCTCAACCCAAGTGCCTTTTTACTCATTGCAGTGCGGTCATTTTTCATCACGTTCTTCTTTTTTTAAGGTGAATGATTTCGCACTCATCGCGATGGCAGCAGTCAGTCAGGGTTCGAAAGGGGCAGGTCACCTGCAAAAATAAACGCCGCGCGCTAAGTCAATGAATGCAGGTTGGAATTTAGTTAATTGTATTACAATATGTCAATAACATTGTGCAGTGATTGATCCTGCCAATTCAGCCTGATTGCCCGGTTAGGTAGGAGAGAAACCCTTGCTGTACGGTTTAAGTGCTCATCTGTTTGCGCTTGAAGCCGACATAACAAGTACACCATCGAGTATTTCCACATCACCGTAATAAAATACATAAAAATCAAATAGTTAGTTGGCCGATGCACGTCTCGGTTCCCGCTCCAATCATTAAAAAATGGATCTCTGAAAAGAGGTCCATTTTTTTCGTCCAAAGAAAAGTCTTTGTTTGATTCTTACCGCCACGGCGGTGATCAGTCGTTGGGCAGGTGCAGTTGCGCTTCCATGGCGTCATGAAGGAGTCGGACGACCTCGATCACGTCGTCGTTTACTACACGATAGAACACGATATGGCACGGGCTTTTGACCGCTCCATGGGTTTGTTTGGACTGCTGGCGTGAATAGATGAGGTGATAGCTGCGAAGGCCCGGTGCAAGCTCATCGCGGTCGTAGCTGCCAATGCGATAAGGCGTGTTGGCAATCGCTTGCAGCGCCGAGAGGATCAGAGCGCTGGTAGCGCTGACGTGCTTGATCGCCGAACTGCGTCTGGGAGAGCCTGAGTATGTCGACAATGTCGGCGCGCGCGCCGCGTTGGAATCCGATACTGCGGCATGCTCAGTATTTTTCTCTAGCGGGGATCGTTGCCTCCAGGCTCAAGTCCTCGAGGTGTTGCTCCAGACCCCCTTCCTTCAACTGAGTAAAGCGCCCGTGCTCAAGATCCATGATGCCGATTGAGGTCGCCTGACGCAGAGCCTCAATTTTGGCAGTGTCTTCGGCGATGCGCTGTTCCAATAGGCGCAAACCTTCTTGCATCACTTCGCTGGCATTCTGATAACGGCCGGACTGCACCAGACGAAGCGCTGATTGCAGCTGGGTCAACAAGGCATTGCTTATGTGCCTTTCTTTCCTCTGGGTGGCTTCTCACCGTTGCAATCGCAAGGGCTGTCGAGCGTTGCGACACGTATGGGGGCTTCACCGTTGTGCGTCGCATTGGCATGGCTGCTACAACGCTCACCCAACATTCTGTTGATACCGGGAACGTCCTCGGTGGCACACCTGCGCGAGAACTTGAGCGCGGCCGAGTTGATCATCCCACCTGCGTTGCTGAGCGAGTTGGAAGCGCTGGGTACGTAAGTGCGATTCCGGCCCGTTCCCCCGGCATGTGCTTGCACCTGACTAGGGGCTGTCTTTGAATCCAAGTCAGTGTTACAGATGGTCAGTGTGCGCTATGGCCATACACGGCATCACGAACGGCCACTGGAAACGCCCCCGACATGCCTTCGAACGCTGTATTGGTCAGCGCGACGACGCTCAATTTGTTCGCGGGGTCCAGGAACCAGGAGTGTCCATAAACGCCGCCCCATTGCAGCGTGCCCTGGCCTTGAGGTGAGTCTGACTGGCTGGCATCGGCGAGTACCGCCCAGCCATAGCCGAAGCCCCAGCCAGGCCCTTGGGTCTGCGTATGCGCCCCGACCTGGTCCTGCATCATCATACGCAACGTCCCCGGTTCAAGTAGCGGGGCGCCGCCGGTACGCAGGGTTTCCAGAAAGCACAGCATGTCACCTGCAGTACCTGCCATGCCGGCGCCACCAGAATGGTAGGAGTGCGGGTCCAGGATCCGGCTGGGTGCAAATGTCACAGCACCTTGAAAGCCTGGAATATTCAGGGGTACCGCCATTGCGTCGGTCAGTTCGACAGGTTCGTGTACCCCATCCGCATAGGGCTTCACCAACCTGGACAGATCCTTCACCCCGAACCCCGTATCGGACAGACCCAGAGGGCCCGTTACGCGTTTTTGCAGGATATCGCCCAGGTATTCGCCTTCGACCCTTTCGAGCACAGCACCCAATACGTCGATCGCCAACGAATAATTCCAGCGTTCGCCGGGAGCGAACAGCAGCGACGCCGCATTCAGTCGAGCCAGGTTTTCATCGAGCTTCAAGCCCGGCTGGTCAAGCCCGTCGGAAATGTTCAGTTGATGATACTCGCTGCCCTCGGGCAAGCCGAATCTGTACCCCAAGCCGCTGGTATGCGTCAGTAACTGATGCAGGGTAATGGTGGGTTCGCTGCCATCCACCAAGCGCGGTCGAAAGTTCGGTAGATAACGCGTCACGGGTGCATTCAATGCCAGGCGGCCTGCCTCGACCAAGCTCATTACTGCGGCGCAGACCAGAGGCTTGGTAAGGGACGAAAGCCGAAAAATACTGTCCTCACGCATCGCAATACGGGCTTCGCGATCAGCTTGGCCGGCCGCGCGGTGATAGACCAACTCGCCATCACGGCTGACGAGCACCACCGTTCCCACCACACGATGTTGAGCAAGTGCATGCTCTATCACGCTGTCCAGGCGGGTGGTAATGGATGAATGCGGCATGACAGAACTCTCCCTGAGCAGCACCTGATGGATTCTTTAGAGGGTCCCTAGGGACCAGGAGACACCAGCAGAGCGCTGATGAATATTTGGAAAGGGGGGGCATACGCGACATATTTTATAGTGATCGATACAAATGATGTCAAGCATTGAAAGCCTAGCGCTGAGCCAGGCTCTTATTCTGCAAATTATGGTTTTGAGGGCAACAGCTCATCTAGGTCACCGCGCTCGAGGAGTTCCTTGTATTTCACAGCGTCACTTTCTTTGTGATAAATACCCACGAGAATATCCCCTTGATAGACATCCCACATATCGACGATGTGGTCCGCAGAGTCGTGTGGCATCTTGGTTTGCTCGCGCAGCTTGATAGTTATTATCATGTTATGCACTCCAGAGTGAGAGTTTTAAATTTATCTAAGAACTGGATATCGGCGCGTATTCTGATCACGACGCTCATCTCTTTGATGCATGCCGTGGATGAGCCGGTCCCGGTTATTGAAATACCACCGCCTTATCCGGCGATAGGTCCGGCAGCGGCAAGTATCAATAATCCAGTATGTGAATCAATTTAGTACCGGTCGGGCTGGTCCAATCGATCGCTAGTTCCGCGATGATCTGGTCGACCGTCGTGATGATTGCGCCGGCCTGCTCCATGCGCCGTATTGCGATATTGTCACCGTACAATGTATGCGACGCCGAGGTGTCAGCCGAGACCTGCACCTCATAGCCTTCCTCCAGAAGCTGGAGTACCGGGTAGAGCACGCACACTTCGGTCGCAATGCCACTCACGAACAGCTTCTTACGCCCCGTCGCGCGGACAGCGCTGGCGAAGTTTTCGTCATGCATGGCGTTGACGATACCGCCGCGCTTGATTCGTGCTTCATATTGCACGGGCAGGATGTCCTGGAGCTGCTGAAGCAGTGGGCCCTGAAAATTTGTTTCCTGGCTGGAAGTCAGAACCGTCGGCAGGTCGATCGCTGCGGCGATCTTCGCGAGCTTCAAGGTATTCGATATCAGCAGGTTGATGTCGTGCGAATGGGTGAAGCCGATCGTGCCGACCTGATGATCGATCAGAAGAAGAGCGCTGTTTTCCGGATTGAAGGCAGACTTGTGCATGATTTTCTTCGCATGGTTTGGAGGTGCCAAGAAGCGTAAATCCTGCCTTATAAAAGCGGTAGATGGGTTGATTGGGTTGAACTCATCCATTTGTGGTGTGAATTATTTAGAAGCGGTTTGTAATCGGTCTTAGACAACGTTGCCACTGTGCGAGAAATGGCGGTGGGCTCAACGGCTCGCTCATCCCACTCCAGAGGCGCCCCTCGGTTAGGGCGTTCATCGATATTCGGGCTGATATAGAAACTGACGCCCGGTATGTGATCGCAGAAAACATCCACCTGTTTCACACGCAAAAAAGCCCTCGTCGCCGAGGGCTTAAAATTTACTGGTTTGAACCGTTCCCTCAGATTTTACCCGCGCCAGCCTTGGCCTTCACGTCGGCAGGCACTTTGTCTGCTGCCAGTGGGGTGTAGCTGTAAGGCGGGGTCCAGCCGATATCCGGGCTCCAGGAGCAGGTAAGCGCGCTGCCATTGAGTATTGAGCCTTGGTCGCGATAGACGCTGCCTTCATAATCCCCGGCGATTTTTTCGCAACCGCTGATGCCATTGATCTCGAACGCGTTCCTTTCGGAGAAGATTTTCGAGCCCTTGCCAACACCATGCGCGTATACATATGGATAGATTTTGTCGCTGGTGCTACCCACATGATAGTTGTTGTACAGGTGCACCTGGCCGAAGCGCACGCGCGGGGCGCGTGAGGAGATATTCTCGAATAAGGTATTGTGGATCGTCACCTTGAGCTTGCCGTCATCGGTGGTGTCCGTGTCACTGGAACCGATCAGGTTGTTCTTCTCATGGGACTTGAATACCGAATACGAAATGGTGACGAAGTTAGCCTCCTTTTTTACGTCCAGCGCGCCGTCGTGGTGCTGCTTGGGCCGGCCATTTTCGGTACCGTTCTGATCATCGGTGCGGCGGCCATCGGTGAAGGTGACATGGTCGATCCACACGTTGCTGGCTTTTTCGATGGTCAGGCTGTCGTATTCTGAGTTCCAGTTACCGGCCTTGCCATCTGTAGGCGCCCATTTCGGCTCAGGGTCCCACGGGTTTTCGATGGTGAGGTTACGGATAATGACGTCGTTTTCCTTGGCGTAAAGGTACCCTTCACGGATCTCTGCATTGCTGCCAATACCGACAATCGTGGTCTTGCCTGGAATATCCAGTCGGGCTCGTACCTTCATATCATCGGTTTTGACATAAGGCTTGCCTTCGCTGATGTCAATGACCCCGGTGATTTTGATGATACGGCCGTTGCTCCCCACGCTTGCTTTGAGCGCGGCTTTGAACTCTGCAGCATTTTTTACCGTATAGATGTTATTTGCCGCCGCTCTGGAGCCACCCTTGGTACCACCGTTCAGAGTGGCGAAACCAGTCGTGGCTGCATCCAGCCAAATGTCGGCGGCATGTGCGGGTAGGCTGGACAGCAACAGTGAACCGACGATAGCGCTGGCCAGTTTGCAGGGAGAGAAGGTTGAGGGTTTGGCCATGATTAATCAGATCCTTGATTAACTTGAGTAGTAACCGCGCCGTGACCCGGCACGTTTCTCGAGCGGACGTCCTTGTCGCCATTGCAGCGAATCGAACGTCCGCTACGTGAGAATGCTATCACGTGAACCTGTGCGCTGTCGTAAAATCAGAATGAGCTGGATTGGTATTTACTTGTGAAATTCAGCTACTCATTTTTGATGACTTATAATCATCATTTCTCAATGCAAAACTGTTCTGATTCGTCGCTTTCCGATTTTGTCGGCTATAGGTTTGAACCATCATCCTGAAACCGCAAAGAAGGTCCTGTTGGTTAGCCCGTCGGACACCTCGGGAATAAAGGCTTGAAGCTTGAAGAGGCGAAAACGCAGTATCCGACACATGCCGATGGCTGACTACCATGGCATTCGCGGAGAGATACTCCGCACCACAGTCGTGGGTGAGGTGCCGTCCCGATGATAGCTCCGGAAGGACACTCCCGAGTCAAGACTTTACGCCATTGGCATGCAGCAAAAGGCCAGGTAAATCAATGATGCCGACCTCTCGGTAGCGTTGCGCGATAAAGCCCTCAAGCTCCAACTCATGCAGAGCTGCATTTATGCTTTGCCGGCTGCTGCCCATCATGTAGGCCAACTGCTCTTGCGAGACGCTTAGATCAATTGAAGGCGACTGCGGGCGGGAGCCGAAACCATGGGCCATGAGCCAGAGTCGGCGTGCCAGGCGCCTATGCAATGAGCCCCGTTCGGCAACGACCTGATAAGTAACCCGCAGTTTGGCGACGCTCAGTCGAGCAATGTCCTGCCAGTACTTCGGATGCTCGTTGAGCCAGTCGAGGAAAGGTTGGAGCTCGAGGGTCAATACCGTGGTAGGGCCATCTGCAAATGCATCGTGGTGCCGTGCCAATCCGTCAATCAGACAGGCATCGCCAAACCAATGTCCGGGCTCGAGATACACCAGTAAGGAGGCTGCTCCGTCGGCCTCTGCATTCTCGACGGACACCGCCCCTCGCAGAACGCAGAACAGGGCATGGGTCGGCAGATCACCCTGGCGATACAACGCTTCTCCCGAGTCAAGCTGCCGTGCTCGCGCCTGCGCGAGCAGTGCTGTCTGCAGAACTGAATCACAGCTGGAAAACCACGCGTCTCCACAAACAGTGCTGAGCCAGGTGCCCAAGTAGTGCTCGGAGGAAGTCATCTGTTCGGGCCTCACCAAAGTTCAAGTTCTTGACAGACGCATCGTCCACATCGGAATAGCGTGCTCTGCATCCATCATTTCTCGATAACAACACCAACAAGAGCGGCGATAGATGATCAACGATAATGACAGAAGCTACAAACGAGCACGCGCGAGTGGAGCGCTCGACCAACGTTTCGACGCCATCGTCATTGGCTCTGGAGCGGGCAGCCTGACGTCGGCCGCACTATTGGCATTGGACGGCAAGCGCGTATTGGTGCTGGAGCGTCATGCTGTCGCAGGCGGCTGTCTCCAGGTATTCAAGCGCCCCGGGTTTGAGTGGGATGTGGGTTTGCACTATGTCGGTGAAGTCCATCGACCAGGAACGCTGACCTCATTGTTTGCCAAGGTTACTCGCGAAAAAATCCAATGGGCAAAAATGCCCGACATCTATAACCGGATTGCCGTGGGTGACGAGGTCTTCGAATACCACGCGGGCGGGGAGGCTTTCAAAGCGCGGATGAAGGAGTACTTCCCCGCCGAGGCGTTGGCTATTGACCGCTACATCGACCTCGTTAAGCAGGTCAGTCGCCCTGCGGCAGTGTTTCTGGGGGCGCGCGCACTGCCACCTGCAATGGCCGACGCCGCGTTCGATCAGGTGGCACCGACATTCATGCCATACGCATCCCGGACCGCACTTGATGTACTGCGCGAACTCACCGACAACGAAACCCTGATTGCGGTGCTGTGCGGTCACTTTGGTGACTATGCTGCCTTGCCGAGCGAGGCCTCGTTTGCTGCGCATGCCGCCGTTATTCGACATTACCTGGACGGTGCCAGCTACCCGATCGGGGGGGCGCAAGTGATCGCGGACGCAATGATTGAAACCATCACGGAGGCAGGAGGGCGTGTGCTGGTCGCTGCTGAGGTGACTGAAGTTGTCGAAAGGAATGGCCGTGCGTTGGGTGTCAGGATGGCCGATGGCGAAATAATTGAGGCTCCCCTCGTGATCAGTGGAATTGGCATCCGTCAGACGCTACGACTACTGCCGGACACCAATAAAAGCGTGGCTGAATTGCGCCGTACTGCCGAGGCAGCGCAGTCGTCATTGCCTGCAGTTGTCCTAAATCTCGGCCTTGACGCGAGCAATGCGTCGCTTGAGGTTGGGCCAGCCAATATCTGGACTCACCAAAGCGCTCGGCAGCACGAAGACTGGCAGCACTATTTGGCCGACTCCGAGCTCCGCCCCATGCCGCTGCATTTCATCTCCCAACCGTCCGCCAAAGACCCGACCTGGCCCGAGCGTTATCCCGATCGTTGCACGATGGATATTTGCAGTTTTACCGATTGGAGCCTCTGGCAACGTTTCACCGACACTCAATGGAAACGTCGTGGCGATGCCTATGAGGAACTAAAGGCTCGCCTGACCGAGGAAATGCTAGAACAGGTCTATCGCTTTTATCCCAAGGCTCGCGGACACGTCGTTCATAGCGAGTTAGCCACACCGATCAGCTTCAACCACTTCTTGGGGCGTAGTCATGGTGACTTTATGTCGTTCACGCCGACACCGGATCGTTACGCTCAGCGGTGGACACGTGCACACAGTCCGGTGAAAGGGTTGTTGTTCAGCGGCCAGGACGTGGCCATGGGCGGGGTGAGTGGTGCAATGGTAGGTGGGTTGCTTGCTGCTTCTGCTGCGTTGGAGCGCGATTTGATGCGCGAACTGCGTGTCTAATCTTTTTTCTTTTTTTTGTTATCAGGAATGCATCATGATCCCTATCACTGTTGCCTATGTATCTGGATTGACAGAGGCAGAATTCCCGAAGGACTGTTCTCGATGAGGTATTAACACTTCGAGCGAGAGATTGATAAGTGTCATTTGTGGAAGAGTGAAATCCAAAAATACACCTTATGGGTGAATCGCAACACGCATATCATCGTCGTGTTGTAGATCAAATAGTACGACACGATCAAAAAATTCATAAAAACCGCAAAAGAGTGGGCGCGCTACGCGTTGATAACGTGGGCCGAACATCGCGTGACGGATAAAGTCAATATAAGTTGTGTAGAAGGTGAAATGATTTATTTATAATAAATGGCGCAGCTGTGGCCGTTAAAGTGGACATGGATGTTGGCTGGAGTGGCTGTTCTGGCTCATCCTTTAATCGTATTTAAAAAAGGGATTCGCGCAGATGATTAATTCGGTTGCACAAGTACTGGTTGATATTAGCGTCCGTTCGAAATTGACTTTGGGCTTTCTGTTGGTACTCACGCTAACTGTACTGACCGCAGTCGTAGGGTGGAGTGGGTTTGAGAAGTTGGCGGCGCGCAGTAATAAGTTGATTGACATCTCCGTGCTCAATGAAGTGGCGCGTGATATGCGCAATGCGCGCTTGAGGTACGCACTCAGCCCAGATTCCGCTCGCGCTGAAGCTGTTATTAAAGTAATGGATGATTTGAATCTTAAAATAGACGCACTAAAATTTATATTTGCCGACGATGTCGATCAGCGCTGGGTGAGTGTTGCGGATACTTCAGTTGAGAACTATCGAAATCATTTTCAAGACTTCGTGCACGCCATTGAGGCCCGTAATGATGCGAGCTCTAATAGCGCTCAAATAGCCTTGGATGAGGATATAAAAAGTATTCTTGAGTCCAGTGGGCAATTGTCGAAAAATCAGTCGAGCAAACGCGATCAGGAAATTAACTTCGCCAATCAGATGCTTGTCGGTATGACGGCGTTGGCACTTGTACTGGGTTTTTTAGCAGCATGGCTGATCACTAACTTGATCGTTGGTCCGTTAAAAGAGGCACTTCAGAGTGCAGAGCTGGTGGCCAACGGCGACTTAAGTCACGACATCAAAATATCTCGACGTGATGAATTAGGACAGTTGCAAATCAGTCTGCGAAAAATGACTTTGAACCTACGAGAGCTGATGAGTGATTTGCGCGATGGTGTCATACAAATTTCTAGCGCGGCTGAAGAATTGTCTGCCGTCACTGAGCAGACCAGCGCTGGCGTTAACAGTCAAAAGTTTGAAACTGACCAGGTCGTGAAAGCAATGAACGAGATGGTTGCGACCGTGCAGGAAGTTGCGCGCAGTACCGAGGAGGCTTCGACTGCCGCGCTCAGCGCTGGCAATGAAGCTCGTGAAAGCGACAAAGTAGTCACTCAGGCGATTGAAAAAATAACTGATCTAGACTTGGAATTTGGCCACTCGACGAATGCAATGGCTGAGCTTAAGCGAGAAAGTGACAAGATCGGAACGGTACTGGACGTTATAAAGTCAGTGGCCCAGCAGACTAACCTGTTAGCGTTGAACGCTGCCATTGAAGCAGCGCGTGCCGGCGAGGCAGGGCGCGGTTTCGCTGTAGTCGCTGATGAAGTTCGCAGCTTGGCTCAGCGAACTCAGTCCTCCACTGAGGAAATCGAGACTCTGATTGGTGGCCTGCATAGACGAACGCAGGAAGTCGCAGATACCTTGGAGAAAAGTTGCGCGCTCACCAGCAGTAGCGTCGAGCTCACTCGTCGTACGGGTACGTCACTCATTAAAATTACCCGTTTGGTCGCTACGGTCGAGTCCATGAACTTGCAAATTGCTGCTGCATCGGAACAGCAAAGCGCTGTTGCAGATGAGATCAATCTTAGTGTGTTGAATGTGAGAGAGGTTTCCGAACAAACTGCTGCTGCCAGTGAGGAGACTGCCGCTTCTAGTATCGAGCTTGCTCGACTTGGCGTGCATCTCCAAACACTCGTTGGCAAGTTTAAGGTCTGATGACGGTAGGCGTTGTTATTGCCTCCATGTTATAGGCTGCGCAATCACATTGAGTGGATGAACTTGTTCGACAGTCGTAGTAAATAGTAAAACCTCTCGGATGTCATATGAAAAACACGACAGTACGTTTGCGTGCAATGGCTGCGGCGTTTGTTGCAAAGGGCGATTGATTCCATTGACCTTGGAAGAGTCCAGGCGGTGGCTACAGCGCGGTCACGACGTTGCAGTGATTCTTGAGGCGTTCGACAAGTCCTATTGGCAAACAGAACCTGAAAAGCGCGCCCACAATATTGGACGCTCTGCACGGGTGGATAGTAGTGGTGTAAAAATCAATATCATCGCAATCTTCGCCGCTAATGCGCTTGACCAGTGCCCAAATCTTGATGATCAGGAACGGTGTGGTATTTATCATGAGCGACCTCTGGTGTGCCGCATTTATCCGATGGAAATCTCACCTTTTATCGTATTGGACCCGCTAAATAAGGTCTGCCTACCGGAAACTTTGGAGGCGGGGGATGTTATTGTTTCTGACTCTGGAGTTGCCACGGGCTTGGCTGATCAAATTGAACAGTCTAAAACTGCGGACAGGCTTGATGCGAGGGCGAAGGTGTCTATTTGCGAGTCCATGAATATGACAGTGGCGGCATGGAAAGAAGATGCCTTTGCTGTGTACCTCCCTGAGAGGAATGAGTTGATGGACGCGATAAGTCGCAACGACGAAGGGCTCGAGCCTGGAAGAGCAGTTTCCTGGAGCGTCCGGACGAGCAGTCAGGCGCGACGAGAGTCTCTAGCTCAGTCTGGGGTGCTGCTCGATAATTCAGTGTCGTCCGACTATATTTTTCATGAGCTTTAAAGCTGATCATTGAGCGCCCAAACCTTCTCGAGCAGTTCTGCAAAGGTAAAGCTCACGAATGTGTACATGCAGTCGGCCACCTTTATTGATCGCGAGTTAAGGTCAACGCAGGTTGCCGTGGATGTTAAATTCCGAGGAGCACGGTATACAGCAGCTCCACGACCGGATCGTCTCTCTTTGGCAGGTCCTGTACGGATTTCACTCAGTCAGTATGTGTTCAGGTGTTGTGAGGCTCCTTGTCGTCCAATTGGCGGTGGGTCCAATCAAATTGCATAGTCCGAGACCACATTTTCTTGGCCCTTAATACACCCCAAAAACAAGTCCAGAATTGAGTCTTTTCCTGCTCCGGCAAGAAAAGAAACCCTTTAGATTTCAATGGGTCGGACGCCAGATGCGAGTCTCGTTTCCCGCTCCAAAATTTGATCCACAGATGTCCACTGGACGCTGGGGTCCACGAAATAGACGCTTCGGCGTCTTTTTTCGTTTCTGCGGAAAACCACTGGAAACCAGGGTAATCCGGTACGAACAAGGACAGGATTAAGTACAACAGACGGGCCCGTTCGAGTCCGTATTGTAACTGGCTCCCTCGGGCCTCCAGACGAGCATCGGGTGTTGACTCTCCAACAGGAGCTCGCCATGCCTCTCTCAGAATTCACCGTTCGGCATGCTCGAACTATTGGTAAAAACTACACCCTCGGCGACTTCGACGGTCTATCCCTCTGGGTGACCAAAGCGGGCGGTAAGCTGTGGCTGTTCCGCTACTATTGGGAAGGGCGCCAGCAACGCATGTCCTTTGGGGCGTATCCTGACGTTAGCCTGAAACACGCACGTGAGCGTCGTGACGAAGCGCGCGAGCTATTGGCCGAAAACATCAACCCCTGCGCGCACCGAAAGCAGGCGCGCCAAGAAGCTGAAGCCGAAGTAAAGTGTGTCAATTTTAGATCGGCACTTGGGTCAACGATTTACTGATCATTGCGATCCGACGATCCAAGCGGTTTGCTTACCAAAAAATCAGCTAAGTCCTCAGCAGCTTCCTCCGCCAATAAGCCGACAATGACTGTAATGCCTGCATCGCGCAGCATCCTTATGCCTGCTCCCGAGTTTCTCGGATCGGGATCAAGCAACCCAACAAACACTGTCTCGACTCCGCTGTTTATCAGTGCCAGAGCACATGACGGCGTTCGACCATGAAAGGAGCATGGCTCAAGCGTGACAAAAGCAGTCACTGCGGAGCATTCATTCGTTAATCGGCTTAACGCCATCGCTTCCGCGTGATGGAACCCCGGTGCCTGCGTATAGCCTTGGCTAATCACCATGTTGTCCTGTACCAGTACGCAACCTACTGGCGGGTTTGGAAGGCACTCAGGTAAGGCTAAACGCCCTTGGGCAAGAGCAAGCTGCATGAAATCGGTATTGGAGAGAGTGTTAGGCATATTCGATTAGATCTCATCCTAGTTAGCCAACGCTCTTGCCTCAGCTTGAGTCAAACCCTCAAAAACCCCGACATCCCGTTCTCGGAAACACGCCATTATCTCGACTGAGAGCTTCAGCCTGCTGCCGCCCCAATTCGATCAGCCCTGGATCAAGCGAACCGAGGTAGCGCTGTTCGGCAT
Source organism: Pseudomonas sp. A39 (assembly GCF_058145955.1). Taxonomy (NCBI): domain Bacteria; kingdom Pseudomonadati; phylum Pseudomonadota; class Gammaproteobacteria; order Pseudomonadales; family Pseudomonadaceae; genus Pseudomonas; species Pseudomonas sp. A39. The sequence goes on from NZ_JBYVMD010000012.1 coordinate 78,006, forward strand.
TGGCCCAGGTTTCCCCGTGCCGTACGAGGTATAAATACATGAGATCCATCTCAGCGTTAAACGTGGGAACTGTATCAACTCCAAACCGCTTGGGGCTGTTTTGACGAGTCTGGTACGGAACGCTTAAAACTGAACAGCAAGCTCTACTCAATGCCTGTTAAATACGCTTGCCCAGCAGCCAGTACCGTCGCTGCCCGACGACGCTCGGTGAACGAACTGGCTTTATCTTTCGTCCTTGATAGCAACTAGGCAGGTGTGGAAACCTCGTTTTACGTACACGTTTTACCCCTGAAAATTGGCCGTTTTAGCGTTTGGACCAGCCGCCCGGGAATCAGCTGTTTGGCGACATCCCGCTATGCTGGATTTAGTCCTACCGGAATGACCGGCGATTCCGGCTTTTCGCTGACCTGGGGCTTTTTCGTGGACCGGTATCAACACGCCCATTTGAAATCGTGAAAAGCCATCGCCTCCGGTGGCGCTGCCACTAAAGCTTCAATCCGGCGCCTTGTCGCTTGTAACGAGGCTGCGTAGCTTACCCCCAGGCCCAAAGCATCGATGATGGGGAAGATATCTTCAAGGCCGCAGTCGAGGATCAAGGTGGCTTCGCAATTGCTCGACAAGTTCGGTATTGGGCAGTTCAGTGGTAAGCGATCGCGGGGTAGGTCGATCAGCAGCCAACTGCGGTATTTGAAGCGCGCGCTCACGTCCTTGAGCAGATCGTTCCATTCCATGACACGGCCTCATCGACTGGCAATCAACACGGGAATCGCGTTGTTGAGGGAGAACGCCACCAGAAATACAGCCAATCCCACATCGATCTGGCGGGTGTATTTGAGAAACAGCGCCTTGATCGGGCCTTGGCCGAAGAGCAGCGAGACCAGGGAGTACCAGATGACTTCCAGGGTAGAGCACAACATCACCACCAGTACCTTTTCGAGGTCGGTACGTGGCGAAGAAAGAAAGCCGGCGTAGATGCTGATCATGAAGGCGATGGTTTTCATGTTGCTGATGTTAGTGATGACCCCCACGCGATACGCCTTGGCGAAGCTGGTGACGCCAGGTGTGGTGCTTTCGGCAGTACCGGTGTTTTTTGCCAGCACGCTTTTGATGATGCTGTAGGCGATGTACAGCAGGTACGCTGAACCACACAGGGTGGCGACCTTGGAAAAGGCCGGGTACTGATGCAGCAATGCCGCCAGGCCCAGCAAGGAAATGGTCGAGAAGAATACGCCTACGGTGCAGATCCCCAAGGTTGCACCAAGGCCGGTAGTGACCGACCCTAATGAAGAGAACCGGCTGACGATGATGAAATTCGGCCCGGGGCTTATCACCGCCAGTATGTAAATCAATGCTGCTGTAAACATGTGACCTCCTTGTATGAAGCAGCAGCCCGCGGGGCTGCTACCGGGGCTGATTCAGGCCAATGCGTGCGCCGGAGCCTCGACCTGCGCCAACTGTGCCTCTAGGGCCGAGAGAATGTGCTCCACCCGCAACGAAATCAGGCTGAACGAACCGGCGTCCCCCAGGCCATGGGAGCTTTCGCATAGACCGTTGAGGAACACCGTGGGCAGATCATCCAAAGAGGTCAGGCTGTAATCGCGATTCACCACGAGCGCGCCGTGCGCATCGGCGCGAAACCGACGGTGATAAGACGCCAGTAACGGCGGATACAACTCGCCATTTTCCTTGGCGGCAATGTCCTTGAACCCGGTGGCAAGCACCAGCGCATCCAGCTCAAGGGTCGAGTGCGTGAGTTGATTGACCTCCTTGAGCGCCAACTGCACGTGCCCTGAGGCATTAACCTGCGCCTGCTCGATGGCAATATTGTTGAGGATGTGGATGCGCTGCTTACCCTGCAACTTTTCCTCATGGATGCGCACGTACAGCGCATTGATCACATCTTCATCAGCCGAGCTGTAGTTGGTGCCTCGCAATTGTTTATCCACCCGCGCCTTGGCCTCTGGCGGCAGGTTGAAGTAGTAGTCGATGAACTCCGGGAAATACACCTTGTCGCTGAACGGGCTGGTGTCCTTGAGTCGGAAACTGAAGCTGCGGTGCAGCGAGTAGATTTCCTTGTCCGGAAACCTGGCGGTCAGGTCGAGCACAATCTCCACGGCGCTTTGGCTGGAGCCGACTACACCGATGCGCTGCACGTTCGATGGCAACCTATTGATGCGTTCAAGGTAGTGATTAAGGTGGAACACCTGCGGGCCGGACAGGCCGTCGAAAACCGCCGGGATGTTCGCCGTGCGCCCGGTACCCAATACCAGGCTGCGCCCGTAAATGACCCGCTGATTGTTATAGGTGACCTTCCATACATGCTCGCCCTGTAACAGCAACGGCTCGACACGTTGGGCGAACGCCGAGGATTCGACACTGCCGAGAAAATGCCCGGCAACCCATTTGATGTATTGCGCATACTCGCGCCGTAGCGGGTATGTCAGCGGTAGGTTGAGGTAGTCGAACAGGCGGCCAGTTTCTTTCAGGTAATTGACGAAGCCATAGCGGCTGCGCGGGTTGCGCGGCGTGACCAGGTCCCGCAACGGGTTGTTCTGGATGTCCGAGCCGCTGAGCAGCATTTCATCCTGCCAGTCCGGCGTTGGCTTGGCGTCCAGAAAGCGATAGGTCAGCGCAGAAGCTGACTCTTCCAATCCTATAGCCAGCGCCAGGTTTGAGGGGCCGAAACCAATACCCACGATATCGAAAACAGTGTCTGACATGGAAAAGCTCCTATCCCTGGATTGGCTTCAATGGAAGATGGTAATAGTGGTACGCGGTGTTTTCGATAAACCCGAAGCGCGTGTATAAGTTGCGTGCCTTAGGGTTATCGTCCGCGCCTTCAATAAATAACTGTTTGGCCCCGGTTGTCTGGGCGAACGCTTTTGCAGCATTCAATAACGCTAGGCCCACCCCCGTACTGCGTTTGGAGGCTTCGACATATAAGTCATTTAGTATCCACAGACGCTCCAGTGTGACACTTGAAAAGCTGGGGAAGAGTTGCGTAAACCCAATGACTTCATTGTTAACTTGCGCAACGATGATTATTGACTCGCCCAGAAAGAAGCGCTGTTGAATAAATGCCAGGGAGCGGGCCAGGTCGGGTGCTTCGCCATAGAACTCGCGGTATTTGTCCAGCAACGTCGCGATGGCCGCAGCGTCGTCTAGGGACGCGTGCCGGGTGATGATCGGATCGCTCATGGCGCGGTCACCTCGGCAAAGGCTTGCTTGAGTATGTGCAAGCCTTGGGTGATCTGCACGGGTTTGATCGTTAACGCCGGGAGGAACTTGAGTACCTGATTGTCGATGCCGGAGGTTTCAATGATGAGCCCGCCAGAATAGGCCTGCGCTGCAATTTTTTGCGCTAGGGCCGAGTCGTCAAACTCTATGCCCCTGAAGAACCCCCGCCCTTTGAGACGGTTAGGTGCCTTGGCGGCAAAGCCCAGGGATAACTCCTGCAACCCCTGATGCAACTGTTCTGCCTTGTCCCTGAGCACCTGGGTAAAACCCGCGTTGCTCCAGTAGTGATCGATCACCGCCTTGCCCGTGACGAATGCCAGGTTGTTGCCCCGAAATGTGCCGTTGTGCTCTCCCGGCTCCCAGACATCCAGATGGGGAGCCAACAAGACGAGGGACATGGGCAAGCCATAACCGCTGATCGATTTGGATAAGGTCACGATATCCGGGGTGACACCCAGTGCTTCGAAGCTGAAGAACTCGCCGGTGCGACCACAGCCGGCCTGGATATCGTCAATGATCAGCAGAACGTCATGCTCATGGGCGATGGCTTGTACGGCTCGTACCCAGGCGGCGGAAGCGCTGTTCACGCCGCCTTCGCCCTGCACCGTCTCTAGTACGATAGCCGCCGGTTTGTCGACCCCGCTGCCGCTGCGCAGCATGTTGGCCAGGTACAACGAGGTGTCCACACCGTCGCCGAAGTACCGGTCATAGGGCATGAACGTCACGTTGTTCAAACTGACGCCGGCCCCTGCGCGTTTACGCGGGTTGCTGGTCAGGGCGAGGCTGCCCAGGGACATGCCATGGAACGCGTTTGTAAACGCCACGACATTCTGGCGCCCGGTGTACTTGCGGGCCAGTTTGATGGCGGCCTCCACCGCGTTGGTGCCAGTGGGGCCGGGAAACTGCACTTTGTAGTGCAGTTTACGCGGTGCCAGGATCTGCTCTTCGAACGTTGTGAGGAAGGCTTTCTTGGCAGTGGTCTTGAAATCCAAGCCATGGGTGATGCCATTGTTACCGATGTAATCGAGCAGTGCTGCCTTCAAGACTGGGTTGTTATGCCCGTAGTTCAAGGCTCCTGCACCACTGAAAAAATCGATGAATACCTGGCCTTGCTCACTGGTCAAGGTTGAGCCTTCGGCGGTATGGAAGGTGGCGGTGAAGTCCCGGCAATAAGAGCGAACGTTAGATTCTTTAAGCTCGAATATATCCAGGGGCTGTGGCGCCGTAGGCGCAATTTTTGAAAACGAGTAATTCAGCGTAGCCGTCATGTCAGGTACCGTTTATCAATCCATGTTAATGGACTTACAACAGATACAGCGATTTCCCAGTGGCCATGTAGCGAATGCTGAGAAGACTTTAATCCCTTGAAGTCCGCGTGCAACTTTCATCCAGTGAAACATGACCCGCTCTGTTGGCCAGCAGGAACAATGACGTCTTTCGCTAATTAAACTAGCAGAAATTTAGGAATGAACCACTAATTATAAATTCATATGCTTATGACCCATTTTTGGATGGTTGCAATGATAGGCATGCCTGCCACCGCCGACACCTTAGGTCAATGAGGCGGATATGCCCTCACCAAGATAAATACCCTGTCGGCGCCTGTCGCAGAGGGTGCAAATCGGTACAGTCACTGCGCTACTGTCGCTCTCGCTTGAGCAGCGAGGTGCCGAGTCGGTAGAGGTCCGCGTGGTTGTGAAGTGGGGCTGATCCGTTTTTTCACTAGGACCGAGGAGCGTCAATCATGTAGCTCAACGTCATCCGACTCAGCGCCCGGATCCCCACCGCCAGGCTCGGGTCATCCACCTGGAAGCCCGGCGAATGGGTAGGCCATACGTTTTTGCCCTCCAGCGCAGGCGGTGTCACGCCCATACGCATGAAAATCCCTGGAACCTGGCGGGCGTATTCGGCGAAGTCATCGGCACCGTAAGTGCCATTGTCGATCCGCACCGGTGTGGTCGACACCTGTTGCAGCACCGGCATCAACTGGTCAACCAATGCAGTGTTGTTGTAGCCGGCGCGGTAATTGCCCGGCAGGTAGTCCACCTTGGCGGTGGCCCCCGAGGCTTCGGCGATGTGCTCGGCGGTGCGGGTCATGCGCTGCAACACGTCCTCACGTTGTTCATCGCTGACGGTGCGAATCGAACCTTCCAGGCGCACTTCGGCGGGGATGATGTTGTGGCGGTCACCGGCTTCGATACGGCCCACGGAAATTACCGGCGCCGGCAACAGGCTGAGGTTGGATTGGCGACTGGGAATGGTCTGCCAGGCCAGGATCACCTGGGCGGCGACGGGCACAGGGTCGATGCCGGTCCACGGGAAGGCCGCATGGGTCTGGCGGCCGATGATGCGCGCGACAAAGGTGTCGGCTGCCGCCGTGGTGCGTTGCCGGCTGAGCGTGAAAGTCCCCGCCGTACCCGCAGTTACGTGGATGCCGAAGATCACCGCCGGCGCGGGATTTTGCAGCGCGCCGTCCTTGATCATTAATTGCGCGCCGCCTTGTTCGCCGAGCGGCGGCCCTTCTTCGGCCGGTTGGAAGATCAGCTTGAGGGTGCCCGGCAACTGCTCGCGATGGGCCGCCAACACCTCGGCAACCCCTAGCGCCATCGCCATATGCGCATCGTGACCGCAAGCGTGCATCACCCCGACGTCCTTGCCACGGCTGCGAAAGTCAGCGCCTTCATCCTTGCTGCGCACTGTCGACGCGAACGGCAAGCCGGTTTCCTCGGTGAGCGGCAGCGCGTCCAGCTCGGCGCGAATCGCGACCACCGGGCCAGGTTTGCCGCCACGCAAAATGCCGATGACACCGGTATGCGCGATGCCGGTCTGCACCTCCAGCCCCAGTTCCCGTAGGCGTTGGGCGATGCGCTCGGCGGTGTGGAACTCGCGATTGCCCAGTTCGGGTTGTTGGTGAATCGCGTGGCGCAGCTCTATCACGCCGGGTAATGCCTGGCTAATCTGCGCGTCCAGGTCGTCCCAAGGCTCGGCGGCCGACACGGAGCCGGACAGAAGCAGCAGGGAAATCGGTAGCTTCAACATATCCAGTGCTCAGTAAGTAAACGCAATCGGCGGTGCTTTCGCGTTCAGCAAATAGTCGCCAATCGCCTTGTACTTGTAGGCCAGGGCGTCATGGGTGGTGTGGGTGCGCGCATTGCGCCAGTGGCGGTCAAAGTTGTAGCGCGACTGGGTGGTGGCGGCGCCGCCGACTTCATACAGGCGTTCGCACACGAAGAGGGCGGCGCGGGTTGAGGCGATTTTGGCTTCGGCCACGGCAATCGAAGACTTGACCAAAATAGCTTCCAATTCCTCACCCTGCGCCAACCCCTGCAACTGCGTGCGCGCGGCCAGGTCGACCGCCCCGGCGGCTTTCTCCACCAGCGCTTCGGCGCCATGGATGCGCGCGGCCAGATCGCCGAGGGTGTGCAGGATGTACGGGTCGTGGCGCGCCTGGTCCACGCCACTTTCGCGCACCGGCCGCGAGCCAGTGCGCGCCCACGCTACCGCGTCATCCAAGGCCGCCAGTCCGATGCCGACATCCAGGGCACAGTGGATCAATTGCGCACTGGCGCCGACATAGTTGCGGCGTTGATACCACTGCGCCAGCGGGATCACCTGCTCCGGGCGCACCGGCACATTTTCCAGCAAGGTCGTGCCGCTGGCGGTGACGCGCTGGCCCATGCCGTCCCAGTCATCCAGCAGCGTAATGCCCGCAGTATCGGCGGGCAGCATCACGTAGACCGCGTTGCCGGCCTCGTCCACGGCCTGGATCTTCAGCAGGTCGGCAAACAGGCAACCGGTGCTGTAGAACTTGCTGCCATTGAGCACCAGTTGATCGCCGCGATGCTCCAGGCGCGTGTGGATTTCACCGCGAAAGGTGCCGCTGCGTTCGGCAATCGCGCCAGATGACAACTGGCGCTCGGCAAAGGCACCGAGGTACTCGCGCTGCTGGTCGGAGTTGGCGATCAGGCGCAGGTGCTCGACCGTGGCGAAATGCGGAAACAACGCCTGGGCCACACTCGGATCGGCCTTGGCCAGGGTGATGAAAATCTGTGCCACCTGCAGTTGGCTGACGTCGCCGCCGCCCAGCTCAGTGGGTACCCGGGCGGCGCCCAGGCCGGATTCGCGGATCAGGTCGAGCTGCGCGTAAGGCAGGATTCTGCCGGCGTCGCGGTCGGCGGCGCCGGGTTGGATCTGCGCGGCGAGTTGGTGGGCGAGGGCAAGGTAATCGGTCATGGAAAGGTCCATCAAAGAGGTCAGGAAGCGTCGCGCAGAGCGCTGCGCGGGACGCCGAGCAACAGGGTCAAGGTGCCGCAGGCCACCAGCGCCGCCACGATATAAAGCGCCAGGCTGATGCTGCCGGTGGAGGTCTTGATCGCACCGATCATGATGGGCGTGAGCAGGCTGCTGATCTGCCCGCAGCAATTGACCAGCGCTAAGCCTGCGGCCTTGGCGTGGTCCGACAGGTAGTACGTGGGGATGGTCCAGAAAATCGCCGTGGCCACCAGGTAGCCGCTGGTCATCAGGGTCAGTACGGCGATTGCCGAGTACGGGCTGAACAGAAAGTTGGGCAGCACCAGCATTGCCAGCGCCGCCGTGAGGCCGCTCAGTGCGAAGTGCCAGCGCCGCTCCTGATTCACATCCGAATGGCGGCACGCCCACAGCATCACGCACACGCCGACCACATAGGGCAAAGCCGAGAGCAAGCCCAGTTGCCCAAGGTTGCTCACGCCTGAATCGCGAATGATCGACGGTGCCCAGATATTGGTGACGTTGCCGGTGCACATAATGGTCAGGCAGTAGGCCAGGGTGATAAACCACACCTTGCGGTCCTTCAATGCCTCGACGAAGCGCGTATGCCCGCCGGGTTTGCGCTGTAGCCGTTCACGCGCCAGGGCTTGCTCGATGGCGTGTTTTTCATCGTCGCTCAGCCACTTGGCCGAGGCCGGTTTGTCGTCCAGCCAGTACCAGGCGAACAACCCCGCGAGCACCGGCGGAATGCCGGTGATCACGAACAGCCATTGCCAGCCGGTAAAGCCGCCGACACCGGCGAAGTGCGCCATGATGCTGGTCGACAGCGGCCCGCCGATGATCCCGCACACCGCGATGGCCATGATGAAACGCGAGGTGATGCGCGCGCGGTGGCTGGCCGGGAACCAGTAGGTGAGGTACAGGATCACCCCTGGGAAGAATCCGGCTTCGGCGGCGCCCAGCAACACCCGCAGCACATAGAACTGCGCCGGGGTCTGGGCAAACGCGGTGGCGATGGTCACCAGCCCCCATAGCACCATGATGCGCATCATGGTTTTTTTCGCGCCGATCTTTTCCAGCAGCAGGTTGCTGGGAATCTCGAACAGCAGGTAACCGATGGAGAACACCCCGACGATGATGCCGAACGTGGCGTCGCTGATGTTCAGGTCGGTCTTGAACTGCAAATGCGCAAAGCTGATGTTGACCCGGTCCAGCCAATTGAGCACGAAGCACAGGAACAGGAACGGCATGATCCGCCACGCCAGTTTGCGATACAGGCGTTGGTCGAAGGTCGCCTGCGGGCGTTCGAAGTTCGTCATCACCAGCTCACGTCGACTTTAGCGAAGTAGTAGGCGCCTTCCAGGCCATAGGGCGAGTACCAGCTGTAGGTGGGGTTGTCGGTGGGGAAGAAGTAGAAGCGCTTGGCCTCATCATTCAGCTGCTGCGGGCGCCGGTCGAAGATGTTCTCGCCGCCGACGGTGACTTTCACCGCGTCGCTCAACCAGTAACCCACGCTCAGGTCGGTGATGAATGCCGGGCGAATTTTTTCATCGCGACTGGCCGAAATCTGGTTACGCCCGGTGACCTTGGAATAGCGGGTTTCCTTGAGATTCACCTCGAAATCCCCCAGTTGCCAGGCGGCATTCAGCGACGTGGTGTTTTTCGGGTAGGCCGAGGTCAGGTTGCCCTGGCGGTCACGGCCCATCACGCTGACACCGGTGCCGGCCAGTGCTGCGGGCTCCTTGATCTTCTCGATGGTTTGCAGGCTCTGATTGCTGAGCAAGGTCCATTTGGTCTTGCCGTAGCGGCCCAGGTCATAGCGGTAGTCGGCCACCAGGTCGATGCCACGGGTGCGGGTATCGGCCAGGTTGCCGAAGTACGAGACGATCTGGTTCGGGTTCAGGCCCTGGGCGGCCAGCACGTTGGAGACCGCCGTGCCTTGCAGGTTACTGGTCTGCAGGATGCGATCCTTGATGTCGATCTGGTACAGGTTGACCGTAATGTCCAGATTCTCGGTCGGTGTGGCGACAAAGCCGAGGCTGTAGTTCATCGAGCGTTCAGGCTTGAGCTCCTTGGCGCCCAGGGCCTGGCCGGCGGCGTCGTTGACGGTGACGTAGCGCGTGGTGGCCTGCTCCAGTTGCCCGGTGAGCGGGCTGGTGCGCCAGGCGGTCAGCGACGACGAATAGAACTGCTGTTGCAGGGACGGCGCGCGGAAGCCGTTGCTCACGGTGCCGCGCACGGCGAATTGCGGGGTGAACGCGTAACGCGTGGAGAACTTGCCACTGCCGGTGTCGCCGAAATCACTGTAGTGCTCGAAACGCCCGGCCAGGCTCACGTCCCATTGGTCAGTCAGGCTTTGGCTGAAGTCGACGTAGCCTGCGGTGTTGGTGCGTGAGTAGTTGTGCGCGTCGGCCGGTGTGAAACCCACCAGCCCAGGCGCGCCGGGGTTGGGGCGTTGGCCGGCGAGTGGGCTGCCGGCGGGGAACACGTAGCCGCCATCGGCATAGGAGGCGTATTCGCCGGCCTGGATCTCGAACCCATCGCGGCGGAACTCAAGGCCGGTCGACACGTTCAGCGGCTTGGCAAACAGCCCGGTATCGAACGAACGGGTCAGGTCGAGGTTATTGGTCCATTGGCTGGCGATCAGGTTGCCGCCGTCCATATCCTGAGGGCTGTTTGGTCCCAGGGACGGGTTCAGCGAACGCTCGTTGCGGGTGTTGGCGTTGTTGTAGCCGTAGCTGGTGCTCAGGTCCCAAGCCCAGCCCAGCAGGTCGTCGTTGCGCACGCCGAACACGCTTTGGAAGTCGTCTTCTTCCACCACGAAACGCGGCGAGAAACCGTCCGGGTACACCGAGACAATGTTCTGCGGCGAGTTGGCGGTGCGGTAGGTGCCCCAACTGGTGGAGTTGCGGTGGCTGAGGGTGGAGAACGAGTACAGCGTGTAGTCCTCGTTCAGCGGCAACTCGGCGTTGTAGCCGAAGTTGTAGGTTTGTGAGCGCGGCTGGCCGAGTTGCTGGCGGTAGCGGCTTTCGCTGGTCTCGCGCGGGTCGGGCTGGCCGTTCTGGCGGAAATAGATGCTGGTGCGGTCCGGCACGGCACCGGCTACGTTGGAGCTTTCCTGGAGGCCGATATCGGCGCTGAGGCTGAAAAAGCCGTCATTGGGCAGCTCGAAGCCTTGGTTGATCTGGCCCTGGCCCCGCGCACCGAAATTGCCCTTGCCGCCCACACGGTTGGCGTACTGCCCATAGAGGGCACTGCCGCTGCCGCCGGAGCGGTTGGTCTTGAGGATGATGTTGATCACCCCGGCAATCGCGTCCGAACCGTATTGCGCCGCCGCGCCGTCGCGCAGCACTTCCACGTGGTCCACCGCGGCGATGGGGATCAAGTCGAGGTCGGCGGGCGACTGGCCGCTTGAGGTGGCGGCGGTCTGCACAAAGATCAGCGACGTATTGTGGCGGCGCTTGCCGTTGACCAGCACCAGCACATGGTTGCCACCCAGGCCTCGCAAGGTCGCGGACTTGACCGACAACCCGGTGCCGCCGGTAAACCCTGCGGCATTGGTATAGGACGGCACGCTGGCGGCCAACGCATCGCGCAGGTTCTGTTTGCCTGAACGGGCGAGGTCGTCGGCGCTGATCACATCAATCGGCGCCAGGCTCTTGGCCACGGTGCGACCGCTGTCCCTGGCACCGGTGACCACCACGGTTTGCAGGGCGGTGTCACTGGCCGCCGACGGACGTGACGGATTCTCTTCAGCCTGGGCTGCCGGTTGGGCGCACAGCCCGAGGATGCCGGCGGTCAGCAGGCTGAACCTGGGACGAAAGCGAGTGTATGGGCGAGACATGGTGAGGCTCCAATGGTTAGGTGCCGCTTTCCATTCCTGGTGGTGGGAGTTCCTGACAGTACTGGGGAGGCTTATGTGTTGGCTGTTTCTAGTTATGGGTTGAGGTCAACGCCCCAGCATCACGTCCTGGCGGGCCTGGTCGACCAGTGCCATCTGCCGCAGGAGACGAGCCTTGCGTTCGGCCAGCAGCAAAGTCTTGGTCCACGCCACCGCCTTGCCGGAATGGCTGGCCAGGCGTGCGGCCAGTTCCAGCGCGCTGGCGTAGGCGTCGTCCACCACCTGGTTGACCAGGCCGATGGCCAGAGCCTCTTGGGCGTCGAATTTGCGCGCGCTGAGCATGATGTCCAGGGCCGCTGCTTCGCCTATCAGGCTGGGCAGGGTGATCGCACTGAAGCCGGACAACATGCCGTGCTGCACTTCGGGGAAGTGAAAGCGCGTGTCGTGCCGCGCAATACGGAAATCGCAATGAATCGCCAGGCTGATGCCCAGGCCCAGAGTGTGGCCGTGCAACGCGGCAATCACCGGCTTGCTCAAATCGTTGCCGACACCGGGCAGGGCACGGGCCAGGACTTCGCTGCTGACGGTCTCGCCGGTGGCCTCGATCTCCTTGAGGTCGGAACCGGCGCAAAACGCCCGCTCACCGGCGCCGCGCAGCACGATGGCGCGCACGGCGGTGTCATGCTTCGCGCGCTGCCACACCTCGGCCAGCGCATGCTTGGCCTGGCTGTCCAGTGCGTTGAGGCGCTCCTGGCGGTTGAGGGTGACCACCAGGATTCCTTCGCCAATGTTTTGATACTCGACTGTCATGGGGTGCTTTTTATCCGGTGTGAAAGAAAGACGCGATTGCCCCTTGAGGTCAGCGCCAAAGTGAGGAAAACTTAAAGGATGTGCACAATGCAAACAAGATGTTTGTTATATGAACATATTCTTATCGGGTCAAAAACGGTTATATAAAATGAAAGCCATAGTTCTAAAAGCCTTCGGCGGGCCGGAGCAATTGCAGGTCGAGGAGGTGCCGACCCCACAGGCTGGCGCGGGTGAAGTGTTGGTTAAAGTCGCCGCTGCCGGGGTTTGCCACCACGATCTGCTACATCGTGCCGGGCACTTGCCGGGGGCTCATACGGGCGTGGTGCTGGGCCATGAAGTGGCGGGGGAAGTGGTTGAGGTCGGCGCCGGCGTGCATCACCTAGCGGTCGGCGCCAGGGTCGTGGTTTATCAACGTCGTTTTTGTGGCCAGTGCCGTGACTGCCTGCGCGGCCGCCAGGACCTGTGCCGCGCCCTTGGTCTGCCGTCGGTGGATACCGAAGGCGCCTACGCCGAATACCTGCGAGTGCCGGCAATTTCCGCCATCGAACTGCCCGACGGGCTCGACTTTATCCAGGCCGCGTTGGCGTCCTGTCCCATCGGCACCAGCGTTCGCGCACTGCACGGCGAGGCGGCGCTCAAGCCCGGCGAAAGTGTGTTGATCAATGGCGCCAGCGGCGGCCTGGGGGCTCATCAGATTCAATTGGCCAAAGCCTTCGGAGCGCGGGTGATCGCTGTGACGGGCAGCGCCGACAAACGCGACTTTCTCCACCGCCTGGGGGCCGACGAGGTGATCGTCAGTGCCGGCAGCTACAGCGCCGAGGTGTGGAAACTCACGGGCAAACGCGGTGTGGACGTGGCCATGGAAAACCTTGGCAGCACCCTCGAAGACACCCTGCGCAGCATGGCCCTCGGTGGTCGCGTGGTGGTATTGGGTAACGTTGCGCCCGCCAGCGTGCCGGTCAACCCCGGCCTGTTGATTGGTCGTCGCCTACGGGTGCAGGGCTCGGGCAGTGCCACATTGGAAGAGGTACGCCTGGCGTTGGCACTCATCAAGGGCGGGCAGGTCAAGCCGCTGATCGACCGTGTGCTGGCGTTTCACCAAGTGGCCGAGGCCCACGCGCTGCTGGAATCGCGTCAGGTCCATGGGCGCATTGTGTTGAGCGGGTGGTAAGCATGGACATCAGTACGCTGCTCAGCCAGGCGGCCTTTAAATGGCCGGACCACATCGCACTGCACGAACCGGCCAGTGCTCGCACCCTCACGTTTGACGAATTGGACCGCGCCCTCAGCGGTGTCGGCCAAGTGTTGGATCAGTTGCAAATCCCGGCCGGTGCGCGGGTGGCCTTACTGGCCGACGCCAGCATCGACTACCTGCTGGCCGACTATGGCTGCATGGCCAGCGGCCGTGTGCGCGTGCCATTGGACCCGGCCCTGGCGCTTGACGAATTGCTTGCTCAGCTACAGGACGCGGGCGCTGCCTTGCTGCTGTTTTCCGAGCAGTACGTCGGTGTGGCGCAAGGCTTGGGCATCCGTTGCCTGCCGCTGCAAGCCGTGACCGACGCCAAGCCCGTCGACATCCTTCCACGCCCGGCGCAATCACCCCAGGCGCTGGCCTCGCTCAACTACACCGGAGGCACCACCGGCACGCCCAAGGCCGTGATGCACCGGCATGCCAGCCTGTGTGCGGTGTTGCAAAACATCGTCATGGGCCGGGGCGCCGTGGTCGGCGATGTACTGCTCAACGTCCGCCCGCTATGGCCGATTGCAGCGGTGGCGGTGCTGGCCCATGTGCTCAGCGGTGGCCGAGTGGTGTTGGGCGGGCGCTTCGACGGCAAGGCCTTCATCGCTCAGCTCACTGAGTACCGGGTGGCGTTCAGTTCCCTGGTGCCGACGCAATTACTGCGCCTGTTGCGCGAAACCGGCACTGCAGCGGCCGATCTTCCGGTATTCAAGAGCCTCGATGTCGGCGCTGCCGCGTTGACCGGCGAAGTGCTGGAAGGCTCATGCAGTTTGTTCAGTGAACGCATCGGCGTGCTCTACGGCATGACCGAAGCGCCCTGGAGTTGCTACCTCTCGCCCGCGCAAATGGCGGCGGTGCGCGCGGCCGGCGACAGTGGCGAAGGCGTGGTGGGCCGACCGTTGTTCAGCGCCGCGGTCCGCATCGATCAACCGGACGCAAACGGCGTCGGCGAAATCCTGCTCGGCGGCCCGCAATTGATGAGCGGCTACTGGCAGCTGGAAGCACTCAGCGCCAAGACCCTGGACAACGGCTGGCTGCGCAGCGGTGACCTCGGGCGCATTGGCGCCGATGGGTTGCTGCGTGTGCTGGGGCGTTGCAAGGACATCATCCGCAGCGGTGGCAAGTCCGTGCAGCCCGGTGAAGTCGAACAGAACCTGCTGAGCCATCCCGGCGTGCAGGACGCCCACGTGTTTGGCCTGGAGGACCTGGAGTGGGGCGAGCAAGTGTGCGCAGCCGTGGTATTGGAGGGTTCCCAAGACCTGTCGGCGCAGCAGTTGATGGACCACTGCCGCGCCGGCTTGTCGCGCTACAAGGTGCCGCGCCGCGTCTACTTCATCGACGAACTACCACGCTCCCACTACGGCAAGGTGCAGAAAAACCGCCTGCTCGCCGCACTGGGCCTCAAGCCCTAAAGGTTGCCCAACTGCGCCGCGATACCTTCACAGGCGCGGCGCACATGGCTGGCCAGGGACGAGCCGGGGTGGGTTTCATCTTCCATTTCCAGGCCGGCGACCACCACCGCACCAATGGCTTGCCCGGCTTCCACGCGAATCGGAAACGCCACCGAAGACAGGCCCGGCTTAAACTCGCCGTGTCCGAAGGCGAAGTCCTGCTGGCTGCGAATCTGCTCCAGTGCCGGCAGGGCTTTGGCGTAACGCGCTTCGCCGAGGATTGCCTGCGCGGCCGCCTCGCTGTAGGTGGCGAGTACCGCCCGCCCGCTGGGGCTGCCGTCGATGGGGAATTGGTCGGCAAGGTCGACAATCACGTTGAGCGGCGTGGTCGGTGTCCACATCCGCTCAATCAACACCACTTGGTCACCCACCGGCACCGACAACGACACAATCGCCTGGCGTTCGCCGATCACCCGTTGCAGTTCAATCGCGTAGGGCAGGGCGATCTTGCGCAGGTTCAGGCGGTTCAGGTACGCCGCCGAATAGATCAGGCACTCCGGCCCGATCCGGTAGGTGCCGGCCTGGGATTCGATCAGGCTCCAGTGGGTGAGGGTCTTGAGCAAACGGTGGATGGTGGTGCGGTCGATACCGGTCAGTCGCGCCAGGTCCAGCGCGCTGGCGCCATGCTTGAGGCCCGACAAGGTGCGCAACAGTACGATCGAACGGTCGATGACCTGAACGCGCCCACCGGCGTTTTCCTTACTGCTGGTGGGCGGGGGAGGAGTCGAAGAAATATCCATGGTGGCAGCGGCTTCCGAAATCATTTTGTTCGGCAAGCGCGGATCGCAGGCTTGGCCGGTGACCAAGGTTAGCCGCGATCCGTTGCTGGGTGAAGCCTTGATTTAGGTGTCGAAGAACACCAGTGCGCGCAATTCGATGCTGCGCCGTGGCGGCGCGTCCTTTGGCGTGGTGGGGTCATCAAACGCGGTGTGTGCACTCAGCCCCGCCACATCCCGCCGCGAATCGTGGATCTTCAACAGCAAGGCCTCGTCCGGCCGCAACTGCGGGTAGTAATACCAGCGGTGGGCCGGGTTGGCCTTGACCGAAAACGTTTCGCCTACCTTGTCGCGATACACCAGGTCGCTGGGCAACAAATCGCTATCGGCCATACTGCGCGCATCGCACAAGGCAAGGGGCGTGCTCAGCACTGTCGCGCCGATGGGGCGCCACACATTGATGATCGCAAAGCGTTTGAGCAGGCGCTGTTCGGCTTCGTCCGGGTCGAGGTGGTCGCGCACACGGCGAATCGCCGAGCGTTCGGTCTGGTCGTTGTGCACGTAGCGTACCGGCTCGCGCAGGCCACGCGCCTCACGGCCAGGGTCATCGACGCGAATCGTATGGTCGAAAATCACCACCTTCACCGCGCCGGTCTGCTGTTTGAGCAAGGCTTCGGTTTCCGGGTAGTAGTGCAGGCGCACTTGGTCGTCATCCTCCAGGTTCGCAACGGCACTGGTGTGATCGACTTTTTCGAAGCCTTGGCGGTTGATATTCGCCGGTTCGTCGAGCAACCGGGCGTTATGAATGGTTACTTGGGTCGGGTCCAGCACGCCGCTGCGCAGGGCCTCGCCGTCTGGTGGCGGGTAGGTGTAATTCACCGGGCGCTGGCCGGTGTCCTGCAGGTAATTGAGCACGCCGAGCACGGATGTGGGGGCGAGTTGGGTCTGATGGGTTCCCATAAAAACCTCCGGGTCAGAACGGTTCCTTGAAGGGCCGCAAGTCCAGCTCCTGGGTCCAGGCGCTGCGCGGTTGGGTGTGCAGGTACCAATACGCGTCGGCGATATCGTCGAGCTTCAACGCGCCGTCTTCACCCAGCTTGGCCAGGTAATCCGGTGCGCGGCTTTGCACGCGTTCGCCATCGATGGAACCGTCGATGACCACATGGGCGACATGCACATTTTTCGGCCCGAATTCCCGCGCAAACGACTGGCTTACCGAGCGAAGCCCGGCCTTGCCTGCCGCAAACGCGGTGTACGGCGGCTTGCCACGCAATGACGCGGTGGCGCCGGTAAACAACAGGCTGCCGCCACCATTGGCAAGCAAGGTGCGGGTGGCTTCGCGGGCGAATAAAAAGCCCCCCAATGTCGAGGCGCGCCAGGTTTGCTCGAACAACTCGGCGCTCAACTCAAGCGCCGGCTTGGACACCGAATTGCCCACGTTGAAGATCGCCGCCCTGAGTGTGCCGAGCTCATTGACCTGGGCGATGGCGGCGAGCACGTCGGCTTCGATGCCCGAGTCGGCCACGATTGCATTGGCTTTGCCGCCGTTCGCTTCTATATCCGCCACCACCGCCTGCAACTTGTCCAGGCTCCTGCCGCTGACCGCTACGCGGTAGTCCTCGCGGGCAAAACGCCGCGCCAAGGCTGCACCCAGCCCGGCAACCGCGCCGACCCCGGCAATCCACACCACTGATTCCGCCATGCGCCACATCCTCCAATGGGGTAAGTGGCTACCAATCTACCCATGGCCGGGCGGGAGGAATAAGAATATCGACAGCTAAGGTTATGCCCATGTTCTCAGACGTAAGGGAGCGGAAGGTGCAGCCTGTGAGCGGCAGGTTCAATGCCCTACCAATTCTTCCAGCAACTGCTCCTTGTACCCCTGTAGCACTGATGATGTCCGGTCCCTCGGATGGGGCAGGTCTACCCGGATTTCATGCTTGATTCGGCCCGGATGTGCGTCCATCACGATCACTCGATCTCCCAGGTATAACGCCTCTTCAATATCGTGAGTGACCATAATCACCGTGCAACGCTGCTGTACCCAGATGCGTTGCAGCTCGCGTTGCAGGTGCACGCGGGTCAAGGCATCTAGGGCGCCCAGCGGTTCATCCAGTAGCAACACTTTGGGTTTGTTGATGAGCGCCCTGGCGATCGCGGCGCGCTGCGCCATACCGCCTGAGAGCTGATGGGGGTAGGCATGTTCAAATCCTTCAAGGTTCACCAGCCTGATGTGTTCAGCTACCTGACGGTCTTTCTCCGCCTGGGGCAGCTTGTGGTTTTTCAGGGCCAGGGCGATGTTCTGGCTGACGGTCATCCAGGGGAACAGGCGATGGTCCTGGAACACGATGCCGCGTTCCAGGCTGGTGGCGACGATACGTTTGCCGTCCAGCAAAATATCGCCTCCGTATTCGGCTTCCAATCCGACAATCAGTCGCAGCAAAGTGGATTTTCCGCAGCCGCTGGCGCCGACAATGCTGACAAACTCGCCAGGGCGCACGTCGAGCTGGATGTCGTGCAACACCGGCAGTGAACGGCCCTCGATCAGGTATGTCTTGTTCAGGCCGCGAATCTGCAGCGCACCGGTTTGCACGTAAAGTGGAGAAGCGATTGCGTTCATATCAGGGCCTTTCAACGGAGGTTGCGCCAGCGCAACAGGTGGCGGCTCAGCAGGGTGAATAACAGGGTCATCAGGTAGCCGAGCAAGCCGATGCACAGCACGCTGAGCACGATCACTTCCATGCGCGAGCCGGCCTCTGCATTCATCATCAGATTGCCCAGGCCCGCCCCGGAGGACAGGAACAATTCACTGCCTATCGCGGTGACCCAGGCGAATGCCAGCGCGTGCAGCACGCCGGTGACGATACTCGGCAACGCCGCCGGCAGCAGCACCTGGGTGAATTGCTGAACAGGGGTGAGCACCAGCACCTGGCCGACTTCCCGGTAACGGCGCTCCACATGGCTGAAACCCTGGTAGGTGTTGAGTACCATCGGGTAGAACGCGGCAAGGGTGACGATCAGCACTTTGGAGAACTCGCCGTTGCCGAACCACATCGCAATCAGCGGGATCCAGCCAAGCATCGGCACCTGACGAATCGAGTGGAACAGCGGGCCGATCAAACGATTGGCTACGCTGGACAGCGCCATCAGCACCCCCAGCATCACGCCGAACACAATGCCCAGTAGCAAGCCACTGCTGGTGCGCGCCAGGCTTGCCAGCAGGTTGACCAGCAGTTCGCCGTTGCTGAGCATTTCCAGCAACGCCGAGCCGATTGCCGATAACGGCACGAAGGCATAGGCCCCGGCAGCGTCCTGGCGTGAGGCGTATTCCCAGGCGAGCACCAGAAGTAGTGGCAGCAGCAGTCCTCGGGATTTTTTCAGTAAGGGCAACATGTGAGGCTCCTAGCGTGTCTGCCAGCGAAATAGGCGCTGTTCGATACGGCGAAAGGCATAGTCGAGGGCAAACCCAATCACCCCGGTGACCACTACACCGACCATCACCACATCGATGCGCAGCATCTGCCGGGCCATCTCGATCATCTGCCCCAGCCCACTGTCGGCCGCCAGCAACTCAGTGGCCACCAGCACCACCCATGCACGGGTCAAGCTGATGCGAAAGCCGGTGATGATCGGCGGCGCGGCGGCGGGCAGGGCCACCAGGCGCACAAAGGTCGGCCAGCGCAAGCGGTACACGTTGGCCACTTCGAAGTAACTGCGCGGAATGCCGCGTACCCCTTCCCCTGCCGCGAGTGCCACCGGGAAGAACGCGGTTTTGGCGACGATAATGATCTTGAAGGTTTCATCAATGCCGAACAGCAGCACGAACATCGGGATCAAGGCGATGCTGGGGATCTGGCGCAGGGTGTGGAACAGCGGCCCGCAGTACACCTCGACGTTCTTGGACAAGGCCATTAGCACGCCGAAGGCCAAGCCACACAGTGAACCAATGCCAAAGCCCAGACCGAGCCGCGACAAGCTATTACCCAGGTGTTCGAGCAATTCGCCGCTGGCCAGCAGTTCTTCGAAGGTGTGCAGCACCTGGGCCGGTGGTACTAGCAGGTTGCGCGGGAAAATCCCGAGATGGGCCACCCCCGTCCAGACGGCGAGCAAAACCAGGGGCGAGATAAGCCAGGTGAGAGCGGTGAACAATCGATGGGTGCGCATGGCAAGTCTTTTTCAGCGAAGTACAACGTGTCCATCGCAAAACATGTGCCACAACCCAACCCATCTGTAGGAGCCCGGCTTGCCGGCGATGAGGCCCGTAAAATCAGCTCCTGGCAAACGGGCAATTGGTGATGGGGTGCTGCTGTGGCAGCACCCATTCAGCAGCCGCCTCAGAAGTCGTAGCTCACGCTGGTGTAATAAAACGCCCCCTGTGCGCCTTCCGGGCTGGTGATGGAGTATTTCGGTACGCCGTACAACTGCGCACCATCGGATTTGTCAGGGTGGGTATCGAACAGATTGATCGCACCCACCGAGACTTTTACGCCCTTGTGGAAGGTGTACGACAGGTCGAGATCGGTCACCCATTGAGGGCTGTAGGTTTGATCGAGGCTGGGATTGGTGGCGTTGAGGCTTTTCCATTCGCCATAGCGGCGCTGGGCCACGGTCAGGCCCCAGTTTTCATACAGCCAGTTGGCGCTCAGGGTCAGCTTGGTGTCCGGCGTGCCTTCCTCGATCAGGCCCTGCGTGTTGCGTCCGACAATCTGCGAACCCTTGATATTGCCCACATCGCGCAAGCCAGTGATGGTGGTGTCGGTCTTGGCAAAGCCGCTGCTCAGGTTCAGGCGGCCCCATTGCTGCAGGTCCCACTGGTAATTGCCGGTCAACTCGATACCGTCGGTGCGGGTGTCGGCGACGTTGGTGTAGAACGCCGCGCTCTGGATATTGGCGTAAGGCGTACCGGCAAAGATCGGCGTGACCACGCTGGCGGGCAACTGGTCGGAAAGGGTGATGCGGTTATCGATGTTGATGCGGTACGCGTCCACCGTGACCGAGGCATTTTCCAGTGGGCGCCAGACCAGGCCCAGGGAATAGTTGGTCGACTCCTCTGGCTTGAGCGCCTTGCCGCCAAGCGCCTGGGCTTCCGGGCTGTTGGCGCGCAACGTACGTTGTTGCACCTCGACGAAGTTGCCGCTGCCAGGGGGTTGCTCTACCACCTGCACACTGAACGAGGACATGCCGCTCTGCACCAGCGAAGGCGCGCGATACCCGGTGCTCGCAGTGGCCCGTGCGGCGATCTGTGGGGTGAAGTCGTAGCGCAGGGACAGCTTGCCGTTGGTGGTGTCGCCAAAGTCCGAATAGTGCTCGGTACGCACCGCCACGCCGGCCTGGAATTTCTCGGTAACCTGGCCTTCGACGTCAATGTAGGCGCCCAGTACCTTTCGATCCAGCGAGGCCGCATCTACTTGGGTGATGCCTGAATAATAACCGGGAATCCGGCGCCCGGTGATCGGGTCGGCTGTGTTGAACAGCGGGCCGTTCTGCCAGCCCGCCGCTTCACCCGCGCTCAGTTGATAGTTTTCCTTACGCCAGGCCAGCCCGGCGGAGAGTGTCAGCGGCTTGAACAACAGGTCGGTAGGGAAGTCGCGCACCCAGTCCAGGGTCAGGTTGGTCTGGTCGTTTTCGCGCTCTCCGGTGTAGATCTTCGATGGGCTATTGGTGCCATAGCTGGGGTTGATCGCATTGCGGTCGGTGGATTTGAGGGTGTTGTTGCCATGGTTGAGCGCCAGGTCGAATTTGCCCAGGCGCTCGTTCTCCCAACGCAGCCCGCCGGTCACCGCATAATCCTCCAGGCCGTAGCGGGTGATCGGCAAGCGGCCGTCCGGGTAGCGCGCCAACGCGTTACTGCCGTAGTTGTTACGCAAGGTGGTGGGCGGGTCGAAGAAACCTTCGGCGTCGGTGTTCTTGTGGGAGTAGGTGGCGAAGCCGTAGGCGGTCAGGCTCTCGCCGATGCCGACCTCACTGTTGGCCACGAAGTTGTACTGGTCCGAGACATTGCCCGCACCCCAACGCCAAGTGCGGTAGCGGTTATTCTGCTCGCGGGGCGTGTTAATGCTGGTATCGCCGGGGTAAAAGATCCGGTTGTCGGGGTTGGTGTCGCTGGCCGGGTCTTGGCTGCCGGCATCGAAGCTCAAGGTCAGGAAGCCGTCGTTGGGCAGGGTGAAACCCTTCCAGCCGCTGAGCTTACGCTGCAGGCCATCGCCTTTGTCATAGCCGCCAAAGCGGTAGCCCAGGTTGCCGCCGTCGTCGTTTTCCTTGAGCACAATGTTGATTACCCCCGCGATGGCGTCGGAGCCGTATTGGGCCGCGGCGCCGTCGCGCAGGATCTCCACGCGCTGGATCGCACTCAAGGGAATCAGGCTCAAGTCCACCGCTGCCGCGCCTCGCCCATTCACCAGGCTCTGACGGGTGATATTCGCGCTGCTGTGACGGCGCTTGCCATTGACCAGCACCAGCACTTGGTCCGACGCCAAGCCACGCAGCGAAGCGCCCTGGGCGATGGAGCCGCCGAAGGCGCCTTGGGGCGACTGTGGGAAGTTGAAAGACGGCGACAAGGCGGTGAGGGCGCCGGAGAGGTCGGTGGCGCCGGTCTGCTGCAATTGCTCACCGGACAGTACATCGACGGGTGCTGCGCTTTGCAGGGCGGTCAGGTCGCTGCGGCGGGTGCCGAGTACCACTACGGTGTCCAGGCGATCGTTTTTTGCAGTGGGCTGCGTATCGTCTGCCGCAAAGACAGGCACGGCAAGGCTGCCCATGACCAGCGCAATGGCGCCGGCCAACGGAGTGCGTTGGAACATAAAAAGGTCCTTTCAGAATGTAGGAGCCGGGCTTGCCGGCTCCTACAGGGAGTGGAGGTGTGGTTGGGTTAGAAGCGGCTGGTCACGCTCAGGCCTACGGTACGAGGGTCGCCGTAGGTGATCACGTACTGGCCCAAGCCACCGTTCGGCCGGCCATGGACTTGGTAGCGGCGGTCGGTGAGGTTGTTGACGAAGCCGGTGACGCTGAGTTTTTCGTCGGTGCTGTACCAGGTCAGGCGACTGTTGGCCAAGGTGTAGTGAGGCTGGCTCAGGTCCTTGTCGGCGCTGCTTTGGCGGTCGGCGAGGAAGTATTCCTTGTCGCGGAAACTCACATCCGCCCCCGCCACCAGCTTGCCGCCGATTTCCAGTGGGATGGTGTAGTCGCCGCCCAAGGACACCACATTGCGCGGCGAGCGCACGAAGCTGTTACCGCTGTAGTCGCCGGTGACCGCACCGGTGGTGGGGTTGGTGTTCTTGAAATCGGTGTATTCGCTGTCCAGGAACGAGATCGCTGCACGCAGGTGCAGGTAGTCGGTGGGTTGGCCTTCCAGCTCCAACTCGGCACCTTTGACCTTGCCCTTGGCGCCGTTGGTCAAGGCGGTTGTCAGTACACCGTTGTTGACCGTCAGCAGGTTCACCTGAATATCCGAATAGTCGTAGTAGAAGATATTCGCGTTGGCCGTGAGGCGATGGTTGAACCACTCGGACTTCACGCCGAACTCATAGGCGTCGAGTTGTTCCGGGTCGACCGTGGTCAGTTGCGACAGGCTGGTGGACAACCCGGTGTTGAAACCGCCGGAACGGAAGCCATGGGCGTAGCGGAAAAACACGCGCACGTTGTCGTTGATGCGGTATTCCGGGGTCAGGTCGTAGGTCCAGGCTTCCCAGGTTTTATCCTCCTGGCGATTGCCGTTGCTGCCGGCGGCGGCTAGCGGGATAAATGGGCCGTTGGCGGTGGCGCGGGTCAACTGGGTCAGGCTGAGGTCGATGTCTTTCTTTTCCTGGGTCCAGCGCAGGCCACCGGTCACGCTGAAGTTGTCGGTGAAGTCGTAGGTCAGGTTGCCGAAGAGCGCGTAGCTGTCAGTCTTATGGTCGTAGCTCAGGTCACGAAAGTCCGTGGCGCCCCCAATCTGGTTCGAACCTGTGCCGTTGGGGGTCGGGCCGGGCTGGATAAAACGCCCGGCGGTGCTATCCAGATCTTCATGGAAATAGTGCGCACCGGCCAGCCAGCGCAGGGTTTCCTGCTGGGGCGAGGCCAGGCGGATTTCCTGGGAATACTGAGCGTATTTGTTGTCTGCGGTGGAGGTCCCGTTAACCTCGTACGGCGTGTAGTCGCCGTCACTGCTGGACTGGCCGCGAATATAGTCATAGGCGCTGATGGACGTGAGGGTGTAGTCGCCCAGGTGCCAGTTGAGGGTCAGCGAAGTACCGTCGTGATTGAGCTTGGAATCGTCTTTCACATTGAGCGCGATATCGCGCCCGGCCGGCCGCTGGTAGCCCACGTTGTAATAGCGGCCCAGGGTCAGCGCACCGTTGGCGCCATCGCCCTTGAACTCGCGGCTGTGGATCTTCCACAGCGCGTCCAGTTCGTCGTTGAGCTGGGCGAAGAACTGCAGGCGCACGGCCTTTTTGTTCACGTCACCATAGGTGTGATCGTCCACCAGGTTCTTCTGGAAACCGTCGCGCTCTTCGGAGTACAGCGAGATCCGCGCGGCGAGTTTCTCATCCACCAGGGTACCGCCGAGGGCGCCGCTGAGGATGCGTTCGTTCTTGCTGCCAAAGCCGATGGTGCCGAAACCGTCGGTGTCGAACGTCGGCTTCTTCGAAATGATATTTACCGCGCCGGCCGTGGTGTTCTTGCCGTAGAGCGTGCCCTGTGGACCGCGCAGAATCTCGATGCGCTCCAGGTCCCACAGCGGGCCGCCACCGGCAATCGGTGCGTTCAGGTACACGTCATCGGCATAAATGCCTACTGGGTAAACCGTGGCCGCACCGGTGTCGCCGGTGCCCAGCCCGCGGATGTACCAGCGCGGGCGACCGTCGCCGTCGGGGTTCTTGGCCGAGGCGTTGGGAATGAAGGTGGTGATGTCGCCCATGTTACGTACGCCGTCGGCGACGATGCTGGTGCCCTGGACCGCCGATACCGCCACCGGAACCTCTTGCAGGGTTTGCTCGCGGTGTTGCGCGGTGACGGTCACGGTCTTGAGTGACGGCTCGGTCTTGCTGGCGTCGTCTTCAGCGGCGTGCGTGCTGCCGGCGACGAGCAAAGCGAGCCAAAGGCCCTTGGTGATCGGATTGATTTTATGCATTGCAGTCTCCCCCGGAAAATGTGTCCTTGAAGGGGGTACAGCAGAGATCGTGCCAAGAGGATTTCAGTGTCGATACATGAGCGTAACCTGCTGATTTTAATTATAAAAAAATTACATAACGCTGAGTTTTATAACGCTTTCAAGGGGCGTGAAAACGGCCTGCGGAGGATTCAGCAGAAAGTGCGCGCAGGGTGCTGCTGGAGCAGCAGGGGAAGTGTTGCCAGGCCAACACAGCTGGCACTGATCACACATTAATTGTAGGCGCCCGGCTTGCCGTCGATGGCGTTTTCACGGGCGCCATCGCCGGCAAGCCGGGCGCCTACAGGCAGGGTCGGACTAAACAGCGACGCGTGAAGTGGAACCGATGACTTTTTCCAGCACGCTGAAGTCGATCCAGTCGCGTACATCGAAGCGGCGCGGGATAAAGTTCCAGCGGAACAGGAAGTCGGTGAAATCCTGCAACGCATCGATCGAGCGCGAGTCCAGCGTGGTCCGCAGTCGACGGTGCGCATCTTCACCATAGGCGGCCGTGACCCAGTATTCGCTGGTATTGAGTTCTTTGGCGAGAAAGCGCCGGGTTTCATCTGGGTTGGCCCAGGCCCATTGCTCAGTGCGCAGCACGGTATCGACGATTTTCACGCTGGCATCGAAATGCTCTTGCAGCAGGTTGATATCCACGGTGAGGGTGCGCGGCGTGCCGTTGTTGCTGCGGATCAACGGGTCCGGGTGCGAGCCGGTGTCTACCACGACATGCAAACCGAACTCATTGGCCAAGTGCACAGCGTGGGCGCCCTTGAGAAAGATCGCGTCGATATCGCCGCGTAGCAGGCCGATCAGTTCATTGTTGCGCCGGCTGAAGCGGCTGACCCCCAGTCCGATTTCGGGGCCATACACATAGGAGGTCTGGTTATCGCTGTAGGTCCCGCCATAGGGGTAGTCCACCAGTTCTACGTCCGACACGTTCAAGCCTTCGAGCTTGAGCGCGTTTTCCAGGCCCCGCAGGGCCTGGGCACGCGTGAAGTCGATCTGTACGTTGGCCCACTTCGGCAGACCGAAACGGCGGTTTTTCAGGTCGCGTACGTTCTTAACACCGCTCTCTGCGGTGGTCAGGATCAACTGCACCTCGTCGCTCCACGACAAGCCCAGCACGCGGGTTTCGACGCCACTGGCGTAGGCCCAGATCGCTGGGATATTGCCACCGTGGCGCACCGAATTCTGCAGGTGATGGTCATAGTGGGCTTCGCGCACTTCCCGCTCGGTGGATTCGCGCAACGATTGGATATTGGTGCCAAAGGGCAGGAAGGCTTCGGCCAGCCGCCCGGACTGCACCGCGATGCCAAGCCCGGTGGGGACCGGGCTGTGGGTATACCAGAGAGTATCGAGTGGTTTGCTCATAAAATTCTTCGTTCAAATTCGTGAAATGTTCGCACATTGCAGGAGCCCGGCTTGCCGGCGATGGCGTCCGTGAATGACGCAGTGATCATTAGGAGGCCATCGCCGGCAACCCAGCTTCTGCAGGGGTGGCGTTATCGTTGAGTACTGTATTCAACGGCCGTGCATCGATCCATTCACGCACATCGAAGCGCTGTGGAATAAAGCGCCAGCGATGCAAAAAGTGGGTGAAGTCCTGCAGGGCGGCAATCGCCTGTTCATCCAGTTCGGTACGCAGGCGCAGGTGTGCGTCTTGGCCATAGGCGGCTGTCACCCAATACTCGCTGCTGTTGGTTTCCCGCGCCAGGTAACGGCGGGTGTCTTCCGGGTGGGTATGGGCCCACTGTTCGGCGCGCAGCACCGCGTCGAGGATGCCAGTGGCCACGTCAAAATGGTTATCCAGCAGGTTCAGGTCTACCGCCAGCGTGCGTGGGGTGCCGTTGTTGCTGCGGATCAGTGGGTCGGGGTGGGCGCCGGTATCGATCACGATATGCAGGCCGAAATCATGGGCGTGCTGGGCGGCGCTGGCGCCCTTGAGGAAAATTGCATCCACCTCGCCGCGCAGCAGGCCGATCAGTTCCAGGTTGCGCGCGCTGACTTGGGTGTTAACCGGCGTGCCGGCCACATTGCGCACGGCGCTGTCACTGAAGGTACCGCCGTAGCGGAAGTTGACAAGCTTCACATCGCCGACTTTCAAGCCTTCCAGCGACAGCGCGTTTTCCAGGCCGCGCAGGGCCTGGGCGCGGGTGAAGTCGATTTGAACGCCGGCCCAGTCCGGCAAGCCGAAGGTGCGGCCCTTGAGGTCCTTGACGGTCTTGATGCCGCTGTCCGGGCGGGTCAGGATCAGTTGCACTTCATCCGCCCAGGACAAGCCGATCACCCGGGTTTCGCGGCCTTGGGCGCGGGCCCAGATCGCCGGGATATTGCCGCCATGGCGCACCGAGTTCTGCAAGGTGTGGTCGAAGTGCGACTCGCGCACGGCCTTGTCATTCGATTCGCGCAGGGACTGCACCTCGGTGCCCAAGGAGCCGACGGTGTCTTGCAACCAGCCCTTTTGTACGGCGATGCCCAGCCCGGTTGGCACAGGACAACGGGTATACCAGAGGGTGTCGAGGGGTTGTGTCATCAGAGGTTCTCCCCCAGCGCTCAGGCGCTGGCTTTCAAAGGTTGGATCGCCGGGCGTTGGTGCACCAGCGGCAAGACTTCCTGGCCAATGCGCAAGGCTTCCTCAAGGTGCGGGTTGCCGGCAAGGATAAAGGTCGAGAAGCCAGCGTCGCGGTATTCCACCAGACGCTCGGCGATGTTTTCGTGGCTGCCCACCAGGCCGACGGTGGGCCCCGGCTTGGCCTTGGCGAAACCAGCCCAGAGATTGGGGCCGATGATCAGGTCGTCGAAGCGGTCGACGTTCTGGTGATAGGCGGCCTGCCGTGCGCCGCCGACTGAATCCGAACCGCTGGTAAAGCCTTTGGCAACCGTACTGGTCTTGCCTTCGAGTTTGTCGAATTGGCGTCGCAGGTCTTTCCAGGCCAGCTCTTCGGTCTCACGGGCGAACAGGTCGACCCGCAGGCCGAAACGTACCGTGCGCCCTTGTTTGTCGGCCAACTCGCGTACGCGCTCGATATGCGGCTTGAGCTTGTCGATAGGCTCGGCCCAGTTCAGGTACACGTCGGCGTGTTTGGCGGCAACGCCCAACGCAGCATCGGAGAACCCGGAGAAATACACCCCTGGCTTGCGCTCATGACGCAGGCCGGTGGGCAGGGCGCCGTTTTCCAGTTGGTAGATCTCACCGTCGTAGGAGAAATTTTCGTTCTCCCACAGACCCTGGATGATGTCCAGGAATTCGCCGGTGCGCTTGTAGCGCAGGTCATGTTCGAGGAAATCGCCATTGGCGCGCTGGCTCGCGGGGTTACCGCCGGTGATGATGTTCCACTCCAGGCGGCCACGGCTGAGGTTCTGCAGGATCGCGGCTTGCTGCGCGGCGTAGGCGGGCAGGGTCCAGGTGGCTTGGAAGGCGATCAGGAACTTGATGCGCCGGGTTTCGCGGGCCAGCGCTGCAGCGGCGATCCAGGGCTCGGGGCCGGTGGGCAGCAAGGCACCTTCAAAACCTGCTAGTTCGGCAGCCTTGGCCACTTGGGCGATGTAGTCGATGTAGGTGAAGTCATCCGGCTCGCCGTTGGGTAATCGCCCCGGGGCGATATTGCCAGGCCGGTAGTCGGGGTTGCCACGGTTGTGTTGGTCGGTGGTCAGTTGCGGACCGTCGGTGCCCAACGGCAGGCGCCAGAAAAATTCAGTGCTCATGGGTGCTCCTGATTTGAGTCGTGCAGGGGGCGCAGACCTGATGTGCAAGGTCTGTGCAACGTGCATGCCATGGGCGCCTCGGCCAATGGCTACGGGGGCAACCGCGCTTCAGTAGGAGAGGGCTGCTGCTGTAGCAGCAGCCTCCCAGCAACCCATGCTGGAGGCGCAACATAGGCTTTCAGGGGTGCTCCTACAGGGTGATGGCGTCAGGTTGATGGGCGCTGCGCAGGTAGGTGTGGTACAGCGCTGCATAGGGCCCGGCCTGTCCGATCAATTGCTGGTGTGGCCCCAGTTCCACCACTTGGCCGTGGCGTACGACGGCAATCCGGTCGGCATCCCGAATCGTTGCCAGGCGGTGGGCGATGATGATTGCCGTGCGCCCCTCACACAGGCGTCGCAAGGCCCGTTGGATACGCCGTTCGGTATGAATATCGACCGCCGACGTCGCCTCATCCAGTACCAGCACCGCCGGGTCCGCCAGGTACGCGCGCACCAGGCACACCAGTTGCCGCTGGCCATGGCTCAGATGTGCCCCCAGCGGCCCTACTTCAGTGTGGTATTGATGGGGCAGGCGTTCCAGCACTTCATCGGCGCCCAGTTCACGGGCAGCGGCGACCAGCGTTGCATCATCGGCATGGGGCGCGGCCAGGCGCAGGTTGTCGAGGATGCTCCCGCTGAACAGTACATTGTCCTGCAACACCACGCCCACATGGCGACGCAAGGTGTGTTGCGCCAGGTCGCGCACATTGATGCCGTCGAGTCGCACTGCGCCGGCTTGGACTTCGTAGAAGCGTGTCAGCAGTTGCACCAAGGTACTTTTGCCGTGGCCGGACGGGCCGACGATCGCCAGCACTTCTCCGGCTGGAATATGCAGGCTCAAGCCTTTGATGACGGGCGCCTGACCATAACCGAACTCCACTTGGTCAAACTGCACTTCTCCACGAGCGCGCTCCAATGCGCGGGGGGTAGCGCTGTCGACGATCTGCGGGCGCGTGTCAAGCAACAGGAAGATCCGCTGGGCCGACGCCGAACCCGTGGCGTAGCGTTCAAACAGGTCCGACAGCTCCTGCAATGGTCCCAGGAACAGAAACACGTAGAACAGGCTTTCTGCCACCTGGCCGACACTGACTTCACCCGCCGCCAACCCATACGCACCCACCAGCAATAACAGCGCGATGCCTGCTGAACTGAGCAGTGCGGTAAACGGTGCAAACCACGACGAGCGCAAACTGCCGCGAATCAGCGCATGGTTGAAATCATCCAGCAGCACGCGATAGCGCTGCAGGTTCGGCGCCTCCTGGGCGCACTGTTGCAGCAAGCGTGCACCGCTGACACTTTCCACCAAGTGCGCAGTAAAGCGGCTGCGGTTCTCCGCGACCTTGGCCCAGTTGCGCTGGGAAATACGCTTGAAGCTCCATGTCGCGAGCACCAGCAATGGCACCGTCGCTACCAGACTGAGGAAGAACCGTGGGTCGATGCGCCAGAGCATTACCGAGGCCAGGCCGCAGCGCAGCACGGCGCCCAGCAACTCCGGCGGCCCCTGGATCACCAGCGGTTCGAGGGCGTCGACATCGCGGTCGACCCTGGAAATGATGCGCCCTGCACGGGTCTGGTCGAAGTAGCTCACGCTCAAGTTCTGCACATGGGCAAACACCTGCACGCGCAAGGCATTCAGCACGCGGATCGCCGCGCCGCCGGCAACAAACTGCGAGACCCCGGCCAGCAGGAAGCGCGCGAGCCAACTGGTCGCCAGGCCCAGGCCCAGCCATAGCACCAGGCGTTCATCCAGCAGCCAGTGATCGGCTTGCTGGATCAGCCCTCGGTCCAGCAGCTCGCGCACAAACCAGGGCCGCAGGAACACGGTAAACACCAGTAGGATCTCAATGCCGATGACAGCCACAATCTGCCGACGGATCGGTCGCAGCAACGGCAGCAAGCGTTTGAACATGCCGCGATCGAGGGCCTTTTTCGCCAGCATTTCTTCGATTTCGATATCGCTCAAGGCTTTGCCTGGCAGCGGGTTAGCCATGGTCTATCCCCAGCAGGTCGCGGTAGTGCGCATTGGTTGATTGCAGTTCAGCATGGGTGCCTTGGGCGGTGATCCTACCGTCGTCCAGTATCAGCACGCGGTCGGCCAGCAGGATGGTCGAGAGCTTGCTGGAGATCACCAGCACCGTGGTGCCGCGCAGGTGTCGCAGGTTGTGCAGCACCTGGCGCTCGCTGATGGCGTCGAGGGCGCTGGTGGCGTCGTCCAGGCACAGGATGTCGGGTTTGCCGAGCAGCGCGCGGGCCAGGCACAGGCGTTGGCGCTGGCCGCCGGACAAGGTCACGCCCCTATCGCCGAGAGGGGTTTCAAGGCCGTGGGGCAGGCGCTGCAGGACATCTTCAGCAGCGGCTTGATGCAACGCTTCGCGCAGTTCTTCGTCAGTGGCATTAGGCGCGGTCAGGCGCAGGTTGGCCGCCAGGCTGCCGGCAAACAGGAAACTCTCCTGGGGTACCACATGCACGCGCTGACGCAGCGGGCCCAGTTGCAGGTCACGGATGTCCTGCCAGCCATCGTTGTCCGAACCGAGCAACAGGCGCCCGGCGGTCACATCGCTCAGGCGTGGCAATAAGCTGGCGAGCAGGCTCTTACCGGTACCGGTTGCACCCACCAGCGCGACGATTTCACCCGGCTGCAATGTCAGCGAACAGCCGTGCAAAATGTCGCGGCCACCACCGGGCGCGGTCACGCTGACCTGTTCCAGCTTCAGTCCCAGCGGGCTGGCGGGTAGGGTGGCAGCACCGCTGCGGATCGCGGCCGGGGCGTCCAGCAGTTGCCAGATGCGTTGCGCACTGGCGCGGGCATCGGCGAAGGTCTGCATTACCCGGCCGATGCCCTCTATACGAAATACCAGGGTGGTGGCGATCAGCAGCGAAGTGACCAATTCGCCGATTCCCAGTTGACCGGTCGCCACCAGGTGCGCGCCGTATACCAGGATCCACACGTGACCCAGCGCCACTACCGCCTGGGGCAGCGGAATACGTGAGCTGGAATAAGCCAGGGCCTGGCGCGCCAACGCAGCAAACACCGCTACCTGATCGGCAAAGCCCTGGATACGCCGCTGTTCCAGGGCGAACGACTTGATCACCCGTACGCCGCCAATGCCTTCGCTCAGGTCCTGGTTAACCCGGTCATAGGCGCTACCGACCGCGCGATCCAGGCTCACCAGCTGTTCGGTCTGGCGCACGAAAATCGCCAAGCCGGTCACCGTCAGCAACAGCGGCACCAGCCCCAGCAGCGGGTTGTACCAGCTCAGCAGGCCAACCGTGGCAAGCACCACCAGCGGTGTCTCTACCAACTGCCGCCAGAAGGTGATCAACGCGTCGCGCACTTTGTCGGCATCACGGGTGGTGCGGGTGATCATTTCCCCCATGCCGTGCTGCCAGTGATAGCCCAGGTGCAGGCTTTGCACCTGGGCCAGGATGCGTTCGCGCAGGCGCGTCAGCAGTTCCTGGCTGATCATCAGTGACAACACGCTGGCGATGTATTGCAGCACGCCACGGCCCAGGGCCACGGCCAGCATCAGGCCCAGCCAGTACCAGCCAAGGCCGGCATCCAGGCTGCCGTCGCCGAGGCGTACCACGGCACGCCCGGCGCTCACGTCATTGACTGCATGGCCGATCAGCCATTGCTGCCAGACCAGGCCCAGGTTGATGGCCACGTACAGCGCCGCCACCAGGGTGAATCGCCAGGGCATTTCCCTATAGATCGCCAGGCTGCGTAGAAGAGGGTGTCGTTCGATCATGAAAAGCTCATTGGCATAAACGGCGTATAAGGGCACACACAAAACCCTACGGTGATTTACTTGCGTGTAGCGCCTTGGGTTTCCTTGGCGTTAAGGATCGCAGTGTATTCACCGGGGTCCACGCCATTGAGGTAGTAGTTGCCCACATGGTGCAGGCGCCAGCGGATCGGGTCGTGGGTGGTGTGCACCCGGGCATTGCGCCAGAAGCGGTCGAGGTTCCATTTGCTCAGCGATGAACTGGCCCCCAGCAGCGAGAAGATATCGCTGGAGATCTTCAGCGAGGCGCTGTCCGAATGGGCGCGGGCGGTGGCGACCGAAAGGATCAGCTCGTCTTGCAGCTCTTTGTTTTCCGGGTCTTGCTCATGGCGGTCAAATAGCCGTGCCGCATCGCGCAGCAGGGATTCAGCGGCACGCAGGGCCACGGCGTATTCGCCAATCTGTTTGATGATGTGCGGCTCTTCATTGGCATGGTCTACGCCGCTTTCCACCCACGGCCGAGCGTTGTGCTTGAGGTAGTCGACGGCCGCCGACAACGCGCCGGCCGCGATACCGGTATCAATGGCCGCGTGAAGGATCTGCGGGAAGGTCAACCCCGTACGCTTCATTGGGCCCTTGCGGCGTGAAACAAAATCCTCATCCAGCACGATATTGTCGAAGTTCACCGTGCCACTCACCGAGTTGTTCTGGCCGAAGGCGTCCCAGTCGTCCACCAGGGTCAGGCCTGGCGTGTTGCGGTTGAGCAATACGCCGGCACCGCCGTCATCCGAGGCGGCCGTGAGGGAGATCCATTCGGCCAGGTAAGAGCCCGTGGAGTAAAACTTGCTGCCATTGAGTACCAGGGCGCCGTCCTCGCGGCGTTCGACGCGGGTCTTGAGGGCGAACTTGTTCTTGCCGCCTACCTCGGCCAGGGCGTTGCCGAAACGCTTGCCAGCCAGGACATCGCTGACCAGCCGATCGCGTACCGCATCCGGGTAACCGTTGAAAATCCCGCGCAGCATCACATTGTGGATTTGCAGCAATTGCCCGACGCCGCCGTCGGCCACCGAGATGATGCGCACGGTTTCGACGATGGTCTGCACCGATGCGCCCAGGCCGCCGAAGGCCTTAGGTACACCGATGGCGGTGATGCCGCTTTCGGACAGCAATTGCGCCTGGCGCCAGGGCAGTTGGCCATTTTGCTGGGTGTCGGCGGCAATGCTGGCGATCTCCACGGCGATTTCTCTGGCGGCGTCGATGGCCTCGGCTTCGCTGTGCAGGTGGCGGGCGGGCGCCTGTTCATACGTTGTCATTCATTCATCCTTTGGTTTGCCCCGTTCCCCCTATGGCTGTGCGTCATCGTTGACGAACATCGCCGGCAAGCCGGCTCCTAAGGGGAGGTTGGTGTTGGCAGGGCTTGAGCAAGTTCTGCGCCAACGAGCAAACCCTTGCTGTACGGGGGAGGGGGCGCGCCGGTTTGCTGCTGGGGAAGCAGCGTCGTGAAACGGCTGCTGGAAGAGCAGCAGTGCTGTTGGCAGGCCAGCAGTCGCGTTTGGATGTTTGTTTCGATGTCCTTGTAAACCGGGGCTTTGAGCGATTGGCACGCCCTCTGCAATACCCCCTCCACTGACTTGCCCAATTTAATGGAGCTGCCCATGACCCTTTCCGCTGTCCTGCCCACGCCTGAGCTTGAGCAGATCTGGTTTACCCGTTGCCCGGTGCCGACTGCGTCCGGCATTGCCTACAAGCTGGGCTGGTTGAGCGAGGAGTTCGCGCCCGACGGCCTGCCGGTGTCCACCTTGCAGGAGGCGCGTCAGTTGGGCCGGCACCACTATGATCACGATTTGCCGGGGCTATTCCGCGAAGGCGGCAACGTCCCTGCATTGGCCGCACGTGCCGCGGGTGCGCCGAGCCGCTTGATCGGGCTGACCTGGATCGAGGAATGGCAGACCATTCTGGTCCGCCCGGACTCCGGCATCACCCGTCCTGCAGACCTCAAAGGCAAGCGCCTGGCCCTGCCAGCCTGGGGTGAAAACCGTCCTGGCAGCATCGCCCGCGCCATGAGCCTGCATGGCTATAAGGGCGCCTTGAGCCTGGCCGGACTGGGGTTTGATGATGTGGAACTGGTGGAAGTGGCATTGCAGGACCAGGAACAAGCGCCTGACCCGCAGCAAGGTTTGCAGCGCTTGTGGTCCGGCCTGGACTACCTGGTACGTGGAGAGGTGGATGCGGTTTACGTCAAGGGCGCTTCGGCGGCCGACGCCGCACGCCGCCTGGGGCTGGTGGTGGGGATCGACTTGGACCTGATCGCCGAACCGCGCTACCGCATCAACAACGGCACGCCGCGTCCGATCACCGTTCACCAGAGCCTGCTGGACAACCACTTTGACCTGGTGGTGCGCTTCCTCGCGCAAACCCTCAGCGCCGCCGATTGGGCGGCCAACAACCGCGACAGCCTGAACGCCATTCTAGAAGAAGAAACTCGTGCCGGCAGTGCCGGTGTGGCCGAGGCTTATCGCGGTGATTTCCACACCACCCTGGCGCCGGACCTGTCTGCCCAGCGCCTGGAATTCCTCGATATCCAGAAAGATTTCCTCTACCTGCACGGCTTCCTGGAGCGCGATTTTGCCATCGCCGACTGGGTCGACCCGCGCCCCCTGCAAGCTGCCCATGAACTGTTGGCCAAGCGCCGCGCCTGAATCCGGAGAATCCCCATGACTGCCATTGCCCACACACAACCGATCAGCCAGGAACTGCAAACCTTTATCGACAAGGTCCTGCTGGAAGCCGAAGAAGCCTTCACCGTGTTCCGTGAAACAAACACCATCACCGCCGCAGGGACCGTCGGCTTTATCGAGCGCGTACCTGGCCAGGAACTGTTGGTATCGGTGAACTACGCAGGCCCGTGGAACTACCGCAAGCCGCTGCAAGCCACGGTGACCGACTTTGCCGGCAACGTGGTGTTTGGCAAGGGCAAGGGCGGCCTGGGGCGCTACACCAAGCTGTTCCAGCAACACCCGGATGTGACCACCGTGTCCCACGTGCATTCGCCGTACCTGGGCGCCTGGGCCCAGACCCACCGCACCTTGCCATTCCATTACGTGCCGGTGCAGCGCTACCAGTTGGCCCGTGAACTGCCGGTGTATATCGACCGTCGCCAACAGGAAGTGGATTTCATCCTCGACAAGATCGCCGAGAACCCCTTCAACCTGGCGATCCTGGAGGCCAATGGCGGCTCCACCGTGTGGGGCAAGCAAGGCCTGCGCGCCACCGCCGAATTCATCCTGTTGCTGGAGGAGGGCGCACAACTGCAATTGCTTGCCGATGCGCTCGGTGGCTCACGGGCCTACGGGCCGGGCGTGTTGACCCAGCAATGGAAAATGAGCGGCCTGTTCGAACACGCCACGGCCTTGGGCCTGGTTCCGGCCATCGACCGCCGCTAACGCCTTACCAGCGCCCACAGGGTTCTCTATTTCAAGGATGTTTTTTATGGCTGTAAAAATTCTTTGGTACTTGACCACACCCGATGGCCCGTACCCATGGGAGCCGGAAGGCCGTTGGAACACTGATTTCCAGCACCTCAAACAGCTCGCCGTGGCCAGTGATCGCCTGGGCTACTACGGTTCGCTGCTCGGTTCCAGCCCCAATGAAAGCCTGGCGGTGGCCGCGTCGTTGATCGACGCCACCCAGCGCCTGCGTTTTCTGGTGGCGCAGCACCCGGGCGAGTTATCGCCAGCGGTGTTGGCCAAGTGGGCGCTGACCTTCGATCAGTTCTCCAATGGCCGCCTGCTGTTCAACGTGGTCAATGGCAATGACGCAGGCCTGGCGACACTTGGGGTGCACTACCCGCATGACGAGCGATACGCCTTCAGCCTGGAATACTGGCGGGCGTTCCAGGGTTTCTATGCCGGCGACACGCGTG
This sequence comes from Pseudomonas sp. A39, assembly GCF_058145955.1. Classification (NCBI taxonomy): domain Bacteria; kingdom Pseudomonadati; phylum Pseudomonadota; class Gammaproteobacteria; order Pseudomonadales; family Pseudomonadaceae; genus Pseudomonas; species Pseudomonas sp. A39. The sequence continues at coordinate 114,073 of NZ_JBYVMD010000012.1, forward strand.
GCTATGACGGTGAGTACGTCAAGCTCGCACCGCGTTCGCCCGGCGCAGCCAACCATCCGCTGGGCGGCTGGCATCCGCCTTACCAGAAGCCGGGCATCCCGTTGTGGGGCGCCGGAACCTCAGGGCCCGGTGTCGAGCATTCGGTGCAATTGCTCGACGTGTACCTGAGCTTCGCCAACACTCCGCCAAAACTCGGCGACAAGTTTCGCAAAGTCGCCGCAGAAGCGGCGAAGATCGGTCGCGAACTGACCTTCGGCACACGCCTGCAAATCATCGTACGCGAGACCGAGGAAGAAGCCTGGGCCCACGCCGAAAGACTTCTGCAACGCACCTCGCTGCAAACAGCGCGCAACGCCATCGAGCGCCAGTTACCGGCCGGTGTGAGCCTGGAAGATTTCCACAGCGACGACCCGCAGACCCAGCGTAACGTCGAGACCATTCGCGCCGGGCGTTTACCGACCGCGCGTGAGCTGGAGATCTATCCTAACGTATGGCTTGGCCCGAGCCTGTTCGGCTTCAATATCCTCGGGCCGGCCGCCGGTACCTACTTGGTGGGCAGCGCGGAACAGGTCGCCGAGCGCATCCGCGAATACGAAGCCCAGGGCACTTCCTCGTTCATTCTGTCTGGCTTCCCGCTGATCGATGAAGCCCACCGCGTGGCCGACCTGCTGTTCCCGCTGCTGGACCTGGACCACGGCTTTGAAGCGCCGCGTCTGGGTGTCAGCCAACAGTCGCCGCAGCGCCAAGAGGCTTGAACCATGAGTGATGGATTTTCTCGCCGGGTGTTTCTCGGCAACAGCTTGGCCATCGGCGGTGGTTTGCTGTTGGGCGGCTGCGACAGCGGCGCGACGACTCAGGGGGCCGCCGTACTGAGCGCTAAGCCCGTCAGCGGTGGGCGCCTGCGCGTTGGCATTATCGATGGCGATCAGTCCGGCAACCTGGATGCCCATAAACCGGTGGGCGGCGGGATCATTCGTGGCTGGGCGCTGTACAGCAAGTTCTGGGAATGGAACACCGATGTCAGCACGCGCCTGGCCCTGGCCGAGTTCGCCGAACCGAATGCCGACGCGAGTGCCTGGATCATCCGCATCAAGCCGGGGCTGGAGTTTCACCATGGCAAGACCATCGGCGCTGACGACATGCTGTTTTCGTTGTTGCGCCTTACCGATCCCAAGCTGGCATCGCCGTTTGCCGGCCTGGTCGGTGCCATTGATCGCAATGCCTTACGCAAGCTGGATGAGCGCACCATCGAAATTCGCTTCAAGCAAGGCCAGAGCTTCTTCCCTCTGGATGAAACCCTGATCAGCTTTGGCGGCATCGTCCCCACCGACTATGACCCCATCACCAATCCGGTGGGTGCCGGCCCTTACAAGCTCAAGCGCTTCGTACCCGGCCAGCGCTCGGTGTACACGCGGTTTGAGAATTACTACAAACCCGGCCAGCCTTATGCCGATGAGCTGGAACTCATCGAGTTCAAGGACCAGGTCTCCCGTGTTGCCGCGTTGCGCGCCGGGCAGATCGATGTGGCCAGCGGTGTGCAGGCCGAGCACAGTGCGTTGCTCAAGGCCGACTCGCGCTTGTCGTTGTGCGTGTCGCCAAGTACTTCGTTTACCGGTTTCAATCTCAACCTGGCCAAGCCACCTTTCGATGATGTGCGGGTGCGCCAGGCGTTTCGCTTGATGGCGGATCGGCAAGAGCTGGTGGACCGTGGCCTCAACGGTTTTGGTCGCATTGCCAATGACCTGTATTCACCTCACGATCCCACCTATAACCATGCGATTGCCCAGCGGCCGTATGATCTGGAGCAGGCCCGCTCGCTGCTGCGTCAGGCCGGGCACACGGATTTGCGCGTGGAACTGACCACCACGCCTGGGCCCGGTGTGAACGCCGCGCTGGTGTTTGCCCAGCAAGCGAAAAAGGCCGGTGTCCAGATAAGCGTGACCCAGGTGGATGGTGCTGTGTTCAACGGCCCGCAGCGTGAGCAGTGGCAAGTGTCGCCGGGTTCTACGCCGGCCCGGGGTTTCCTGGCTTCGGCATTGCACAACGATGCGCCGCTGGCGATCTACAACCGCAGCAACTTCCATGACCCGCGTTTTGATGACCTCTACCGTAAGGCCCTTGCGCAGCCAGACCTGGAACTGCGTAAAGGTTTGGTACACGAGGCCCAGCAGATTCAACACGAACGCGGCGGATTGCTGATTTGGGGCTTCAACGACGTGCTGGACGCCGCCTCGGTCAAGGTCGGCGGTTTGGCGCCAGAGCAGACCACCTTCGCTTCCTGGCGGTTTGACGAACTGTGGTTGAAACATGCTTGAGCCGTCTGCTAATCCTCCACGCACCCCTGCGTGGTTATCATGGTTTATCGGGCGCCTGGGTTACGGCCTGCTGACGGCCTGGGTGATCAGCCTGGTGGTATTCATCGCCACCCAGGCACTGCCATCCGACCCCGCGCGGGTGATCCTCGGCCCGGACGCGCCGCTGGAAAGCATCCTCACCCTGCAACACCAGTTGGGGCTCGACCAGCCCATCCTGTGGCAATACCTGCGCTGGCTCGGCAGCGTCTTGCGCGGGGACCTCGGGGTTTCCCTGGACTCCAACGCGCCGGTCAGCCATATCCTGTGGGGGCGTTTGGGCTACACACTGGCGTTGCTGGTCGGGGTGATTACCGTGGTAGTGCCTGGCGCACTGGCCCTTGGCGTGGCCCTGGCATTGCGGCGCGACAGCTGGCTGGATCGCTGGAGCCTGTCGTTGCTGATCTTTCTGAAAGCCACGCCGGGGTTTCTGTTGGCGATTGGCCTGGTATTGCTGTTTTCCATGCCGCACATGGATTTCTTACCCGCGGTATCGATCCTGGATCCCGACCTGTCGCTGCTGCGCCAACTCAAGTCCCTGGTATTGCCGATATTCGCCTTGAGCCTGACTGCATTGCCGTACCTCACGCGCATGGTGCGGGCCGCAGTGATCGAGGCGCAGGAGTCCGATTACGTGATTGCCGCCAGGCTACGCGGCATTGCGCAGCGGCGGATTGTCTGGTGCCACACTTTGCCCAATGCGCTGGTACCGGCGATCCAGGGTGTGGCGCTGACCTTGCGTACGTTGATCGGAGGCGCAGTGCTGGCGGAAGTCATCTTCAGCTATCCCGGTATCGGCACCGCGCTGAACGCCGCGATCCAGATGCGCGACCTGCCGATGATCCAGGCGATTGTGCTGGTGATCACCCTCGCGGTGGTGCTGATCAACCTACTGGCCGACCTATTGACCGTGCTGCTTACACCCAAGCTGCGCACCGCACGGCGGGTGACCCTGATTCAACGCAACCGGAGGGGAATAACCCCGTGGTGGCGCCGCTCCCGAGGTGACGCATGAGTGCCCGTCAATGGTTGGTCGAACCACAAACACGTAAGGGCGCGTTGATCACTCTGCTGGTGGTGGCCGTGGCGCTGTTCGGGCCTTGGTTGGCACCTCACGGGTCGACGGACATGGTCGGTCCTGTCTACGGCGCGCCTGCAGGTGATGCGTGGCTGGGGTATGACTTCCTGGGGCATGACGTGCTGTCGCGGTTGCTCAGCGGTGGTTTGTCGGTGCTGTGGATGTCGGTCGCAGCCGCCAGTATTGCACTGGCGGTGGGTACTACGTTGGGGTTGCTGGCGGGTTTGTCGCGTCGGCGCCTGGATCAGTTCATTACCTGGTCGGCGGATGTGTCCCTGGCGTTCCCCGACCTGATTCTGGTGCTGCTGATTGTGTCCATGTTGGGGCGCGCACCGTGGTTGATCGTGCTGACAGTCTCCATCGCCTTTATACCGGGCGTTATCCGTTTGGCGCGGGCGAGTGCGGTAGCAGTGGCAGGTCAGGAGTTCGTTGAAGCGGCGCAAATGATGGGCTATTCGCGACGCCGAATTCTGTTCAAGGAGATCCTGCCGAACATCCTCACGCCGCTGCTGGTGCATTTCGGCAACATGCTGACCTGGGGCGTGGGCATGTTGTCGGGCCTGAGTTTTCTTGGCTACGGCGTGGCGCCACCCACCGCTGACTGGGGGCTGATGATCAATGAAAACCAGGCCGGCCTGCTGGTGCAACCCTGGGCCGTATTGGCGCCGGCGGTGCTGATCGGTGTATTTGCCTACGGCACCAATATTTTGGCTGAAGGCATCGGCCGCAGCAGCGCAAGGCTGGGAGACAGACAAGCATGAATGCGATGACCGAAATCGATGCCGGGGTGTTGCAAGTCCGCGACCTGCGGGTGGAATTGCCGGGGCAGGTGGATGTGGTGTCGGGCATCTCGTTCAGCCTGGCTGCCGGGGAAATTCTCGGTTTGGTGGGTGAGTCGGGCTCGGGCAAGACCACCTTGGCGACTGCGTTGCTGGCACATGCCCGGCGCGGTGCACGGATTGTCAGCGGGCAGGTGCACGTAGGTGACCAGGCATTGTTGAGCCTGGAAGGCGAAGCTTTGCGCCGTGCCCGTGGCAGCCTGATCGGTTATGTCGCCCAGGACCCGGCCACCGCGCTCAATCCGGCACTGCGCATCGGTCACCTGTTGCGTGAGACCCTGGCGGCGCATCCTTCTGGGCTTGACCGCGAGGCGCAACAGCAGCGCATCATCGAGACCCTGCGTGACGTCGGCTTGCCGGACGATCATGGGTTTCTACGGCGCTTTCCCCATCAACTGTCCGGCGGCCAGCAGCAACGGGTGATGCTGGCGCTGGCTTTTGTGCTGCGCCCGCGCCTGATCGTGCTGGACGAGCCGACCACTGCGCTGGACGTCAGCACCCAGGCGCATATCCTCGCCACGCTGCGTCGGCTGTGCAAAAGCCAGGGCGTGGCGGCGGTGTATGTGTCCCACGACCTGGCGGTGATCAAGGACCTGGTGGACCGGGTGATGGTGATGTACGCCGGGCGCATCGTTGAAACGGCGACGCGGGATGAGTTGTTCAGTCGACCGTCCCATCCCTATACCCGAGGGTTGCTGGCGGCGATTCCGGATGTGGCGGGACGGCGCGAATTGACGGCGATTGCCGGGCATGCACCGGCGCCGGGGCGTCGGCCCCAAGGGTGCAGTTTCGGGCCGCGTTGTGAGCGGTTTACGCCTGGGTGCGCGGTGGCTGAGCCGTTATTGCAGGTGAACGCGGCCGGTCGTGGGGTGGCTTGCCTGGCGCCTCACGATCAGGCGTTACAGGTCAAGGCACTCGCGCCAATTGCTGCCTTGAAGGGGCGGGTAGAACTGCCACTGTTGTCGGTCAGTGGCTTGAACGTCGCCTATGACCGGCAGGTGTTGTTCGATGTCTCGTTGCAGGTGCAGCCGGGTGAATGCCTGGCGATTGTGGGTGAGTCGGGCTCGGGCAAGACCAGCCTGGCGCGAGCTATTGCTGGCCTTGGGGAGAATGCCGAGGGGGCACTGGACTACGCCGGCCGGCATTTACCGTTGCACGCCCGCCAGCGCGATGCAGGCCTGCGCCACCAGATTCAATACATCTTCCAGAATCCATATCGCGCGTTGAACCCACGGCAAACCGTGTACCAGACTCTGAGCGCGCCACTGGCGCATTTCTTCGGCGTGAAAGGGGCGCCAGCACGGGAGCGAGTGGAAGCCGTGCTCAAGCGTGTGTCACTGCCGGGATCAGTCGCCGGCCTCTATCCCCACAGCCTGTCAGGTGGCGAACGCCAGCGAGTGGCCATCGCCCGTGCGCTGTTGTGCGAGCCCAGGTTGCTGATCTGCGATGAAATCACCTCGGCATTGGACGTATCGGTACAGGCGTCGATCCTGGACCTGCTGCGCCAGCTACAGCGTGAAGGGTTGACGATGTTATTCGTGACCCACGACCTGGGCGTGGTGCGGGCAATTGCCGATCGGGTGCTGGTGTTGAAGGTCGGAAGGGTGGTGGAGCAGGGGGCTGTTGATGATGTATTGGATCATCCGCAGGCGGTGTATACGTGCACGTTGTTGGAGCATTCGCCGTCGTTGAGGTGAATGGCTGCGCTGCACAGTGATCGCCGGCAAGCAGGCCCCTACAGGTACACAAAGCCCTTGTAGCAGCCGCCTTGCCGGCGATGGCATCCGCCGTCGTTAAGCAATTTTCGCCTTGCGCCGAAACGCCTCTTCACGCACCGCGGGGATAATCCACCGCCCATAATCCACTGTGTCGTACAGCGGGTCATAACCACGGTTCAAAAACGTGGTAACGCCCAGGTCCACATAATCCAACAGCGCCTGTGCCACCGTTTCCGGTGTACCCACCAGCGCCGTAGTATCGCCATAAGCGCCCACCGCAGTCGCCGTCGGCATCCACAACGCGCGATCATGACGATCGCCCAACGCAGCAGCTGCTAACAGACGTTCTGAGCCGGTGCCTTTGATCCGCTTCTGCCACGGACTGCCTGCGGCAAACTGTGGATTGGCCTTGATCTGCTCCAGGATCTGCTCGGCGCGCTGCCAGGCTAATGCCTCTGTCGCCCCCAAAATCAGGCGCACCGATAAACTGACCCGTGGCGCTTCAACACCCGCTGTTAATGCTGCCGCCTTCAGCTTGGCAATTTGCTCAGCCACGCCGCTTAACGGCTCGCCCCACAGCGCATACAGGTCCGCATGCTTCACCGCGATCTGATAGGCAATGTCGGAAGAGCCGCCAAACGAGATTGGAATATGCGGCTGTTGCAACGGTTTGACCGGTGAAAACGCGTCCTTGATGTTGAAGTACTCACCTTCGAAATCGAACGGCTCTTCGGCCGTCCAGGTGCGTCGCACAATCTCCAGATATTCATCGGTACGTCTGTAGCGTTGGGTCTTCTCCAGCAGGAAGTCACCTTCCTGTGGCTCGGCGGTGATGCCGGTAATCGCGTGCAAACGAATGCGCCCGCCGCCAGTGGTATGGTCCAGCGTGGCAAACGAGCGGGCAGCGACGGTCGGCGCGGTGAGTCCGGGGCGATGGGCGATCATAAAGCCCAATCGCTCAGTGTGCGCCGCCGCATACGCGGCAATTTGCAGGCTGTCGGCACTGCCGGGGCCGCTGGCGATCAGCACACGGTCGAAGCCCGCATGTTCATGGGCGCGGGCATGGTGACGGATAAAGTCGAGGTCGAAATCCGGGCTGCGAACGCCACGGGTTTCGGACCACTGGCGAGGGAAAATCATGCCGACAAACTCAATAGACATAGAGTGCTCCTGATGAGGATCAGAATTGATAGTCGACCTGGGCCAACAAGGTGCGGCCAGGCATGGGTTGCAAAAAGGTGTTGGTGGAACCGGCCAGTCCGCTGACGAAGTTCAGTTCATTGGTCAGGTTCAGCACCCGTAACGTGGTGCTCCATTGCGGTTGGCGGTAGTACACGGCGAGATCGAGGTTGTATTCGTTCGGGATCTTTACGGTCTTGCTGAGGTTCAGGTACCAACTGCTGGTCCACCAGCCTGAAAGTTCGGCGCCAAAGCCTGAGTCGAAGCGGTAGTCGACATACCCGCTGGCGGTGTATTCAGGAATCTGCACCGCGTCGTAACGCCCGGACGGCCGCTGGTTGAGGCTATTGTTATCGCCGAACACTGTGCCGTTGTCGGGAATGAACCCCGCTGAGGCAAACCCAGCCTGGGAGGTGAACTCGTTATAGGCGTTGAGCTTGGACAGGTTCAGACCGCTGCGAAGGTGGTCGTCCGGTTGATAGCGCACGGTGGCTTCCACACCCTTGATCATCAGCCGCGCGATGTTGTTATTGCTGTCAGGTGCCTGGTCACGGGCTTGCTTGAACGCCGCCAGCGTCATGAACAGCTGATTGGGTAACGCTTCGACCTTTACGCCAACTTCATGCAGCACGCTCAAGCTCTGGAACGCCAGCGGGTTGAGCTGGTTGGCGCCACTGCCGCTGCCCCAGCCAAGGCCGTTGGAAAAGAACCCGGTGTTGACCGCCAACGAGCGGTCGAAGGTGTAGTAAAGCGTGGTGTTTTCAGTCGGTTTTATATACGGGCTGACCTGGAAAGCAAACAGCCGGTAATTGTCGCTGTCCTTGCGCCGGTTGCCGCCGGCGAGTACGAACGGGTTGTCGATCTCGGCCTCGATCCAGCTGCGGCTGGCGCCAATATTCAAGCCGAAATACTCGCCGTACTTGAGGTTGTGCTGGCTGAACAGGGTCTTGGTGGTCCAGGTGCTTTCAGCGGTGTAGGGCGCCACCGATTCGGCGTACAGGCCGTGCCCAGCTGCATACATGGGCGGCAGGTTGAGCCAGCCGTAGTCGTTGGAGTATTGCGGCACGCCGGGTTGTCCGATCCAAGCGCCGTTGCCGCCGGCCGGGTTGCTGGCGTCGAGGCCGAGTAAGTCACCAGGGTTTTTGCCGGAAGGGTCCTGGGTCAGGTCATAGGCATTGATGGTCGAGCCAAAGCTGTTGTTCGCAGCAATCGACTGGTTGAATTCGCGGCGGTAGATCAGGCCGGTGTTGCTGTCATCGCGCAGGGTCCAGCCACCCAGCTGGGTCTCGTTGCGCGAGCGGAACTCGAAGCGGTTATCGAAAATGTTGTCCTTCGATTGCACCTGGAATGCGCCAACGGCATCGGTGATGTCCTTGGAACGTTCATAAAACGTGTTGTTGGCTACGGTGATAGTCGGCGACAGGTCGGCCTCGATACGCAGTTGCGTGGTAAAGCGTCGCGAGCTGCTTTCGTCCTCTTTGCGCTGCCCGGTCTGTGATGACAGCGACTGCTCGCCATTGCCCGCCAGCGTCGGGTCATACACCCAGCCACGCAGGCTGCCGGGGTTGGCCTGGGTATTCGGTGAGGCGGTCTGGAAACTGCCGTCGACCACACTGTATTGGCCCTGGGCGTTGCGTTGGCGTTTTACCCAACCGAGTGTTGGCGCATCGGCGGCGCCCGAAGCCAGCACCGGCGACCACAGGGTACTGCCGTTCTGGATAATCGGCGTGGCGCGCCCGGCGTAGTATTTGCCGTTGTCTACCAGGTTCTGGGTAGCGCGGTTCCAGCCGTGGGTGATGTTGTAGTCGTAGTAATTGTCGTAGCTGGCGTTCCAGTCGACACGCACGTTGTCGTTGCGCCAGGCCAACGCGCCGTAAAAAGCATCAAAATTGTTCTCGACATTGTCATAGAAGTCCTGCTGGCGCTGCTTGGTGATGCTCACGCGGTAGGCCAGGTTGTCACTCAGAGGCCCGGTGTTGTCGATGCTGAATTTATTGGAACTGCGTGAGGTGCCGTCCGGAATCCACGAACCCAGTTCGCCGCTGAGTTTGGTCTTGAACGCGTTGAAGTCGGGTTTCTTGCTCAGGTAGTTGACGTAGCCGCCGCTGCCGGATACCGAGCCGTAGGTCACCGAGGACGGGCCGGCAACGATGTCCGCACCTTCATAGGCGTTGAAGTTGGCGGGGTGGCGCACGGCGTAACCACGCTGGCCGTCCTGGAAAATCTCCGAACCCTGGCCACGAAACTGCGGTGCGATACCCGCGTTTTGCCCGCCGCCCCGAGTGATGCCGGGCGCATATTTGACCAGGTCGTCGGCGCTATGGATCGCGCCGCTCGCCAATTGCTCGGCGTTGATTTGCACCACGGAGCGCGGAGTGTCCAGCACTTTGGTTTCCGTGCCACCGTACACTGAGGTCGGCGGGCGGGTGGGCAGTGCGTCGTCATCCGACTCGCTGGCACTTGCCTGCACGGTCACGGTTTGCAGTTGGGTATCGGTGGCAAAAGCCTGCAGCGGCAGGGTGACTGCCAGCAGCAGGGGTAAACGCAAGGCGATAGCGTGCATGGCAGAAATGACTCCTGTCGAAAATTGTTATCAATGTGATGCCCCGTAGGCGTCCGGTTGATCCGCGCAAGGCTTGGGGCCTCATCGCCGGCAAACCGAGCTCCTACGGGGAATGAGGTGTCAGGCCGTGTCTTTGAGCCAGAGCTTCTCGAAGCGCCAGGTGCTGAACAGCGACTCTTCTGCCTGGGCCCCACCGACGCGCGTGGAAACGCTGTCCAGAAGGTCGGCATACCCCCAGATCAACATGCCGCCGCGTTCGTACTGGATCTGCTGCACCTGATGCACCAGGACCTTGCGTTTTTCCAGGTCGGGCTGGGCCATGGCGGCGAGGAACAGTTCGCTGAATTGCGCGTCGTTGAAGTGGGTCTTGTTGGATACCGCAAAGGGTGCGTCGGTGTGGATTGCACTGGCGAGGAACGGTGCACCGATGCTGCCGCCGGTGCTCAGGGTCCAATCGTTTTTCAGCGGGCCCTGGAAAGTGGCGAGGTCTACTTGCTTGACCTTAAGGGTGACGCCGATGCGCTTAGCTTGCTCAGCCAGCACCAATGCTGAACTCAAGCCAGGGCCCGGGGTGGTGATCAGCTCCACCTCGAGGTGTTCCTGGCCGGCGTCCTTGAGCAGTTGCGCTGCGCGCTGAGGGGCATACGGGCGCGGGCCAAGGCTGTGGTTGAAGGTGGGGTCACTGGGCGCATACAAATCATTGGCCACTCGACCCTGGCCATTCAGTGCGCGACGGACCAGTTCTTCGCGGTCGGCCAGCAAGCGAAACGCCTCGCGCACCCGCGGGTCGTTGAAGGGCGGCTTTTCCAGATTCATATCGAAGGACAGCCAGTTGCCGGTCACCGATTTGATGACCTTCAACCGTGGGTCCTTCTCCAGGATCGGCAGCTGTTCGGTGGGCATCGAGTTGGCCATGTCGATCTGCCCGGCGCGCAGTGCGGCGAGGCGTGAGACCTGATCCTTGAAATCGATGATTTCCAGCTCGTCGGCGTACGGCTTACCCTCCTTATAGTAATTCTCGAAACGCGTGAACAGCGAGCGCTGGCCGGGGGTGAAACTTTTCAGTTTGTAGGGGCCGGCGCCCACCGGATTGGTGACCGGGTGGTAATCCACCGGCACGATACCGCCGAAGTTGACCCAGGTTTCGGCCAGCGGCATATAGCTGCGGCCGTCGCGAAAGTTCAGGCGCACGGTGCGGTTGTCGAGTTTGACCAGGTTGTCGCGGTCTACCCAGTGCAACAGTGCCGCATACGGCGAGGCCAGTTGCGGATCGGTGAGCCGGCGGATCGAGAACATCAGGTCGTCGGCGTCAATGGTCTTACCGTTGTGGAACTCCAGGCCCGGACGCAAGCGCAGGGTCCAGGTACTGGCATCCGCGTTGGGCTCGGCAAACTCGGCCAGTGCCAAGCGCGGCTGCATGTGTTCATCCCACTCCCACAACTTGCTGTACAGCGCAAAGCCGCGAACGATGCCGCTGCCCACCGGTTTATGCGCGTCCAGGTTGCCGCTCTGGTTGCCGTCGAGAATCCCCAGGCGCAGGCGGCCGCCGTAGCGTGGCTGGTCGCTGCCGGTGGTGGCAGCCGGTGCGTCATTCGGGCCGCAACCCGCCAGCAGCAGTGCGCCGCCGACGGTCGCGCTGTAGCCGAGAAAGTCTCGACGGCTCAGCAGTAAGGTCATGGTTTCAGGCTCCGCCGTTGGCCGAGTGCAGTTCGCGCACCGGCTCCAGCGGGCGGCTCAACACTGAGCGTTCGCTGCGAAAGTGCGGCAGGATATGCTCGCCGAGTCGGTAGGCTTCTTCCAGGTGCGGATAGCCGGCGAGGAAGAACAGGTCGATGCCGAGGTTGTTGTATTCGCGAATCCGCGCCACCACGTTTTCATAACTGCCTACCAGCGCGCAGCCCGGTGGGATGCCGATATAGCCGAAGCCAGCCCACACGTTCGGATGGATAAAAAAGTCTTCGAAACTCTGCGCCTCGTTTTTCTCGGCAAAGCCGTGCTCGTAGCTCAGTTTGCGCGCGGTGCGCAGCCCGGCGTGGGCGGCCACGGCCTTGACCGCGCCACGGGCGATGCCTTCGTCGAAGAAACGCTTGGCTTCAGTGCGCGCCAGTTCTTCGGTTTCGCGGGTGATCACGTCAATCGACAGGCCAAAGCGAATATCGGTGCGCCCCCATTTCAACGCGCGTTGACGCAGGTCGGCGATCAGAGCGGTGATTTCATCCGGGTGCTCGGCACGCATCAAGTAGAAATCCGCGTGCTTGGCGGCGAACTCCCGTGCAGCGATGGATGAGCCTGCGGTGCAGATAAGCGGCAACTCCGCCTTTTTCAGCGGCGCGCGCAAGCCCCCACCGTCGGCCTTGTAGAACTTGCCATCGTAGTGAAACGACTCGTTGTGCCAATAGCCCTTGACCACGTCCATGAATTCGGTGGCGCGCTCGTAGCGTTCATCGTGGTCGCTGTAGTCGCCGACCTGGCGCTGGATCGCGTCCGAGCCACCGTTGATGATGTTCCATACCAGGCGATTGCCGGTGGCGCGTTGGTAGGTCGCCGCCTGCTGCACGGCCACCCATGGGGTGTAGTGGTAGGGCTGGAACGCGGTGACGAATTGCAGGGTGCGTGTCTCGCGGGCCAGCAGTGAGCACACCGTCCACGGTTCTTCGCCGCTGGGCGCGTTGACCATCAACACACCGCCGAACTTATTGATCTCGGCGGCCTTGGCGATCTGGCCCAGGTAGTCGATGTAAGTGAAGTGGTCGCCCACGCTGAACCCGGACACCGCCCCGGTGCTGTCGGGACCGCCCCGATGCCAGTCGCCACGGTTACGTGGGTCGCCCGGCAGGAACTGGGTTTCGCCGTGCAGCGGCAGGCGAGTGAAAAATTCGATGCTCATGCAAGCCTCCTGCTTACTGCGCGGTTGGGGCGCAGACTGGGGTGATCGGCTGGTCGTTGATGACTTTGTGGGCGAACGGGATCGAGTCCTTGAGCGAGGCATTGACCGTCGCGCTGTGGCCCAGGCCTTTGTACAGGTGGCCTTCGACTACGGAACCGGCGTTGCAGGCGTCCTGCATCAGCTTGACCTGGGTCGCGGCGGCTGGGGTGACGTCTTCGGCACCGGTTCCGATGAACACCGGTTTGGACGTTTTCAGGGTGGGATAGGCGACTTGCGCGAGCCACGGCGCGAGCTGTTTGCCTTTGTAATCTTTCTTGGTGTTGGCAATGCTCAGGCCCAGGCCCTCCACGTCGCCTTCTAGAGCGAACAGACAGCTAGTGCGAGCCTGTTCGAAGATCGGCAGCGCCTTGTCGGTGTAGAAGTCAGCCGGGTTGATGCTCGGGTCGTATTGCTGGGCGGCGAGCAAGGTGTAGAAGCCGTAGGCCAAGGTCGGGTCGACTTTATTGCGTACTTCCTCGCTGGGGTTTTTCGCGTAGTCGAGGGTGTAGATCACGCCGGTGCCGATGCTGCCCTTGACGCCAAGGTCCGGGGCGTAAGTGGCGGCATAGGCAGCTGCGGCAAACGCGCCGGCCCCGCCTTGGGACTGGCCGACGATCAATACCTTGTCAGCCAACCCAGGTACGCCTGCAACGACGGCCTTGGCGGCGTCGAGGATGCCGTAGGCGGCCATGCGGCTGTTCAGCAACGGGTGGCCGCCGGGTACGCCGAGCCCTTGGTAGTCGGTGGCGACCACCGCAAACCCTTCTGCCAGCCAGCGGTTGAGGTACGCCACATCGCGGTAGGAGCGACCTTGCCAGGACGGTGCACACACATCTGCGACGCCGACTGTGCCATGGCCCCAGCTTGCGACCGGCCAACCGCCGGCCGGCGGTGTGCCCTTGGGTAGGAATAACGCGCCGGAAACCACGACTGGGGTTTTATTATCGATGCCATCGGTGGAGGTGTAGAGGATGCGTTGGGCGCTGGCGGCGTTTGCCAGGCTGATGGTCTTGTCCAGCGGTTCGCTGCGCAACAGCTTGCCCGGAATGGCCGGAATGGCTTTTTCCCAGGTGTAGAACGCCGAGACGCGGCCATCACCTTGCAGTGGGTCCGGTTTTGGGGCGTATACGTCAGCGGCGAACGCGCTCATGGACAAGGCCAGTACGCTGAGACCGAAGGCGAAAGAATGCGGCAGTTTCATTATCAATTTCCCTATCAAGGATTGGTGCTGACCTGGCCACGCAGGGCCGGCCAGTAGTCAGTGAGTTTCAGGTCGATCAAAGCCTGGTTGGTAAAGCCGGTAGCCAGTGACGGGCCGATGTCATAGGTGTCGCGAATCAGATGGTTGGCCAGGGCGTAGGCGGTGAGGGCCTGATAGTGGGCCTTGAGTTGCGCATCGCTTTTCGGCGCCCAGCGTTCCTTCCAGGTCACTGGGTCGTTTTGGTCGTCGCGGCGCAGCACGCTTTCAGCGGTACCAGCACGGGAGGACAGCTGGTAATAGGCGTCCTGGTTTTGCGGTTGAGAAATCCACCACGCTGCCTTGACCCAGGCGGTCGCCAGCAATTGGGTGATGTCTGGATGCTGCTGCACGAAAGAATCGGTGCCCCATAGGTCGGAGATCAGGCGCCAGTCATTGTTGCCCTGTTTGGTCGACCAGATGATCTTGCCCACGCCCTTGTCTTCCAGGGCATAGGCCTCGCTGAGCAACACGGCTGCATCGACCTTGCCGGCAGACACCGCTGCCGCGCCGACCTGCGGGTTGAGGTTGGCGATCTTGAAGTCATTGAGCTTCAGGCCCTTGCTGGCGAGGAAGTTGCTGAATGCGAACTCCCAAGGCCGGCCACGGTGCAGGGCCAGGCGCTTGCCCTTGAGGTCTTCGATGGTCTTGGCGCTGGAGCCTTCGGGCACCACCAGGTAAATGTTATTACCACTGCCGCCGGGCACGATCAGCTTGCCCGGCACACCGCCGGCACCGGCGATCACTGAGGGCAGGTCTCCGCGTACGGCGAAGTCCAGGCTGTTGTTGCTGAACCCTTCGTTGATCTGCGGGCCGGCGCCGGCGTGGGGTAGGGCGATCCATTCGAGTTTCACCCCGCGCTCGCGCAGTTGGGCCTCCAGCCAACCGTCGTCGATCACGCGGCCGGCAATCCCCCCAAACACTGGCTTGCCACCTTGGGTGTAGGCGACGATAGCGATTTTTACCGAGGCCGGGGCAGCCGACTCGGCGAGCGCCGCGCTGCTTGCCAGTAGGCCGAACAGAGCGATGAGGCTTCTGTGCCAGAAATTTCTCATGAGGTTTCTCCCTACCTGAATTCAAAAGCCTTTGTAGGCGCCGGCTTGCCGGCTCCTACAGGGGATCGTGTTGGGAGGGAGAGAGCAGATTGCATGCCAGCTGCCGGAAAAATCGCTCTAGGCCGCGTGCTGCATGGGCTTCAGCGCCTGAGGCAGCAACGGCCTGTCTGATCTGCTGCTGGTTGACGAACACGTGGGTGCTGGCCGGTTGCTGCTCCAGCAGCAGTGGTAGGTGATGGTGTTGGTATATGCGATCAGGGAATATATAAATATTAATTTATAATTAAATGGTCTAGAAAACTTCATGCACTATTGAGCACGCGCTTTTACTGCCAGGAACGCACTATGTCGCTGATCACCCATCCCAATCCTCGCGAATTGACCAAGTCGGTGCGTGCCACCGTGCTGGTCTTCAAGGACCCGCGCTCCCAGGAATTACTGGCACGTATTGAGCGCCTGGCGCCCAGCGAAGCCAATACCTTGATCATTGGCGAGACCGGGACCGGCAAGGAACTGGTCGCACGACATATCCATCATCTGAGCCGTCGCGGACGTGAACCTTTCGTGGCGGTGAACTGCGGCGCGTTTGCCGAGACTCTCGTGGAAAGCGAGTTGTTCGGCCACGAGAAAGGCGCTTTCACTGGCGCTACTACCCAGAAGGCCGGTTGGTTTGAAGCCGCCAACGGCGGCACGCTGTTTCTCGATGAGATCGGCGATCTGCCGTTGAATATGCAGGTGAAGTTGCTGCGCGTGTTGCAGGAGCGCGAAGTGGTGCGCCTGGGTTCGCGGACACCGATCCCGATCAATGTGCGGCTGGTGGCCGCCACTAACGTTAACCTTGCCGATGCCGTCGTGGCAGGTAACTTCCGCGAAGACTTGTTCTACCGTCTGCACGTCGCCACCATTCGACTGCCGCCTCTGCGCGAGCGGCCGGGCGATATCCTGCCCCTGGCGGAATTTTTTCTTGAAGAGCATTGCCAACGACTGGGGTATAACCGCGCCACGTTGAGCATCGATGCTGAGCGAAAGCTGTTGGAACATAGCTGGCCGGGCAATATCCGCGAGCTCGAAAACGCCATTCACCACGCCTTGCTGGTGTGCCGCAACCAGTTGGTGCAGCCGCCGGATCTGCACCTGGTGGACATGCGATCTTCGGGTATTCGCCAGGAAGAGGCTACCCATGCTCCAGCTGCCCTCAGCGGTCCCGTGGACTTGGAAACGGCCCTCAATGCGTTATTCGAACAGAATATTCCCGACCTTTACGAGCATATTGAAGAGACGATCTTTCGTGCTGCTTACCGATACTGCCATGGCAACCAATTGCAGACTGGGCGCCTGCTCAATATCAGTCGCAACATTGTCCGGGCGCGACTGGAAAAGATTGGTGAGTTGGGAGCGTCAGCGAGAATTTAACTGATCTATCCGCAACTAAAGCAATGGTCGTTTTTGATCGTTCATACGAGTAGGCGATTGGTTGTACCTGACGCGTCAGTCGCTATGGTGCAAGGTTATATCCTCATGTTTTTTTAATATTTCTTGTTATATGGCGCGAGCAGTAAAGTGCTGTTAATTCCTTCATGGCCGCCATTGGAAATTGTCTATGAACATCCCGCGCGGACACCCCAGCCCGATTTTGACATTGCCTCAGGGCGATAAAGATCCTCTTTCAATCCGAGCGAAAGCGCTGGTATTTGCCGACCCCCGGTCTCGGCAGTTGCTGGAGTATCTGCAGCGGGTGGCGCCCAGTGACGCGCCAGTGTTGATCAATGGAGAGACGGGCACCGGTAAGGAGTTGGTGGCGCGCTACATCCATTCGAGCAGTGGCCGCACTGGCGCTTTTATTGCGGTCAACTGCGGTGCGATCAGTGAGACCCTGGCTGAAAGCGAGTTTTTTGGCCACGAGGCCGGTTCGTTTTCCGGAGCTGTCGGTCGGCGAGCCGGCTGGTTCGAGGAGGCTGATGGGGGGACGCTGTTTCTCGATGAGATCGGCGATTTGCCGTTGCCTTTGCAAGTTAAATTGCTGCGTGTCCTACAGGAACAGGAAGTGGTTCGGGTCGGCTCGCGCAAACCGATCAAGATCAACATCCGATTGGTGACGGCTACCAACGTCAATTTGGAACAGGCCATTGAAGCTGGCAATTTTCGGCTCGATCTGTTCTATCGAATAAACGTCGCCCAAGTGGAAGTTCTGCCGTTAAGGGCGCGTCCCTTGGACATTCTGCCGTTGGTGGAACACTTCAGGAAACTCTACAGCGCCCGCCTTAAAATCAATGAGCCTATGCTTTCGGAGTCGGCTACTCAGGCGCTGCTCGATTATCCCTGGCCGGGGAATATCCGAGAGCTCGAGAACGTTGTTCACTTGGCTTTACTGGTGGCCGGCGACAGACCGGTCCGCCCCGAGCACTTGAAATTCTCGGCAGGCCTTAGTGCATGGCAAGGCGCAAGTTCCAACGGGGTGCAAAAGCTTCCTCAGGAAGTGCTTCGCGAACAGTTGTTGCGATTGTTCGATGTTCCAGGTGATTCGCTCTTGCACGATATTGAGGCGTTGATGGTGCGCGAGGCGTTTGCCTACTGCGGTTTCAACCAGTTACGCACCGCGCAACTGCTGGGTATTACCCGCAACGCCATGCGCACCTTACTGGTCAATCACGGCATGCTCAAAGGCCGAGCAAAACCCTGATCTGTGTTCAACCTTGTTTGACCTGGCTGGGTGGGTTACCTATAAGGCGCAGCTGAGGCAGCAACTGCCCGCCCAGGTGAATCGCTTCCTCCAAATGGGGAAAACCCGACAGAATAAAACTGTCCACCCCCAACTGGTGGTACTCCTCGATTCGCTCTGCCACCTGCGCATAACTGCCGACCAACGCTGTTCCGGCACCGCCGCGTACCAAGCCTACCCCGGCCCAAAGATTGGCTGACACCTCAAGTTCCCGAGCGCCGCGCCCACGGCCCTGCATCAACTGCGTCTGCCTGCTTTGCCCCACCGACTCATACGCCGCCATCTGCCGTTGTGCATGGTCAATGGTATCCGTAGGGATTTCTTCCAGCAGCCGTTCCACGTGGGCCCACGCCGCGTCATCAGTGACAGCGGCGAACACGTGCAGACGCAGACCGAAGCGCAGCGTACGGCCTTGGGCGGCAGCCAGGTCACGCATGCGTTGGATGCGTTCGGCGATCATCACCGGCGGTTCGCACCACATCAGATAAGTTTGCCCATGGGCCGCACCGACACGCTCAGCCGCTTCGGAAGCGCCGCCAAAGTAAATCGGCGGTACTCGTGCGCCTGGCGCAATCGGCGTTTGAATGCCGCTGCGGTAGTAACGTCCCTGATGCGCGGGCGGTTGGGCTGCCCACACGGCCTGGAACACCTGCAGAAATTCTGCGGTGCGTGCGTAACGTTCATCGTGTTCGAGAAAATCCCCGAGGGAACGCTGTTCAAAACGGCTGGAGCCGGTCACCACATGCAACGCCAGGCGGTTCTCGCTGAGCAGTTGCAACGTCGCCGCGCGGTGGGCGGTATAGGCTGGCAGCTCGGTGCCCGGTCGCAGCGTCAGGAGGAATTTCAGGCGGCGCACTTCCTGGGCCAGCACCGCAGTGATCAGCCAAGGGTCTTCAAACCCGGCAGCGGTAGGCACCATGATGCCGTCGAAACCGGCCTGCTCGGTGGCGCGCACAATCTGGCGCAGGTAGTCCAGCGTCGGTGCACGCTCGCCTTGCTGAAACAACCCGACCTTTGGCAAGCCGCTGCTGGTGAGGTGACGGCCATCGCCATTGGTGGGTAAAAACCAGTCCAGTTGGATCGGTGGGCGTACATCATCAGTCATGGTGCAGGCGCTCCTTGCGCAAACCCTGTTGAAAAAGCAACGGTAAAACCTGTTCGCCAAAGCGCAGCACTTCGCTGACTGACGGCCCGCCCTCCAGGATCAGATGATTCAAGCCAATTCCGTGCAGTTCTTGCAGGCGTGTAGCGACTTGTTGTGGGGTGCCCACCAGGACCAGCGGTTGGCCGGCTTCTCGTTGCAGCAGGTTGGGATGCACTTCCCACTGGCGCAGCGGGTGGCGTGCACGGGGCAGGGTGGCCAGGGGTTCCTCGGGCAATTGAGGCACCGATAATAAAGTGGCGGCGGTCTCCCAGGCGAGGTCTTCGCTGTCGCCGAGGATCAACCCAAACGTGCAGGCAAAGTCGAGCGTAGGTTGGACCTGCCGCCAGCGCTGTATCTCCTGGGCCAGTCGTTGTGGATGGCCAGGTGCTAACAGGCAGGTCTGGGCATGTGCCGCCACCAGCGCATGGCTCTGGGTGTCGTCCAGTAGCAACGATGGGGCGGGTATTTCGCGGCGGGTGAAGCCGGCGTTCTCCAGTTGGAAATAACGGCCCTGATAGTCGAACCCTTCGGTGTTGGACGCCAGCAGGTGTTGCAGCAGTTCCAGATATTCGCCAATGCGTTCGCTGCGTTGGTCGCGGTTGAGCCACTCCCCAAAGGCACTGTGTTCGCTATTGGGTAAATGTAGCCGCACACGGTGGCCGCTGATCGACTGCAGGCTTTGCAGGGTAGTGGCCAGCGCGGCTGGCAGCATCACTTCCGGCGGCACACTCACCGACAACTGCACGCTGCGTGTATGCGCGCACAAAGCTGCCGCCACGCCCAGGCTGTCGGCACATAACGCGCCGCTGGGAATCCAGAGGCCATCGAGCCCGGCGTATTCCACGGCCTGGGCCAATTGAATCCATTGTCCCGGCCGCGCCGCCCAGTCTGGGGTACACAGGGGCATCAACCAGCTGAATTCCAGGGGCATGTATAAGCTCCGTTATTCATCGTTTTTTCCAACCCAAGGCCGGGGCGATGTCCCGGGCCAGGATTTCCAAGCGTGTGAGAATTTGTGCCTGGGTCGAGCTTTCCGCCTGAACCACAGCAATCATGTAGTCAGCATAAGGCAGCAGCGACGGGTCCTGTTGCAAGCTTTCGATCACTTCATCGGGATGGCCGTGGTGCACGTTCATCAAGCGCAGGTGTTCCTGCAAATCCACGGCTTCGTCGATCAGGCCCTCACGTTGCAAGCGCGGGATATGCCGCTCGATATCCACCGACAGTTCGGCCTGGGCGCTGGCGCGGTCGATGGCGGGGAAAATGGCACGAACCACGCCGATACGCGGTGCGCGGTCACTGCGCGACCAGGCTTGCAGGTAGGCATCCGCCAAAGGCTTTTGCACGGTGAGCGGATCATGGGTGGCGGTGCCCAGCAGCAGTCCATTGCCTTGTCTGGCGGTATAGACCGCGCCGTCAGTGCTGCCGTGGGAATGCCAAAGGCGTTCGCCCAGACCGAGTGCAGGCGGTTGCAACGTTAATTCGCCGGTCAGCGGTTTACCTTCCAGAAGGCGCTGCAAGCGTTGCTGGCGCTCGGCAAAATCCGCCTGGCGCCGGCTTGGGTCCCGATCAAAAGCGCTGAAGTTATCGAGGTTGGCGCCACCACTGCCCAGGCCCAATTGCACGCGCCCGCTGCTCAGGGCGTCCAGCACACTGGCGTCTTCGGCCAGGCGGATCGGGTCCTCGAATGGCAACACAATCACCCCGGTGCCCAGTTCGATAAGCCGCGTGCGTTCGGCAACGGCCGCCAGCAGCACCAAGGGTGAAGGAAGACGACCAAAGCCATTGCTCAAGTGGTGCTGGGCAATCCAGCCACCGTCGAAGCCGAGGGCTTCAGCCACTTCGAATTGTTCGATCAGGTCGCGGTAGACCTGTTGCGGGTCATCACCAAAAGCGTGGCTGAGGAAACCCAATTTAAACGTCATGATGGGGCTCCTGTGGGTTGCCAGCCCAGTGCTGGTGCGATGTGTTCGCGGATGATCTCCAGCGCACGGATCGCCTCGCGCAGCGGCGTGCTGGTGGTTTGTACTTGCAGGATCAGTTGGTCGTGGGCTGTCAATGGCGGGCCTTGCTGCAATTGCTCGATGATCTGCTCCACCGGGCCGTGCAACACGCCGAGGCGCTTGAGGGTGGTGTCGAAGTCAGCGTCCAGAGTGCCCTTGAGTACGCCGATGCTTTGCTGGCGTTGCACATAGGCCTGGATATCGCGGCGTGTGGCATCGTCCGGTGCGGCGAGCAAGGCCTGCACCCGTGCGACGCGGGCGGGCGTGCCGTTGTTGCCGGTCCAGGCGTGGCGGTAGCGGTTCACCAGTTCAACACCGGCTTGGGCAGGCAAATGCGGATTGGGTGCCACGATCAGGCCGTGGCCACGTTCGGCTACCAGCTCCACCCGCGCGGTGGCTTCCCACACACGCTGGCTCAAACCGTTGGTGCGTGGCAGGAGGCGGGAACCGCTATCGGTCAGTGGCGCGTTGCCAAATGCATTGAGCAACTGTTGAAGGTGCTGCTCGTAGTCACGATGCCGTGTTTCATGCTCGCGGCCGAAGGCGAGGAAGGTCTCAGGATCAAAACCCGCACCGAGGCCCAGTTCCAGTCGGCCGTTGCACAGCAAGTCCAGCACGGCGGCGTCTTCCGCCAGGCGAAGCGGCGCCTCCTGGGGTAATACGATAATCCCGGTGCCGAGGCTGATATGCCGTGTCTGCTGGGCGACGGCCGCCAACACTACCAACGGCGACGGCAAGCGCCCATTTTCACTGGCGAAGTGGTGCTGCGCTAACCAGCCACTGTCAAAGCCCAGCGCTTCGGCAACCTTGAACAGTTCCAGGGTGTCGCGGTAGACCTTGGGATCAGCACTCGGGCTATAGACCCGGCTCAGAAACCCGAGGGAAAAGCCTGCACTCATGGTTTCACCTCATGGGCCAACTGCTTTTGCAGTGCTGGCCCTGCGCTGACGGATTCCGGCAGGCCACTGAACGGGCTGATGGTCAGGTAGCCTTTGTTCAGCCACACCGCTTCATCGTTCTGTTGCGCAGCGGTAGCGGCGGGGCTGTATTGGAAGCCGATGCCGGGTTTTCCGGGCAGGTTGAACTGCTTGAGATCATCGGTGTACAGCGCCTCAAAACCCACATAGCTGCCGACGCGGGTCAGTTTGACGCCTTTTATCTGCGCATCCTTGGGCAGGTTGATATTCAAGCCCAGGCCCGGCGGTAGCAGCGCGCCATCGGGTTGGCGATGGTGGTCAAGGGCATGCACCAGTTTTGCTACCAGTTGGGCGGCGCGCTGCGGGTCTTTCTCCTTCAGATCAGTACTCACCGCCAATGCCGGAATGCCCGACTGCAACGCCACGCTGGCGGTATTGAAGGTGCCGGAGGCCATATTGATCGCGCCGAGGTTATTGCCAGGGTTGGGGCCGACGATCACCAGGTCGGGATGTGGCAGGACTTTTTTCAGGCCCATCAGCAGTGCCATCACCGGCGTGCCGCTGATTTCGATCTGGACTGCTTTGCCGGCGCACTCGGTGCTCTGGCATATGCCGTTGTCGGTGGTGCTGATGTAGTAGCTGTCGGGGTAAGCGGGGTCGGTATCGCGCCCGACACTCACTTCGCGACCGAAGAAGAACGAACCGCCTCGCGCGCTCTGATCACTCTGGGGCGCGGCGATTTTCACGTTATGGCCCTGGGCTTTCAGCTCGGTGTAGAGTGCGCGAATGTTCGGATGCTGATAGCCGTCGTCATTGCTCAGCAAGATGTTCAAGGCGAAGGCTTTGGGGGCGATCAAGCTGGCGAAGGCGAGCATCCAGGCGATGCGTTTCATGCCCTCTCTCCCGTAAAACGGTTTTCAGGGCGCGGCAGGCCGAGGTTTTCGCGCAGGGTGGCGCCCTCGTATTCCTGGCGAAACAGCCCACGCGCCTGCAGCAACGGAATCACCTGATCGACGAACACGTCGATGGCGCCAGGGAAGTAGGGGAAGAACACATTGAAGCCATCGCAGGCGCGTGCCTGGAACCATGCCTCAAAGTGATCGGCAACGTCCTCGGCTGTGCCTATCACCGGGTTGCCTCCGGCCAGGCGCAAGTACAGCTGGCGGATGCTCAGGTTCTCCGTGCGCGCCAATTCCAGCACCTTATCCCGACGACTGCCGCGCTGGCCCACGGGGGTTTCCGGCAATGGGCCGTCGAGGTCATGGCCGGAGAGGTCGATGTCATCGCCCAAGGTGTCGGCCAGCAGGCGCAGGCCCAGCACCGGGTCGATCAGTGCCTGGAACTCTTCGAACAGCACCTTGGCGTGTTCACGGGTATCGGCAATAAACGGTGTGACGCCGGGTAGGATTTTGACGTGATCCGGGTCGCGGCCGAGGGCAGCGGCGCGTGCCTTGATGTCCTGGTAGAACGCCTGGGCGCCTTCCAGGTTATGCGAGTGGGCGAAGATCAGTTCGGCAACCCGGGCGGCGAGTTGTTTGCCCGGCTCCGATGCCCCGGCCTGCACCAGTACCGGGTGGCCCTGGGGCGGGCGAGCCACGTTGAGCGGGCCGCGTACGGCAAAGTGCTCGCCGCGATGGTTGAGGGTGTGCAATTTGGCCGGGTCGAAATACTCGCCACTGGCTTTGTCGCGAGTAAAGGCGTCGTCGTCCCAGCTGTCCCACAGATCCTTGACCACGTCATGGAACTCTTCGGCACGCTGGTAGCGGTCGCCATGGTCGACGTGGTTTTCGCGGCCGAAATTCCACGCTTCATCCGAGACTACCGAGGTCACCAGGTTCCAGGCGGCGCGTCCCTTGGACAGGTGGTCCAGGGACGCGAATTTGCGCGCGATATGGTACGGCTCGTTGTAGGTGGTGGTCGCGGTTGCAATCAGCCCGATATTGTTTGTGACGGCAGCCAGGGCCGACATCAACGTCAGCGGTTCGAAGTGTTCGGCGCGGGCCGTACGGCTCAGGGCATCGTGATGGTGGCCCCACAAGGCGACCACATCGGCAATAAACAATGCATCGAACTTGCCGCGCTCGGCGGTCTGCGCAATGTGTTTGAAATGGTCGAAATCCAGGCTGGCATCGGCTTGGGCCAACGGGTGGCGCCAGGCGGCGACGTGGTGGCCGCTGTTGGCGAGGAAGGCCCCCAGTTTGAGTTTGTCGGTGCGGCGGGTCATGAACAGGCTCCCATCAGGGGCAGGTGCGGAGCGGGTGAACCGGCTCCGCAGGCTGGCTTAAAAGTTGTACGTCACACCGGTGTACCAGTAGCCGCCGGTGGTGCCGTAGGGCGAGAAGTTGCCATAGGGAAAGCCGCCCGAGCTGCTGGCCAGGTCAGTGCGTTCCGGGTACTTGTTGAACAGGTTGTTGGCGCCTGCATTCAGAGTGATCGCCGGAGTCAGGTGGTAGTCGATGTTCAGGTCGGTGATCCACGCTGGCGAGAACGTGCGGTCGAAGGATTCGGCGGTGCCGTACTGGGTGTACTCGCCGTAGCGGGTCAGGTTGAGGCCGATCTCGAACTTGTCGACGGTCCAAGTGGTGCCCAGCAGCAGTTTGGATTGCGGCAAACCGTACTTGAGGTTGCCCTGGCGCTGACGGTCATAACCACCGGTTGGGCCGAGGGCTTGTTGGGCCACGCTGGAGGCGTGGATGTCGTCGATCTGCGTGGTGTTCCAGTTGAAGCCCAAGGTGTAACGCAGGTTGCCGTAGGCACCGATGCTCTGGCGGTAGTCTCCGACGAGGTCGACGCCACGGGTGGTGGTATCGAGGGCGTTAGTGAAATAGGTAACCGCCTGGTTCGGGTTGAGACCCGCTGCTGCGAGGATTGCGCTGATTTGCGGTGTGCCGCCCAGGTAGCCGGTTTGCGCGATGCGGTCCTTGATTTTAATCTGGTAGGCATCAAGGGTGATGCTGGTGGCGTCCGTCGGTTGCAGGGTCAGGCCCAGGCTGAAGTTGGTGGACTTCTCAGGTTTGAGAGTCTCGGCACCGAGCGCCTTGGCCACATCGGAGTTGACCGCAACGTTACGGTAGTCGAACAGCTGGCCGTTCACGCTGGTTTGCGAGGTGGAGCTGTAAATCTGCTGGGCCAGCGAAGGCGCACGGAAACCGGTGCTGAAGGTGCCGCGTACTGCCAGGATCGGGGTGAGTTGGTAGCGGGTGGAGAACTTGCCGTTAGTCGTGGTGCCCGAGCCATCGTTGTAGTGCTCGTAGCGACCGGCCAGGTCGACGTGCCATTTATCGGTGAAGTCCTGGCCGATCTCACCGTACCCGGCGAGGCTGGTGCGGCCTTTTTGCGCAGCATCCTGCGGGGTGGTACCGGCACCGGAGATGGTGCCCGGTGCGATCAGGCCACCGCTGGCTCCGGTGGTGAAAGGGCCGCTGGCGTAGGAGGCGAGGTCACCCTTGCCGATCTTGTAGTTCTCGTAGCGTTGCTCCAGGCCCCAGGAAATCTGCGTAGGTTTGTGCAGGCCGAGGTCAAATGCGCGGGTCAGATCGAGGTTGTTGGTCCATTGGCTGAAGGTCTTGACGCCGGTGTCCACCGAGGTCGGCGAGCCCGGGCCGTAGCTCAGGTTGTAGGTGTGACGCAGGGTCGCTTCGGCATGGTCCTGGCCATAGGTGCTGGACAGGTCATAGTCCCAGCCGGCGAGTTCGCCCTTGCCGCCAAACGCTACCTGGAAGTCATTTTCGATAAAACGCAGGGTGTCTTCGATGCCTTCGGGGAAGGGGGTGCGGATGCCATCGAAACTGGCGGGCTGGTGGAAAGCCAGCGGTTTTTCCGAGTTGCGGCGGGTGTAGGTGGAGAATGAGTAGAGCGTGAGGGCATCGTCCACCGGCAGCTCGGCGTTGTAGCCGAAACTGAAGTTGCGTGCCTCGGGCAGGCCGGTGCCGTAGTAGGTGTGTTGCAGGCTGGTGTTGCCGGCCGAGTCGGTATATGGCGCGTTGTCGGAGCGGTCGGAGATCTTCTGTTTCTTCACGTCCAGGGCAAGGTTGATAAAGCCGTCGTTGGGCAGCGCCAGGCCGACATTGCCGGTTTGGCGCTCGGTTTCGCCGTCGCCGTTTTCATAGTTCTGGCCGTAGCTGGTGGACAGGCTGCCGCCGTGGTCGGTCTGCTTGAGCACGATGTTGACCACGCCACCAATCGCATCCGAACCATACTGGGCCGAGGCGCCGTCACGGAGCACTTCGACATGATCCACCAGAGCGGTGGGGATCATGTCCAAGTCCACCGGTTGCGAGCCGGAGTTGAGGTAGGTGCCGTTATTGAGCAGCGCGCTGTTGTGGCGACGCTTGCCGTTGACCAGTACCAGCACCTGGTCGCCATTGAGGCCACGCAGGCTGATCGGGCGCACCACCGACGTTGAGCCGAAGCCTGACGATGTTGGCTGATTGAGGGATGGCAGTACCTTGCTCAGGGCGCGGGTGAGGTCGCCTTGCCCGGTGGCCAGCAGTTGCTTGGAGGAGATCACGTCCACGGGTGATGGGCTCTCGGCCAGGGTGCGCGCCTGGCCACGGTTGCCGATCACCACAACGGTGTCCAAGGGGTTATCGCTGGCCGGCGCGTCGGCGGCGAGAGTCAGGCTGCTGTAGCTGGCGGCTTCGTACAGGGCAATAAACAACAACGTGTGGGCGAAGGCCTTACTGGGTCGGCGACCTGTGGCGCGTGATGCATTCATGATGGGAAATACTCCAGTGGTTTAAGGTGTTGGGCCTTGATAGAGGACGGCTTGTTGAGTTCAAGCTCTGGTGGGAAGGCTGGAGAGCAAGGGCTATGCCATCTGTTAAAAGTGTTTAAAAACATATGGTTACTTGGTGTTAAGCGGGGGTGTTGGTGTTTTTTTAACAGGCCCAAGGGCAGGGTGTTGGTTTTTGTGCAGGGGCTTTCATCAGCAACCGGGTAGTGAGCCGTAAGGCTTGGGTGGTTGTGCTTGGCACACGACTTGCTCTCCCCACGCGACACCCTGAACCCAAGGAAGCTATTTCTGTATGCCTAGACCCGGCCCGCGCAATGCCCTCACCGATATCCCAGGCCTCACGGTCGGCCACGCCACGGACCTGCGCGTCGACACCGGCGTCACAGTGATTCGCCCCAATGGGTTCTGGACTGCCAGCATCGACATTCGCGGCGGTGGCCCTGGCGGGCGCGAAACTGCTGCGCTTGAGCCGGAAAATATGGTCGGCCAGCTCCATGCCCTGGTATTTGCCGGCGGCTCGGTCTTCGGCCTGGGTGCGGCGGATGCTGTAGCGGCGAAACTGTCCCACGACCAAGTGGGCCTGCACCTCAAACCCGGTGCTCCAGCTATTCCCATCGTGCCCGCAGCGGTGTTGCATGACCTGGCCAACGGCGGCGATAAAGACTGGGGGTTGGAACCGCCTTACCGACGCTTGGGCTTCGAGGCGCTAGCCAATGCAGGTGAGGACTTTGAGTTGGGCTCGGTGGGTGCCGGTCGTGGCGCCATGGCCGGGGTGCTGAAAGGTGGGCTGGGTACCGCTTCCCTGAATCTGGGAAATGGCTTGATCGTCGCTGCATTGGTGGTCGCCAACCCAATAGGCTCGGTGTACATGCCCGACGGCCAGACCTTCTGGGCGTGGCCCTGGGAAGTGGCGGGGGAGTTCGGTGGACAGCGTCCTGAAGCCGAGATGGACTGCAGCGACCCGATGCCGGAGTTGTCACGCCTGGATTCGATGGGCCGCCTGCAAGCCGGGGCCAACACGACGCTGGTGGTGGTCGCCAGTACCGCTCGGCTCACTGTGGCTGAGTGCAAGCGCGTGGCGATCATGGCTCAGGACGGGATTGCCCGTGCGGTGCGTCCGGCGCATTTACCGTTTGATGGGGACACTGTATTTGCCTTGGCGTCGGCGACGGTTGAGTTGAGCGATGGCCCACGGCGGCAGGTGGAAATTGGTTGTATTGGCTCGGCGGCTGCGGATTGCGTGGCGCGGGCGATTGCCAGAGGGGTGTTCAGTGCCAGGGGCTAACCACTATCCACTGTAGGAACCGGTTCGCCGGCGATGGCGGCGGCTCAGCTTGCACCTGTGTTAACTGACAGACCGCTAACGCCGACAAGCCGGCTCCTGCTGCTTAGGTGAAACGTGATAGGCGCGTCTGTGCCTTTGCCGCCAGCTCCGGCAACTTCAACGCCTCATACACCCGCACCAAACTCCGATTCGTCGGCACATCCCATCCGTCATACCGGCGCCGCAATTCCAGTGTCTGCTGCGCACCCAACCAATCCCCGGCCTTCACGCGTGCATCCAGCTCCACCAGGGCAAACAGATCGCGCTGTGCGTGGCTGCCACCAATCTCATTCAGCCGGGGAAGGGCGATCGTCAGTTGCGCCAGCGACTGTTGCCAGTCCCCGCGTGCATGGGCCATTAAGCCCTTCGCCAACGGCAGGGTCACTTCGCCCCACACTGGCCGTGCGTCGAAGCTGTACTGCCGCAGCGCCGCCAGCAACCTATCCGCCTCCGGCTTGCCCGCCCGGGCCAAGCCATACAGGTACTGCACGCTCAGGAACGGCTGTACCGTATCGCAGACCCGGCGTTGCAGGTAGGGTGCCAGCGCCTGCCAGCGCTCGCCCACGTTGATGCCGGCCAGTTCCAATCGCGCGAGCAAGGACACGGCGCCGACCTGGTCCTGGGAGTATTCCGGGAGGATGCCCCACACGTGTTGGTCGTAAATCTCCAGCACGCGCTGATCCTCGCCCCGCGCCAGGTAGAACAACGCCAGGTGCCACCAGTTGTGGGTGTACATGAACGAGTTCAAACCGTCCCAGTGATGGGTCACGCTTTCCAGGAACGCCGTGCCTTCCTCGATACGTCCCTGGGTCAGCATCACATGGGCCAGGGCGTGCTGAGCCCAAGGCTCCGAGGGTTGCAGGCGCAAGGCTTGCAGCGCGCTGGCTTCGGCTTCTTCGAGCAGGTGGCATTGCTCGTAGGCGAAGGCCAGCAGGCCGTGGCTGTGGGCAATATCGGGTGCGCCAGTGGTGGCCTTTAGGCCGATGCGCAACAGGGCGGGCCAGTTGCCGCGGTTGAATTCCAGGTACTGGTTGAGCTTGGCGGCAAACAGGTCGCGGGGGTAGCGGTCGAGCAGGTTTTCGCTCAAATGCAGGACTTGATCGAGGTCGTCCTTGATCCAGGCTTGCAGCACGCCAAGGTACAGCAGGGCGCGCGGGTGAGCGGCGTGCGCCGCACGTTGGCGGTATTTTTCCGCGAGTGCCGGGCCCTCGGGCGACTCGATGAACATCAGCAGCAAGCCGGCAAACGCATTGGCCAGCGCGGAGTCGGGATCGGCATCGGCGGTGGCAAGGATGCGTTCGGCACGGGGCTGGTAGCCGAGGAAGCCGCCTATGAAGTCGTCCAGCCCTTGGAGGGTGGTGGGGTCGGTGGTGTCGATGGGGTTGCCCAGGTAGTCCAGTGACATGGTGGCGAGGCTCGTTTATTCAGATGACAGTTACAGGGGCAAACCTTGTGCCATCGACCAGCGCTGACCCCTGTGGGAGGGGGCTTGCCCCCGATAGCGGCGGGTCAGTTGGCTCATTCATTGATGACCCACCGGTATCGGGGGCAAGCCCCCTCCCACATTTGAAATGCTTTGCTGCTGCTTTTTGCACACTCAGGCGCAGCTCTGTGGTTTTTTCATCAGCGCGACCACCGCCCACCCCAGCAATACCCGCCCAACCGCCCATGGCACAACGCTTGCAAAACCCTCGTTATATTGTTCAATTCGAGGAGACTCCATGCGCTCATTCTCTTTCCGCCGTGCCCTCACGTCCGTGGCACTGTGCACCGCGTTGCTGGCCGGCCAGGCTCACGCGCAACCCCAGGAGGGCGGGGTGCTCAACCTGGTGGCCCAGCCGGAGCCGCCCTCGCTGATGCACGGCGTAGTCAGCCATGTGTCGACCCAATACGTGAGCGGCAAGGTGCTCCAGGGCCTGCTCACCTTCGACACACACCTTGCGCCCAAGCCGGTATTGGCCAAAGCCTGGACTATCTCCCCTGACGGCCTCACCTATACCTTCGACTTGCAGGACGGCGTGCACTGGCACGACGGTCCAGCGTTCACCGCCGATGACGTGGTGTTCAGCTTCCAGACCTTCTACCCCGAGGTGGACAAGCGCCTTGGCGGTATCATCACCGAGTACGTCGAGAGCATCACCGCCAAAGGTCCGCTGCAGGTGGTCTTTCACCTGAAGAAACCTTTTGCACCGTTGCTTTCGGCCTTGGGCAGCGGCTTGCGCCCGGTGGTGCCGAAGCATCTTTACGAGAACACCGACTTTCGTAACAACCCCTACAACCTAAAACCGGTGGGTACCGGGCCGTTTGTGTTCGTCGAGTGGAAACGAGGCGCCTATATCAAGCTGGCCAAGAACCCCAACTACTGGAAAAAGGGCCTGCCGTACCTCGACAGCATCATCTTCCACGTTATTCCTGATGCCTCTTCGCGTGCCGCCGCGTTCGAGCGTAACGACGTGCAAGTGCTGCGCGGCGGCGATGCGGATTACTCCGACCTTAAGCGCCTGACCGCCTTGCCCGATGTGCAGTCGTCGGAGAAGGGCTGGGAGTTGTACGCGGGTCTGGCCTTCCTGCAAATCAACACGCGCAAGCCACCGTTGAACAACCCCAAGGTGCGCCAGGCGATCCTCTATGCGCTGAACCGACAGTTCATCGTCGATAACATCTTCTTCGGCTCGGGCAAGGTCGCCCAGGGGCCGTTTGTGTCCAGCTCGCCTTACCACGATCCCCAGTTGCCGCAGTACGCCTATGACGTGAAAAAGGCCAAAGCGCTGATTGCCGAATCCGGCGTGGATGTCGGCGCGGTGCGCATTCGCCTGCTCAATGGCGAGAAGGGGGGGGCCTGGGAGCGCCTGGCCGAATACACCAAGCAGTCCTTGCAGCCCCTGGGTTTCAAGGTGCAGGTGGTCACGTCCGACGCGGCGACCTGGTTCCAGCGCGTAAGCGACTGGGACTTCGACCTGACCTACAATTTTATCTTCCAGATCGGCGATCCCTACCTGACCAGCGCCTACCTGTTCCGCTCCGACTACATACTCAAAACCTCGCCGTTCGCCAACGTCAGCGGCTACAACAGCGCCGAGGCCGACGCCTTGTGGGCGAAAGTCGCCGATACCCCGGAAGGTCCGGAGCGCAAACAGCTCTACAGTCAGCTGGAGAACGTGCTGAACACCGACCTGCCCATCGCACCGATCTTCGAAATGCGTTACCCGACGCTGTTTCACAAACAGGTGAAAAACCTGCTGCAGACCGCTACCAGCCTTAACGAGGACGACGAGAGCGTGTACCTCGAGGCCCTGGCACCATGAACGGCGTGTTGTATTTCAGCGGGCGGCTCGTCAAGGCGTTGCTGATGGTGGTGGCGGTGCTGGTGCTGAGTTTCCTGCTGATTCGACTGGCGCCGGGCGATCCTGCATTGCTGTTGGCCGGAGAGGCGGGGGGGGACGATGTGCAGTTTATCGAGCAACTGCGCCAGACCATGGGCCTGGATAAACCGCTGCTCCAGCAGTTGCTGATATACCTGGGCAATATCGCCCACCTGGACCTGGGTTATTCCTACCGAAACCAGACGTCGGTGTGGTCGCTGATCGCCGAACGGTTGCCGGCAACGCTGGCATTGATGGGCTCGGCCTTTGTGGTTTCTTCCGTGCTTGGCGTGACCTTGGGTGTGCTGGCGGCGCGGGCACGTCAGAAACGGCATTGGCTGGACGACGTGATCTCCCACGGTGCTTTGTTGCTGTACGCGATGCCGCCGTTCTGGCTGGCGATGCTGATGATTTTGCTGTTCTCCGTAAGTCTGGATTGGTTGCCGGCGTTCGGTATGGAGACCGTGGGCCGGGACTTCTCGCTGCTGGATCGCCTGCGGCATCTGTTGTTGCCGTGCCTATCCCTGAGCGTGCTGTTTCTGGCCCTGTATATCCACCTCACCCGAGCCGCCGTGCTCGATGCTCTTGGTCAGGAATACGTGCGCACTGCTCACGCCAAAGGCCTGCATCCACGACGGATCCTGTATGTACATGTGTTGCGCAATGCACTGCTGCCGGTGGTGACTTTCGCTGGTTTGCAACTCGGCCAACTGGCCAGCGGTGCGTTACTGGTGGAGGTGGTGTACTCCTGGCCTGGCATTGGCCGCTTGATGTATGACTCATTGGCCCAGCGTGACTACGGTGTGTTGATGGGCGGCTTTCTGGTGATCTCGATTTTGGTGGTGGGCTTCAATGTGTTGACCGATGTGATTTGCCGTTTGCTCGACCCACGTATAGGCGCCGGAGGACAGGGCTGATGGCGGTGCTCACACGCTTTATTCACCAGCCGTCGGCGCTGGCCGGCGCGGTGTTTTTGCTGGTGTTAGCAGCACTAGCGACTGCCGCACCGTGGCTCACCAGTAGCTCGCCCTGGGAAATGAACACCCAGCCGATGCTCCCGCCGTTCCACGATTCGGCGCACTGGCTGGGCAGCGATATGCTTGGCCGCGACCTCGGCAGCGGCTTGCTCTACGGCGCCCGTGTGTCCTTGGCCGTGGGCATGTTGACCAGTCTGGCGACCTTGCTGGTGGGGCTGCTCGTCGGCGCTGTCGCCGGTTATTTCGGTGGCTGGCTCGACGGCGTGCTGATGCGAATCGCCGAGTTCTTTCAGATCATTCCGCAGTTGGTGTTGGCGGTGATCCTGGTGGCGGTGCTGGAGCCGTCCCTGGGTTCCATCGTGCTGGCGATTTCGCTGGTGGCGTGGCCGGGCGTCGCGCGGCTGGTGCGCAGCGAATTCCTTACCCTGCGACAACGTGAGTTTGTGCTGGCGGCGCGGGTGCTGGGGCAATCGCCGTTGGGCATCATTTGCCAACAAATCCTGCCGAATGCCTTGGCGCCGTTGTTGGTGACCATGACCTTTGTGATGGCCACTGCCGTTCTCACCGAAGCCGCGTTAGCGTTTCTTGGCCTGAGCGACCCTGAGGCCATGAGCTGGGGTTACATGATCAACGCGTCCCGTGGGCTGCTGCGGGATGCCTGGTGGATGAGCTTCCTGCCGGGGGTGGCGATTGTGCTGTGCGTGCTGGCGGTGAACCGGGTGGGCGAAGGCTTGCGCGTGGCCTTTGAACCGGGGAGGTCGCTATGACGTTGCTCAGTGTGGAAAACCTGCGTATCGCCTTGCCGGCCGGTGCCGACCGCAGTCACGCGCTGTATGACCTGTCGCTGCAATTGCGCAGCGGCGAATGCCTATGTGTAGTGGGCGAGTCCGGCTCGGGCAAGTCGATGTTGGCCAAGGCATTGTTGCGCCAGTTACCGACGCCGCTGAGCGTGGAAAGCGGGCGACTGGTGTTTCGTGATGAAGACCTGGCGAAGCTCAGTGAAACCGCGATGCGCCAGCTGCGCGGGCGAGATATAAGCATGGTGTTCCAGGAGCCCATGAGCGCGCTGAACCCGCTGCTGCGCGTGGGTGAGCAGATCGATGAAACCCTGCGCGCCCACGGGGTGAAATCGGCCCAGGAGCGTCGCCGACGGGTGGTGGAGTTGCTGGGTTATGTCGGCCTGCCCGAGCCTGAACGCCTGCGCCTGGTCTATCCCTTTGAGCTCTCCGGTGGCCAGCGCCAGCGCGTGGTCATCGCCATGGCATTGGCGTTCGATCCCTCGCTGCTGATCGCCGACGAACCCACCTCGGCGCTGGACGTGACCACCCAGGCGCAGATCATCGATCTGTTACGCAAGATTCAACAGGACAAGGGCATGTCGCTGTTGTTCATCACCCATGATTTCGCCGTGGTCGAGGCCATTGCCGACCGCGTGCTGGTGCTGGAAAAAGGCCAGTTGGTGGAGCAGGGCAGCGCCCATCAAGTATTGCGCACGCCTCAGGCGCTTTATACCCAGCAACTGTTGGCAGCGGTCTCGGCGCAACCGCGGGCCCCGCGCACGACGGTGGACGGGAGTGTGGTGCTCAAGGCCGAGCAACTCAATAAAGTGTTTCACAGCCACAGCGGTTGGTGGCGCAAGCGTGCCACCCAGGCCCTGGCGCAGGTTCAGTTGACCCTGCGCGA
This sequence comes from Pseudomonas sp. A39, assembly GCF_058145955.1. Classification (NCBI taxonomy): domain Bacteria; kingdom Pseudomonadati; phylum Pseudomonadota; class Gammaproteobacteria; order Pseudomonadales; family Pseudomonadaceae; genus Pseudomonas; species Pseudomonas sp. A39. The sequence goes on from NZ_JBYVMD010000012.1 coordinate 147,883, forward strand.
GGGTGAAACCCTGGGCATTGTTGGGGAGTCAGGCTCGGGGAAATCCACTCTGGGCCGTTGCCTTGTTCGGCTGCTACGTGCTGACAGTGGTCAAATTCAATGGCTGGGTCAGGATGTAACGGCGCTGTCCGAAGGGCGTTTGCGAGCATTGCGCAGCGACGTGCAGATGATTTTCCAGGACCCGTTTGCCTCGCTCAATCCGCGCCAGACCGTCGGTCGTATCGTCATGACCGGCCCGCTGGTGCAGGGACACTCAAAGGCCGAGGCTGAGCGACGCGCGCGGGCAATACTGGAGTTGGTTGGGCTGCCCGCAGCCGCGTTCGAACGCTATGCTCATCAGTTTTCCGGTGGTCAGCGCCAGCGTATCGGTATCGCCCGTGCCTTGGCTGTAGAGCCGAAAATACTCATCGCGGACGAATGCGTTTCCGCTCTGGATGCGCTGATCCAGGTACAGATTCTCGAGTTGCTTGAAGACCTGCAACGTCGGCTCAAGCTGAGCATTGTGTTCATCACCCACGATTTGCGAGTGGCCGCCAGACTGTGTGATCGCATTGCCGTGATGCAGGGCGGGCATGTGGTGGAGCAGGGGGAAGCGGCAACGCTACTGGTCCATCCGCAACACGCTTATACCCAGACCTTATTGCGTGGTTTTTCCAGAACCGTCCCCCCTTCGACAGTCACTCCTCAAAACCTTGAATCCAAAGAGGCTTGTCCCACTCATGGCTGATTTACACGCATTTTCTGATTTACCTCTGGTGCGGGGCGAGCGGGTGGAGATCCGTCCAGGACGGTACCTGAGCATCGCTTATCAACCAGGCACGCATCAGGCAGATACAGTCTTGTTCTTCGGGCATGGTGGGGGTGGTCACAAGGATCAATGGCGCGAGTTATGGCAGTCGTTGTCCGATCAGGGATACAGCCTGGTGGCGTGGGACCTGTTGGGGCACGGCGATAGCGAAAAGCCGCGCCAGCCGCAGGCCTATGCCTGGTCGGAACTGGTGGCAGATCAGCTGGAAATACTGAGCCGCTACGCTGCACGGCGGAATATCCTGGTCGCACATTCCTTTGGTACCGGACTGGGGTTGAGTGCCTTGCTGGAGCTCCCACACAGGTTGCCGCAGGTGACCATAGATGGCGCCCTGCTGCTAGGCACGCAACTGCATCGCCCGTTGAGCCGCGGTGGTCTGATGGCGCTGCCTGCCTGGGTGTTGGAGCTGCTGCGGCCGTTGCTGGCCAAGGGCTTTCGTCAGCGTGCGTGGCACCCCGCAGCCGATCCCCGGCTGGTGGCCTACGAGGAAAACCTGACTCGTCGTAATCGTCTGTATGTGTTCAAGTCTCTACTGCAAAACGCCCAATGGCCCGACGCCGATACCCTGGCCCGACTGACGTTGCCGACTTATGTGTTAGCGGGAGACAGCGACGGGCTGACGCCCTCCAGTGGGGGGGACGCGCTCGCCCGACAGCTGCCGACGGGTAGCTTTGAGGTGTTGGAGCGGTGTGGTCATCAATTGATGTTGGAGCGGCCTGCGCAGGTGCTGGCGGCATTCCAGAGGCTGATGAAAAAACTTGATCAGCGTCCAGGTTCGTCCGGTTGAGCTGGCTTCAGTTGGTGAACACGTGAATACCGGCCTTATGGATGGGTACTCTATCCAGCGCAGCGCTTTAAATGTAGCGCTGATGAGTATTTGTTTTTTTGGCTAAGGGTGGAATCCATTAGCTTGTCTTGGAATCACCTTCTTCTTGGTCCTTGATACCCTTCAGGGTTGAGCCTTTAAGTTTGACCAAGCGGGCGCCGGCCCAGCCCTCCTGGCCCTAGGGTTCACTGGACACGGGACGGTCTGGGGCGGTGTTAAAGATCGCCACCGCTCAGCGGCACGCCGCCCCATACAGCCCCAGCAACGTAATGCCGGCAGCATCACACACATTTTCAAGCCGCCACAGGTTCATTGCAGTATCTAATGTTCACCGCGTGTGGGCAGAACGAATCGCGGTTTCCCGAGCACTTGAGTTGCCAGCCGAGACGCAAACCTGCGCGACACGAATCGCACGCCCAGGCATGACAACTTGTTGAACAGGCCGGGCACAACCGTACGCTTGCCGTGCAGCATCGCTTGGACTGCAGCGTGTGCCACGAACTCCGCGCTTTTCATCGATGCGTTCGCGATCTTCGAGTAGTCGCCCCCGCCTGACGCAGCATGGAAGGCGGTGTTGGTGCCGCCTGGGCAGATGCAGGTCACCGACAGCGGCGTATCGCGGTGCTCGTCATGCAGGGCCTCGCTGAAGTTGCGCACGAAGGCTTTTGAGGCGGCATACAGCGCCATGTTCGGCACTGACTGGTACGCGCCGGTCGACGCGATGTTGACCATGTACGCACGGCCGGTGCTTGCCTTGCGAGTGTCAATGAAGCTCCTTGCAAGCTCGACAAGTGAGGTCATGTTGACTTGGACGAGTTCGGCGTCGCGCGCCCAGTCGACCGCGTCGAATCGGCGGAAGTAGCCGAATCCTGCATTGTTGATCAGGATATCGATGGGGCCGGCGGCGATCACTTCGTCCCACAGCGCGCGTGCGGCATCGGGCTTGCCGAGGTCAGCGGTGACGATCTCGACCTTCACACCCTCGCAGGACGCGGCCACCGATTCGAGTGCGTCGCGCCGCCGCGCCGTCAGCACCAGATCCACGCCGAGCGCCGCAAGTTCACGGGCGATTGCCGCACCAATGCCACTGGAGGCGCCCGTCACCAGCGCCCGCTTGCCAATGTTGCCGGTTGTATAAGTGCTCATGGCGTTCTCCTTATCGTGTAGCGCCAGGTGGATGCAGAGGTGTGTTAACGAGCCAGAAACTTGAGCGCGGCGGGTATGAAGTCGGCATAAAACTGAAATATGCCGCCATGACCGGCGTCAGGGTAGATGATCAACTCGCTGTGGGGGAGCCTGCGTGCAAGATCACGCGAGTTCTCGATCGGAACCATCAGGTCGTCTTTTCCATTGGCGATAAGCACCGGTTGCTTGACGACAGAGAGATCGGAGGGGGCTTTCTCGCCCCAGGCGCGCAGGGCCTTTAACTGCGCCCGATACGCGGAAAAGCTGATCTCATCGTCGCGTTTTTCAGAACGCTCTTTCAGCCGCTCCAGGAACGCCTTGCCTGCGGCGATTCCGTTAGCGGTACGCGTGAAGAACAGAAACTGTTTCGGATCCTGGAACGTCAAGAGGCCCCGGATCAGGGCTCTATTGGAAACGCCGGCGACGGTGCTAATGCCCTCGCCACCTGCCGGGCCGGTGCCGGCCAGGATGATTTTGCGGACAAGTTGCGGCTCCTTGAGCACGATTTCCTGGGCAATCATGCCTCCCATCGAGAAGCCGAACAGGTCGACCTGCGTGTAGCCCTTGGCTTTGATGAAGCTGATTGCATCATCAGCCATCTGTTCGATGGTTGCCGCAGGTTCGCCGGTTGAAGCGCCGACGCCACGGTTGTCGAACACGACAACGTGGTGGTTCGCTGCGATCCCGTCCACGACACGCGGATCCCAGTTGTCCAGCACGGCGGCCAAGTGGTTTAGAAACACGACGGGCGTGCCACCCTGATTCTGTCCAAGCTCACGATAGGCGTAATAAACACCGCCTGTGGAGACGAACTGAGTGCGCACATTTCGCCATTCGACACCCGGTCGAGATTCGCTTGATGATGGGCTTGGCGCCGGGTAGCCCACTGCCTGGGCCTGGGCGGATGCCGTATTGAAGGATGCTCCAAACGTGAAGCACAGCACGGCCATTGCAAATAAACGATGCATGGGTTTTTACTCCAGAGTTGAGTGTGTCGAGCCCTAACGCGTCGTAAAAAAGACCTGTGCAGGGTCTTTAGCCGGCTGCAAGTATTCTGTTAACCCCTGGAACCACATCACCTCAACAAAATCACCGCTGATTTTCAGATCGCCTTTACGCAACCCTGTCAGGAATTCATCTTTGCTGTCTTTAGCCGACAGTATGGCGAAGCCTCTTTCTGCGTTTCTAAACGACAGAGTGAATGCCGGCTTTTGCGTTAAGCCTGCGGCGGATTTTATCTTTCCGTTCGCAACGGTGAAGTAGCGACCCACGCCATCCTCAGTTCGAATCTGAAAGACCAGCGACTTGCCTTTAACCAGTTTTGCGCAGCCGGGGTTTTTCTTGATGGCTCGCTGTAACAGCTTGGTCAACGCCCATAACAAAAATTTGAATTTCAGCATGATGTACTCGCTCCGTAGGGGTTATTCGCTGAGGAACGCGATGGCGTGTTTCAGAAAGCGCTCAGGGCATTGGAATTGGGCGCCGTGGCCCGCATCCGGGTACAGGAATAATTGGGCGTTTGGGATGTTCTGGGCCATGTACCAGGAGTTGACCGTTGGAACCATGATGTCATTCATGCCGTTGAGGATGAACGTTGGCTGTTTGATAGCGCGCAGATGATCGAAGGGATTTTTTGGGTCCGGCTTGGGCATAAAGTGCATATGGGCTTCGATCTGTGCTTGTATCACCTGCGCAGAACTTGGCGGGTCCTGGTCGACGCGCTGATGACGACGCTCCCAGAAATCGCGTCCTGCCTGTCGCGCCGCTTCAGATCGACCGAAAAACAGAAACAGAAAGTCGTCCACTGTGGGGATGGGGCGTGGTGCGGCCTCCAGCACACCAGGGTCTGAGTCCGGATTACCGCCACGCGGCCCGGTACCCAGCAGCATCAGTTTGCGCACGAGGTCGGGATGGCGTCGAGTCAGGTCCTGTGCGATAAAACCGCCGAGCGAGAAACCCAGCACATCGACTGTTGATAGACCGAGTGCGCGGATCACCGCGGCAGCGTCGTCGGCCATCAGCTCAACTCGGTTACGCGGTTCTCCGGAAGAGGAGGCAATGCCGCGACCGTTGTAGAGAATGACCTCGCGCCCTGCCGCCAGCCCATCCGTCATGATGGGGTCCCAATGATCCATGCCGCCACGGAAATGTTGGAGGAGGAACAGGGGAGGCTGGTCTGTCTTGTCATTGCCCCAGCGGCGATAGGCGAAGGTGTCCCCATCGACGTCGACATAGAGGGTAGGGGCGGTTAGATGGCTATAGCTCATTTTGAAGTGCTCCAAGATTTTGTCATGTTTTGCAGGCGCCGCCGTTGAACCTGTGTACGTAAGGGGGCAGGCACAGTGAAAATCAGCGCGATCGGGTCAGCGACGGCCGGGCTCATGCGCGCGCGCGTCGCGTACGGAATGTGCCCCAGCCACTTTTCAGCACCGATTTTGCAAGCGCCCAAAGCCCGCTTTCATCGGGTTTTGGATCACCGCCATTGGCGATTCGCTTGAGCTGCAGCGAGTACCACAGAATTTCCATGACCCCCATCTGATCGATCTGCTTGATGCCTGTGGTGATCGGTCGTACACGCTGCGCGCTGTCCTGCCCTTGCAGCAGGGCCGCCGGTGCTTCGGGATCAATCGCCAACAGCCGTGCCAGGCCTATGACATCCAGTGCGCCGGAACCCAACGCGGCGTTCATGGCAGCGGCACTGCGAAAACCGCCTGTGACCATCAGCGGCACGTCGATCGAGGCGCGCACTTTCTCGGCAAACTCCAAAAAGTAAGCCTCACGCGCGACGGTGGATGCTTTTTTGGTTTCTTCGAGGCCGCCGCTCATGGCGGGCGCTTCATAAGTGCCGCCCGAAATTTCAATCAGATCGATACCTGCTTCGGCGAGTGCATGGATCGTTGCCATGGACTCCTCTTCATTGAAACCGCCGAACTGGAAGTCTGCAGAATTGAGCTTGATTCCGACCGGAAAATCGGCGCCGACCTGGCGCCGTATTTCGGTATAGACGGCCAGCACGAAACGCCGACGTTTTTCAGGGCTACCACCCCATTCATCCGTTCGCCGATTGTGGTGGGGGGACAGGAACTGGTTGATCAGATAGCCGTGCGCGCCATGGATTTGCACGCCGCTGAAACCCGCCTTCTTACAGGTGGCTGCGCTGCGGCCGAAGCGTTGAATTATCTCTTCGATCTCGGCCTTCGTAGCTTCGCATGGAGTTTCGAAGAATGAGGCCATGTCCTTGCGAAACGGCACGGCAGATGGCGCGAGGTTGCTGTGGTTCAGACCTTTGGTCGACTGCTTGCCGGGGTGATTAAGCTGCACCCAGATCGCGGCTCCTTGCTCGGTTGAGGCATGCGCCCACTGGCGTAACATCGGCAGGTCCGCATCATCCTCGATCACCACGTTCCCCGGTTCACCGAGCGCACGCCGGTCGATCATCACATTTCCGGTAATCAGCAAACCAATGCCTGACGCGGACCACCGACGGTAAAGCTCGACGAGTTTCAATGTGGGGCGATTGTTGTAGGTGCCCAGCGTTTCGCTCATGGCCGCCTTGGCTAGGCGATTGCGAAAAACGCTCCCGTTCGGCAGGTGTAAGGGCTGGTTCAGCAGATTTTCTTCAGTCGGGGAGGCGGTCATGGTGAATTCTCTACAAAGGCTATTTCAAGATTGAAGGGTGTGCACTGGGACGCGATCCGACATCCGCCGCAATTGGGTGTTTTTGGCTGGGATGTAGGACATGGCATGCTCGGTCAATGCGGTGATCGTCAGGCTTGGATTAACCCCGAGATTGGCGCTGAGCATCGAGCCGTCGCAGACCAGCATGTTTCGATAACCGAAGACGCGGCTCTGTACGTCCATTACGCCCCGCTCTGGCGAATCGGCCATTGCACAGCCACCCATACAGTGCGCGGTGGTCGGGATGTTGAATAAGATTTCGGACAGAAAAGTTGTCGGTATGCCGCCAAGTGCTTTTGCGCCTTTTTCGGCAAAGGCATTGGCTTCTGGAATGAAGGTCGGGATCGGGCCTCCCTCGCTGTCCAGCTTTTTTGCGAATGGCCAATTCCAACGACGCTTGAGCCTCATGTTCAGCGACGCGTCCACGGTTTGCATCACCAGCAACAACATCGTCTGCCGAGCAAACCCCACGGGGTTGTGCACGTGCAAAGCTTGCAGTGGGTGCTTGAGCAGCATCCACAGCCAGGTAAAGATTCGTGTCCACCCGGCACGTCCGCCGCATAGCAACGTCATCAGCAGGCCAATCGCATCCGAGCCTTCCGGGTAACGCACGACGCCGATATGGGTGCGCTCATCAAGGTAGATGCCGCCACCACCCGCCAGCCCTGGCGACATGCTTTTGTCCGTTGCAGGAAAGCGAATACCGATAAGCGACTCGGCATTCGTACGAACTCGCTTTCCCAGGTCCGCACTGATGTGTGGCAATGAGCCTTTTTGCTTGAGGCGAAACAACAACTCCATCGTGCCTAAGGACGACGCGGCGAAGACCACGCCGCGGCAGCGGAAACTGCGACGCTGCTTTTTGAACCAAGCCGTTGAGCACTCGGTAAAGACTTCATAACCATCACTGCCGTCTTCTTTGTTGTTGAGCGGCCGGACGTCTACCACCCTGGTCTCAGCAAACACCTGGGCACCACGCTTTTGCGCGAGATAAAGGTAGTTTTTGTCGAGCGTGTTTTTGGCGTTGTGCTTGCAACCCATCATGCAACCACCGCACGCGGTGCAGGTTCCGCGATCCGGGCCCTCACCGCCGAAGTAGGGGTCTGGATAAGTCTTGCCGCCTTCCTCGCCTTCAGGAGCAAAGAACGTTCCTACGTGGGGGGCGTGATACGTGTGGCCAACGCCTTGCAGATCCGCCATTTTTTTGAGGCGTAAATCGGCCTCTGCCATGATTTTGCTCTCTGTCACGCCGAGCATTTTCTCTGCCGTGGCGTAGTGCTGCGGCATGATCCGTTTCCAGTCCGCTAAACCGGCCCAGGAACCTTCACTCCATATGCTGTCGCTCGGCTTCAGCAAGACATTGGCGTAGGTGATTGATCCACCACCCACCGCGTTGCCGCTCACGATCATCACGTGGCGGAATTTGCGCATGTTGTAGAAGCCGAACATCTTCATGCCGGGTCGCCACATCCAGCGACGGATATCCCAGTTAGACGCGGGAAAATCCTCAGGTGTCCAGCGTCGACCCATCTCCATGACTGCGACGGAATAACCTTTTTCGGTCAACCGCAAAGCGGACACGCTGCCGCCGAATCCTGAGCCGATAACGATATAGTCGAGATCGAAAGATGGCTTCATTTCGTACTGCCCAGGCAAGCACTGCGTTGAGGCGTAAAAAAACGGGTCATGCTGCGTCTCCTTATTTTTGTAATGGCGCTTCGGACACTGGTGACAGGGCAGGTGTTACTGAAAGTGGTTACACGCCGCATGAGCGTTTGACGTGCGCGGGGTTACCACCGGACGACATCGGATGCAGGCAAGTAGGGGCAGATAGGTTCGGCTGGCAGCTAAGGGGACAGCGTTGTTCCCCGTGCGCGAGAATGCGACGGATTGAGCACGGGCAATAAGGTGCGGGTGGGTGTCTGGGTATAGCGGCTCATTCAGGCCCGCCACCCCCCAAGAAAAACGGGAGGTGGCCCCAGGCTTTAGGGCTTGTACTCGAGTACTTTGAACACGCGCGTAAACGCTGGACGCTCGCCGATCAGCAGTTTTGCCTGTCCTTCGCGAAGCGCCTGCGTTGGCGTGACCTCGCGTAAGGCCAGAGCAATGAACGTTTGCATGTCGCACTGGATCTTGACGTCGACAGGCTCCGCGCAGGGCCCCGACCTCGCCAACAGGCTGCCGTCGTTGACTTGTATATGGAAGACTTCTGCTCCCACTTGAAATTCGTAGACTTCCTGCAAGCCGATGCTCGATGCCGAATCGTTCGCACTGGTCAGGCAAAGTGCTATGAGCTCCGCCCGCGCACTGGACGGATCGATGCGCTCGTCGATCGGCAAACTCAGCCCCCAAAAACCCAACGCGAGCACTGGCTTGCGTAGCCGTTCGCCCAGCGCCGTCAGCTCGTAAGCGGGCGTAGCAGGAGGCGTGCGCAACGTGACTTGTTGAATAACGCCATTCTGCACCAGCATGGCGAGACGTTCCGAGAGCCGGTTTGGACCCATTGCGGTCAGAATCGCGAGCAGGTCCTTGAATCGCTTTGGACCCAGCAGGAATTCGCGAATCAAAAGCAGCGTCCAGCGATCTCCCAGCACATCCAGCGACCGGGCGATCGGGCAGAGTTGACCATAGGTTTTGTTTGTCATGGCTTATTGTACATATTCCGCTCAGCCGATACGTGGCGCAATACGGTAGATCGGCAAGCACCACCCGTTCAAGACCTGGTGCCTTTCCCTTCGGTAGCGTCGCTGAACGCGTCGCCGTCGATTGGAACGAGCGCAGCGTTTGAGCATTTTCTGCTGCTGATCTCATGGCCGTTCTCATGTATCGCTCGCTGCTTGGGTGGGTCGAGTGTCGCTCTTGAGCTCACTATACGATCTGTATACTAATAATGCTATACAAATAATATAGCTTTATAGGTTTTTGAGCGTAGCGGAAATGCCGTTGACGTGGGGTTGCTGATCGGAAGCCAACCCACGTCAGATCAGTTCAAAAACGGTATGTCATTTGAACCGCTACACCGTTGGCGCTGTTCTCGTACTTGGCGCTATAAGCCGGCTGGAGTCCGGAGGTGTTGGCTTGGCTTATCGAGCTGCTGCCTTCCCACAGGTAGGCGTAAGCGAGGTCGAAGGTGAGATCTTCATTGGGTGAATAACCGGCTCCGAAGGTCAGTGCCCGGCGATTGCCTACGGGAATGCGCACTTCACGATTTGCATTGGTAGTCGGTGATGGGTCGTAGGCGAAACCCCCGCGTAGTACCCACTGCTCGTCAAGCTGATAGGAGGCGCCCACTGCCACTGCTGTGGTGTCATGCCAGTTAAGTTCCTCGCCTATAGTGCCAAACCCCAGTTGCTGCCCAAGCGGTGACACACCTTTATTTATCGCTTCGAGCTTGCTCAGCCGACTCCAGCGCGTCCAGGTGGCACCCAGGTAACCGGTCCAGCGATCATTGAAGTGATGGGTGAAAGAGGTATCCACTGACTCTGGAAGGGTGGTGGTCAAGGAGGCCGCATACTTACCGTTCAGGCCTAACACGCTTGGAGCGTCTTTAACTCCAGTATGACCTTTGAGTGTATAGGTGACCTTGGAGTGATAAGTGATGCCCCACGTCGTTGCGTCATTCAGATCGATCATCAGCCCAAGGTTGTATCCGATCGCGGTATCGTCGCCCTTGATAGTGATCTTTGTGTCCTTGCCCGCATTCAGCGCACCCGTGGCCAGATCGTTCTCCAGTTCGCCGTCTATGTGATTGATGGTCGGGCCACCGCCGATACTGACGCGCTCGTTGAGTCGATAGGCGAGTGTCGGCTGCAAGGTGACCACTTTTACCAAGCTGTTACTACCGTGATAGCGGCCCTGAAAGCTGCTTTCATAATCGTTGCTCAGCCCCTGGGGAACATAAATACCCATTCCGAAGGTGAGGTCCTGATTGATCGGCGTGGAGAAGTAACCGAAAGGTAGCGTGATCAAGGGTACTGAGTCGCCTTTGTTGCCGCCCGAAGCACCGCTCTGAACGTCATGGATATCGGTCTTGGCACTGACCACCGCGAAACCGCCACTGACCTCGGTGCGTTTGAGCTTGCTCAAGCCGGCGGGGTTGCCATAGACAGTGCTGGCATCCAGCGCTGTTGACGCGCGGCCTGCATAGGCAGTCCCGGCAGCGCTGGCGCTTTGCTCATTGACGGCCAGGCCGTTGGCAATAGCAGTGGAGCAAAGAGTGCAAACGGTCAGCGCGAAAGTGCTTTGAAGAATGATTTTATTCAATTTCTTACTCCGATCAGGGTGAAAGCGTGGTCCATCACCCGTTTGGGGCGATCACGTTCTCCGTCATGCACCAGTGCAATGGAGAGGATCCATAACCGTGACGCCTAGTCATCTGCGTGTTTTCTAGCGGCCCAAAAGAGAGCTAGGTCAGCGAGGAGCGCATTGGCAGATTGGCGGGCAAGGGTTCCTTCAGAGAGGCATCGCTTGCTGGGCCTGAGGGAGGATTGGTTGATCGGGGGCTCATCGATTTGGCTCGCGAATGCGTTGGCTTGATGTAGATAGCGAGTGGGGAGGGGGGGTAGGCGTGCTGACCTTTGCAGTCGAGCATTGCCCCGGGTTTTCGAGGGTGGATAACCCGAAGGCTCAAACCCTGAGTCATCGGGCGGGCATGCTGGCTTTTAGCGAAGCCAGCGCGGTAGTACGTGAGACGGTGAGCACCGTGAAGTGCCGTTGGCACGAGGGACGGCGAAATAATGGCGAGTGTTTTTGCATGCATGGGAAATCTCCAGTAGCGCCTGTTTTATTGTTATGGCTAGGGCACTTACGGAACCGATGGTAGGGCGTATCACAAGGAGAAAACGTCTTCCAGATTACATTGTGTGAGCTTTTTTTCGCTTGATCGGTGATGTTCTCGAACATAGCGATTAAGGCCCTGCAGATCCTTGATAGTTATTTTCCCGTAGAGCGCTTCTATCAGGCCGAGTTTTCTAAGGACGTTGATTGCTCGATTCGCACTTTGTCGTGTGCTTCCGACCATGAGGCTTATATCTACCTGCGAGAGCAGCAAATCGACCCCTTTATTGGAAGGCATTTGAAGACCACTGAGTTGAGCGAAACGGGATGCGATTCTTGCTGCGACCGGCAAGGTCAGGAGCTCCTCGATTAACTGAAGCGCCACTCGCAAGCGAAGATTGAGCTGGCGGGTAAGGGCCATTTCGATGTCCTGGTGCTGCTCGCGCAGTAGCTTCAAATCACCCGCCCACCAAACTCTTAATTTGGTTTCACCGCGTGTCGTCAGCGTGACGGGGCAGCGTTCGTCATCAGCTAGTGGTGCATCTGTAACGATATCGCCTGGTCCATAAATGTAGAGCAGAACCTCTCGACCGTCCTCCGTGAGAATGCATTTGCGTATGGCTCCGGAAACGATCTGAAAAACCTCTGTTATTCGGTCGCCTTTTTGATAAAGGATCTTTGAGTCGGCAACGGTTCTTGGATGGGCACATCCCAGAACGGTATTACGCAATTGAGGGTTCAGTTGATCTATCCAGTTGAAGCCATTCATCTTTTGGTCGCTCCATCGTGGCGGCTGTGTTTCCAATGCTTGTCGAATGGGGCGCATTGCTTGGCCGGATAGGCCCCGGGAAATCAAGTTCGCTCACACGAGACAGGTCCGGTCAGTCGAGCTTTTTGAGGCTGGCATCTGCGACGGTCATCGTGTTCATCGAAAAACGTACGGCAAAAGCCGTGTATTACGAACGTACTATAACAGTGTTATTTTTTGAAGATAACAGCGTTATACATTGGTCGGATTAACGGTTATCACGCTGAATGAGTGTCTAGCAGCAGATGCGCGCCACGCGAGGAGCCCGGCGAAGATGTGAGCGCTGTTTGGGGGCGCGGGTTTTCAAGCCATTGGTGAGCTTACCCATCTGGCAAGTACACCAGCAGTGGAAGACTCGACTATTTGGCGATTCGCTCCAAAGCCCACAACAATGTTGTTGCATGTCGCCACCAGGATCTCTTCAGCAGGCTTGGCTATGCCTGCAAAGTGGCCCGCGAGTTCGAGCATGATGAATCCATGCGCAGCACTCCATAGCTGTGGTGCGATGAGCGCCGGATCGACTTTGTGTACGCATTTCTCGTCTACCAAACGCGCACATGCCTGGATCACAATCGTATAGGTCGCTTTGAACGCTTCCGATTGTCCACCCGCAATTGACGTCATCGTGCCGCGTGAGGGGCTATACCTTCCATCAATCGAAAGGCCAAACATCAAGTCGTACAAATGAGGATTGCTTTTTGCCAAGTCGCGGCACGCCAGGAGGATTGCACATGAGTCGCTTATCGCATCATCCGTCACAGGCAAGCGCTTGAAGGCTGCCGCCAACCGTTTGAAACCTTCGTCAGCGACTGCATGGAGAAGTTCTGGCACCCCGCCGAAGTGGGTATAAACACCCATCGTAGAAAGGCCGGCTTCAGTCGATATCGAACGTGCCTTGACTTCGGATGGACCTCTGGTCGCAAGCACACGAATGGTCGCCTCAATCAGGCGAATGGGGGCGTCGGGAAGTGATTTTTCAGTCATGTTGCGATGGTGCCATAACAAAGTTATTTTAACAAAATAACATCGCTATGCAGATGGGGCCGCGAAAGGGCGCTGAAAAGTACACTGCTGGCGAAACTCTTGATCCGCGCAGACGCAAGGTCTACCCACTGACCGACGATGGTAAAAACCTCAAAGGAGAACTTATGTTTGAAGGGTTCGAGCAGCATCATGTCAACGTAGGCGAAGTTGAAATCGCGTGTGTGGTTGCCGGTGAAGGCGAACCTGTACTGATGCTGCACGGCTTCCCGCAGACCATGGCAGTTTGGGCGGAAATTGCACCCATATTGGTTGCGCAAGGCTATCGGGTCGTTTGCGCCGATTTGCGCGGATATGGGGCGTCGAGTAAGCCTACGGCTCTAGCAAGCCTGGCGAACTACGGATTCCGCGCCATGGCGTTGGATCAATTGGCGCTTATGCGCGCACTCGGGCATTCAAAGTTCCACCTCATAGGCCACGACCGTGGCGCTCGGGCTGCATATCGCTTGGCGCTCGACTACCCGGATTCGGTAGCCAGCCTCACGCTAATGGACATTGTGCCAACGACGGTGCTGTTGACCGATCTGCGCAAGGAAGTCGCGCAAAGCTACTGGCACTGGTTCTTTTTGGCCCAGCCTGCGCCCTTTCCCGAGCGAATGATCGAGTCTGATCCGGATTTTTTCTTCGAGAGTTGTCTTTTCGGATGGGGAGCGGCCGGGCCGGAAGACTTCAATGCTGAGCAACTGTTGGCGTACCGGCAATCATGGAGAGACCCAGCGACCATCGCTGGTTTTTGCAACGACTATCGTGCTGCACTGGCGGTCGATTTCGCTGACGACTCGATTGATCAAGAGCAATGTATGGCGATCCCCGCGCAGATTCTTTACGGCGCGTCTGGAGCAATGGCTCGACACTATGACATTCCTGCTACCTGGTCTAAGCGTTTTACGACCTTGGCCGCCGCCGCCATTCCAGGCGGTCATTTCTTTCCCGACTCCGTGCCGGACGAGGTGGCAAAGCATTTGAATACGTTTATCGCACAACATCCTCTACGCGTTAGCCATCGGCTTATAGAACCAGGTTTCGTCTATCAACGGTTGTAGTTACATCGTCATTGACTCTTCCGCACCCTAGGGCGCGGGAGAGGTTTTGGGCCTAATCTGATGGGCCGGCGATCCGACGTCGTAGTTTTACTGCTGCAGCATCAAGCTACGCCAGAGGATTACAGGCGGAGCAGTGGCGTCAGGCACTTTATTCGTTGGTGAACGCTCAGACGTCGCTTCGTCAGGTTCTGGCGCTTTACCCTGACATTCACTGTTATCTTCTGTGTCGTGTCTTTCGGCTACGATTGATTCAATGTTTGCGTTGGTGTCGCACTTATCTTTATCCACTTCCATCTTGCCGGCCTTTTGCGCGCTTCTGCCTTACCCCTTGTTTCCGATGGGGGGGTAGCTATTTGATCTGGATGACTACTTTGCCTTTTGATCTGCCCTGTTCGATGTAGCGCAGTGCTTCTGCAGTTGACTCAAGCGCGTAGGTACGATCGATGACCGGCCGTAGAACGCCGGACTCGACCAGCTTGGTGATTTTTTGTAATTGCGCGCCCTGTGCCTGCATGAATACGAACGCATAGCTAATGCCCTGCTTGCGCGCCTTGCGTCGAATGCCATAGCTCAACAGACGCATGACTTGCTTGATCGCCCACGCTGCCCCTCGCTCTTGTGCGAACTGCGGCGTGGGTGGTCCTGAAATGGAGATGAGTTGACCGCCGGGCTTCAGTACCTTGAGCGACTTCTCTAAAATATCTGCGCCCAAACTGTTCAACACCACGTCGTAATCGCGCAAGACGCTTTCGAAGTTCTGCTGTTTGTAGTCGATGACCACGTCGGCCCCAAGCGCTTTCACCCACTCGACATTTGCAGTGCTGGTAGTGGTTGCGACAAAGGCCCCGAGGTGTTTGGCGAGCTGGATGGCAAGGGTGCCGACACCCCCGGCGCCAGCGTGAATTAACACTTTCTGGCCTTTCTTCACATGTGCGGTTTCAACCAGCACTTGCCACGCTGTCAGGGCGACCAAGGGAATGGATGCGGCTTCAGCCATGCTTATATTGACCGGCTTGAAGGCGAGCGCGTTTTCGTCCACTGCAATCATTTCGGCGAACGTCCCGATCCGCTCCTCAGGCGGGCGTGCGTAGACTTCATCGCCTGGCTTGAATCGTTTCACTCCGGAACCTACCCGCACCACAACCCCGGCCAAGTCATTGCCCAGTGTCAGTGGAAATGAATACGGGAGTAGCAGTTTGAACTCGCCTGTTCTGATCTTTGAGTCCAGCATGTTCACGCTGCTGGCATGTACTTGAACCAGGACGTCATGGACGCCCACCGAGGGCTCGGATATCTCGCCGATACGCCCTGCGTTCTTGCCATAACGATCAATTAAAAATGCCTTCATGATGATGCGGCTCTTGTAGGTTGGAGTTAAGGTTGGAAGCGAGCTCCCTGCGTTGCTGCTATGGGCTCTTTGCCAACCCATCGACAATTGTTGTCCGGCACCGCACCTCAGTGGTTGAGCAGAACCAGCGGTACTTTCGTGAAGGGGCCCATATCCCGATAGGCAAAGGCTGTGTCGCCAACCATGATCGTGTGGTTCGCTGTTTTGACGAATTGCACCTGTGATCCAGAGTGTAGGCATGTATCCAAGAGGGGCATGGTGACTCCGTGCAAATTGCGAGCGCTGGGTGCCGTTAACGTGCTTTCAGCACCCAGCTGGCTGGCGCCGATTACAGAAAGACTACGACTGGGCTTTATAGCGTTGTGCAACAGTGGACTGCCTGATCTGCGCGAGTAGACCCTGACGCGCCGTTTGCAGGACGTCCCAGCGCTCGCCTTCTTGCAGCGGCGGAATGGTCACTGGCTCGCGACGATCAAAGCCAATCAACGCGGCATCGACCAGATCTCCCACTTCCATAATTTCGTTCAAGGTGTTGATGTCGATACCCGCGCGATCCCAGATCTCCGTGCGGGTAGCAGCAGGCAGCACGGCTTGGACATAGACGCCCAGAGGCGAAAGCTCCAGGCTCAGTCCCTGGGAAAGAAACAGCGCGAACGCCTTGGTCGCTCCATAGACCGACATGCCGAACTCCGGAGCCAGACCCACTACTGAGCCGATGTTGATGATCGCGCCGTCACCTGCTTTGGCCAGGCGTGGCGCGATGGCGCTGGCGAGCCGCACCAGAGCCGTAGTGTTTAGAGCTACCAGGTTCGCGATACTGTCGGTGCTCTGGTCAATGAAGTTGCCGGACTGCGCCGCACCGGCATTGTTGATGAGGATGCCAATCCGGGCGTCATCACGCAGTCGCGCTTCGACGCTCGCCAGATCGCTGAGTTGGGTCAGGTCAGCCTGAAGCACATCAATCGCGATGCTGTGTTCGCTGCGCAACTTCGCTGCAAGTGTTTCCAGGCGCGCGGCATCCCGGGCAACCAGAACCAGATCGTGTCCGCGTTGGGCAAAGCGCTCGGCGTAAACCGCGCCTATTCCTGTGGAGGCGCCAGTGATAAGAACGGTAGGGCGTGCGGTCATGGTGTCATCTCTTTTTCAAGCATATCGATTGGGGTGATGCGCAAAAAACAGCGGTGTGCTCAGTTCGCAGCAGCGCTCGATTCGGCAAGCGTCGGGTAGTCGATATAGCCCGCCGCGCCGCCGCCATACAGCGTGGCGGGGTTGAAGGCGGCTAACGGCGCACCGGTCTTCAGTCGTTCCACCAAGTCGGGGTTACCAATGAAGGGACGACCGAAGGCGATCAAGTCGGCCTTGTCGTCGTTGACTCGCGAAGTCGCCAGCGCCACGTCATAGCCGTTGTTGGCGATGTAGGTATTTTTGAAGCGCTGGCGCAAGGCGCCGAAATCGAACGGCGCCACATCACGTGGCCCGCCCGTAGCGCCTTCGACCACGTGCAGATAAACAATGCCAATTTCATCCAGTTGGTCGACGATGTAATCGAACTGCGCCTGCGGATCGCTGCTCGAAACGCCATTGGCTGGCGACACCGGCGACAGGCGAATACCCGTGCGATCCGCACCAATTTCGGCGACGACCGCGGCCGTCACTTCGAGCAATAAGCGCGCTCGATTTTCGATGGTGCCGCCGTAGGCATCGGTGCGTACGTTGGCGCCATCCTTAATGAATTGATCCAGCAAATAGCCGTTTGCACCATGGATCTCTACGCCATCAAAACCCGCTGCAATAGCGTTTGCGGCGGCTTGTCGGAAATCGTTAACGATGCCGGGCAGCTCGCTGATGTCCAGTGCGCGCGGTGGGGAAACGTCCTCAAAGCTGTTGTTGACGAATACTTTAGTCGCCGGGCGCAGTGCAGAGGGGGCAACCGGCGCTGCGCCATTTTCCTGCAGGTCAACATGCGATACGCGGCCGACATGCCACAGCTGCAGCACAATTTTCCCGCCTTTTGCGTGCACCGCATCGGTGACTGTGCGCCAGCCATCTATCTGCGCCTGTGTGTAAATCCCCGGAGTGTCCTGATAGCCCTGACCCTGTTGAGAGATCTGTGTGGCTTCTGAAATCAGCAGGCCGGCGGATGCGCGCTGACTGTAATAGGTCGCCGCGAATTCGCTGGGTACGAAGCCTGCGCCTGCACGGTTGCGCGTCAGCGGCGCGAGGACGATACGGTTCGACAGTGTGAGGGCGCCAAGCGTGTAGGGCGTAAACAGATTCTGATCGGTCATGTGATGTGTCTTCCGAGGCCGTTGCTGAAATGGATTTGGCTTGTCGTTATGATGGTGATCATAATCTAAACTGTCAATAAATTTGATTGCGCTCAACATCTATGTACTATGGATGCATGATTCTTTAGCTGACCCGAGGTATTGCAGGTGAGAGTTACCAAGGCCCAGTCGCAGGCAAATCGCGAACGCATCGTCGAGACGGCCTCTGTGTTGTTTCGTGAACGAGGGTTTGACGGTGTAGGTTTGGTGGATCTAATGGCGGCTGCCGGACTCACCCATGGAGGTTTCTACAAACATTTCGGCTCCAAGGCTGAGTTGATGGCCGAAGCTTCGGCTAACAGTCTTGCCCGGTCGTTGTCCGATGCCGAATCGCTCGATGTGCAGGGGTTTATCGATTTGTACTTTTCGAGGGACCACCGCGACGGGCGTGGCGATGGTTGCACCATGGCAGCATTGTGCGGAGACGCGGCGCGTCAGCCGGACGAGTTGCGAGGCGCATTCGCCGATGGCATAGAGCGCACATTGAGCGCGCTGGGAGAAGGATATCCAACCACCGAAGAGGCGGCACCGGGCGAGGTAAGGGCGAAGATGATCGACATCCTCGCCCATGCTGTTGGCGCGGTCATGTTATCGCGCGCTTGTCCGGATGACTCGCAGCTTTCCGATGAAATACTTGAGGTTTGCCACGCTCGGATGACTGCTGCTTTGCCTGTATCGCCATCGAGCGAGTCATAGGGTGAATCAAGGCGCGCCTGTGAGGCGATGCTGACTTCAGATAGCGGTGGTCAGGTAACCGCCATCCACCGGCAGCACCACACCGGTTACAAAGGACGCCGCATCTGAAGCCAGGAAGGCAATCACCTTGGCGACCTCCTCAGCACTGCCGAAGCGTTTCATGGGCGTACGCGACAGCAGGCGATCTATCCTCGGTTGATCATCGATTTTCGCCAGCAGTGGGGTGGTAATCCATCCCGGCGCTACAGCGTTGACGCGAATGTTGTCAGGGGCGTAGGCCTCCGCCAGGGACTTCGTGATTTGGACAATCGCGCCTTTGGCTGCCGAGTAAGCCACGAGTTTGCCCCCGCCAAAGTAGGAGAACATCGACGCGATGTTAATGATCGACCCACCTTGCCTGGCCAGCAATGGATACGCCAGGTTGATAAGGCGGTAGACAGCGTTGAGTTGCACCGACAACACCTGGTTGAAGGCGTCCCACTCCATCTCCTTTTCGCCCAGGGTGCCACCCGCAGCCGGTACCAGAATATCCAGGCGGTCCAGGCTTTGGATCACGCCTTTGAGCGCTTGATCGTCGGTGACGTTAACCTCGCGAAGATCAAGCTCAACTCCCTCAGCGACGATTGTCGCGTCGGCGCCCAAGCCGATCGCCACGACCCTGGCGCCATGCCGGGCCAAATACTCGGCGGTCGCCTGGCCAATCCCGGATGTGCCGCCGCTGACGAGCGCGACCTTGCCTTCAAACAGAGTGCTGCTGAACATAGTCATCATTACCTCACGGAGTCAGTTAAACGTTTTATTCAAGGCACCGGCTTACAGACCCAGTACCGAACCCACATCCAGCACCACCAGCAGGCCAACCACAAAACCGTTGTTGCTCAATTGCGTCGCGCCCGGGTTGTAGAAGTTGTCCGGGTTGATGATGTACTGGATGCTCGGCTCGATCGCCAGGTGGCGGGTCAAGGCAAAGTGGCCGTTGGCTTCCACTGCGTAGACATTGCGCTCACCCAACTCAGGATCGCCACCGGCCGCCGTGCGCAGGCGTTGTTGGAACTGCAACTGATGGTCGTTGACTTGCAGGTAACTGGCTTTGAGATTGAGCTTGTCCTGCGCCCGATCAAAGGGGGCAAGGTAGGTCAGCCCAGCTTCGGCGAAATGGCTGAAGGGTTGTTTATCGTCAGCCGCCGCCGACAGCGAACCGAATACCTGCACGCCTTGCTGCCCGCCGCGCCAGAGCGTCTGGCGAAACTTGAAGAAGCCGCCGGCTGTGCCGTGGTCGCTGGCACCCGTCAACGGGTCGACCTGGTTGGACGAGTTGAAATACGCGTTCAATTCGTACTGGGTGGTGTCATCGCCCGGCTTGCTGCCAATGCCCAGCAGAAAGCTGGTGCCACTGGCGTCGTCGGTGCTGAAGTCCAGGCCTTTGCGCTTTTTCAGGTAGTCCACCGGGTTGGATTCAAACGCACCCGCGTGCACGTAAAAACGCGGGTTCACTTGATACTTCAGATAGCCGCCCCAGGCACCGAAGGGCGGCGGCAACATGCCGCTTGAGGCGTCCAGGATCGGGTCGTTGCAGGTGACCCCCGTTTCGCAGTTATAGATGTAGAAGTACCGCCGGCCATTGGTCCGTCCGACGTGCAGGTCGAGCTGACCATCGAGCCATTTTTGCTCGTAGGTCAACAGGCTCAACTGATTGCTGGCGATGTCATTGTGCAAGGGCGCACCGCCAAAATAGCTGCCGACGGCACCTTGCCATTCGCCCCCGGTCGGTTGGCCGGTACCGTTATCGAGGATAAAGACGGTTTGTTCGAAATGCAGGGCTGCGCCGTCCAGGCCACTGAGCGTGGCGAGGTTAACGTCTGCGCCGATGTATAGGTCACCGCTGTTGCCGAAGCTGTAGGGCCGTGGGCCGGTGTCGAGGTTTTTCATCGACAGGCTCGTGAATTGCACATGGGGCTGGATGCCGTAGCCTGCCAATTGCTCGCCCAGGCCGGCCAGTGGACCTTCTCGGTCCAGTGCCCAGGCTTGGGGGTAGGTAAACACCAGGAATAAAAACGCGTACAAACGAAGAGTAGGGTGCATGGTCTGGGACTCATTTTATTGTTGTTGTGATGAGCAAATGGAGCAGCGTGGTGATCTCGGATCACGCACGCTGTGTGCAGGCTTGCATTGATCGGCGTTGCAGCACGCCAGGTGCGGTTTCCTTGAGCAGCAGGGACAGCCCTGCTGCCAACAAGGCGCCGCCGCAGGAGATCCACATCACAATCGACAACCCGAACTGATCGGCAGCGAACCCGGCAACGGTCGGCGCCACGAACCCGCCCACCAGTTCGCCAACGCCCATGATCATGCCCAGCGCCGTGGCCATGACTTCACGCGGGACGGTTTCAGCCGGAATGGTGGACATGAACAGCGTGAAGCAGCCAAGCCCGGTGAAGGTGAGCACCATCAGCACGCCGAGTATCATCGGCGACGGCGCAAATAGCAGGGCTATCGGGCAGCAGGCAGCAACCAGCGAGAACAGCACCAGCGTCGGACGGCGGCCGATACGGTCGGAGATGCTGGGCACCACAAACCCCCACACAACCCATGCCGCACCCAGGCAACTCATGATCGTGCCCATGCTCGGTGCGCTGTAACCGCGGACGCTGACCAGAAACGTCGGGGTAAAGGAGATCAGGATCACGAACCAGGTCAGAAACACGCAACTGATCAATGTGCACAGCACGATGTTGCGGCTTCTAAGCAGTGCCAGGCGATGCCCGCTGAGCTTGACGTCACTCACTGGAGCCTGACGAGGTTCATCCTGACGCACATAGCGCCAGATGAGCCATGCGATTAGCAGTCCTGGCAGCAGCGACACAATGAACGCATGTCGCCAGCCGTAAGCCTCGGCCAGGGCAATCAATACCGGCGGGCCGATTACTGCGCCCAACAAACCCGCTGCCGAACCTTGCAGCAGGCCCATGTTCAAGCCCCGGCGATGCGGCGATGACTCCTCCACCATCATCGATTGAGACAACGGCAGGATGGGGCCCTCGGCCAACCCCATGATGGCGCGAAACAGCAACAGGCTAAGGAATCCCGCGACCAGCCCCGAGAGGGCCGAGCACAGCGAAAAGAGGATGACCGCCGCAATCAGCAGCGGCTTGCGCACCCCCCGACGATCCGACCACGCACCGACCAACGTGCCGGAAATCGCCCATGCCAAGGCCAGCACCGAGGACAACATGCCGAGGTGGCTGTTGCTCAGATGCAGCTCTTCAGCCATGAACGGAAACAGGAACGACAGCGCTAGACGATCGAAAAACACAAAACCAAACGTCAGGAACAACACGCAGAGCAGGACATTTTCATAACTGGCTTTATTATTGTTGTGAGCCATGATGGTTCTCCGCAGCACGGGGTTTAACGGAATAGACGGTCCACTGCATCAGCGCCGAGTCCGACCTTTTCGTAGTGTTCACGGCACAGGGCAATGTAGGAGTGCACGTCGAAGTAGCCGGTGGACTCGCCTTGCTCGTCGAGCCAGATCAGTGGCCCCTTGACGATGAAGAACACGCGCATGGGTTCCTCATGTTCATAGGCCACCAAAGTGTGACCCTCGCCGGGCGTCTCATAAACGAAATCACCGGCGGTGGCGGTCCAGTCGTGCTCCAGGTAGCCCCACTTGCCCGACAAGGTGTAGGCGAACACTTCGTGCGGGTGGTAGTGGCGATTGACCAGGCCGGCATGGCTGGACATCAAGATGTCGCACCAGCGGTTTTCGCTGGGGGAGATCCACAGAGGGCGTGAAGAAACCGTCTCGGTGAAGGGCACGTAGAGCCGCAAATCATCACTGGCGGCATTCGGCAGGTAAACCTCAGGCTTGGCGTCGGGCTTGAAGCAGTTCGCGATGGGCTGCAGGTCTTTCCAGAATTCGTTGCGGGCTAATTCGGGCATGTTGGGCCTCTGATTGTTGGAATACAGGGGCCACTCTAGGGAGAACGGGGAGCTGCGGTTTGATCGAAACTGACGTCATTGTTGTCTGAATCGGACGGATATTTTCAGTTCATCGGTTGCCGTGGTTTTGTATCGGCTACCGATTGACAGCGTGCTTGGGTGGGCGGTTAATGGGGCGCTGCAGGCCCGGTAATTAGCCTTGTGTGGGGCCGAGTAGTTAATAAAAACGAGAATAATAAAAATGACCCGAACCGCCGCCTTGCTTGATACCCAGCGTGCCAGTACCGATGACCTTCCGCTGGATCAGCGCGTGGCATTCTGGGAGCAGTACAACGCATCGACGCTGGTCGGCCTGAAGTGCTCTTCCTTCAGTGAAACCGGGTTCAGCGCGCGGGAGGACAATCTGAGTCTGGATCGGCTGCGGGTCGCCTATATTGCCGGTACCCAGCACGTCATCGAGCGTGATGGTTCAATGATTCGCACCGTGCCCAAAGAGTCGGTGTTCGTATCGCTGGTCATGGGCAGTGCGTCGTTTTTCTTTCAGAACGGCAACTGCCATCTGCTGGAACCGGGCGAGATGATGGTGTATCGCACCGACAAGCCCTACCTGTTCGGCTTCTCCGCTTCGATGCACAAGTTTATCTTCGATATCCCCCAGGACGTGTTTGCTTCCCGCTGTCTGCGCCGCTTTGATCACGCCGTGAAGATCAGCGCACACACCGGCACACAGCGTTTACTGCTGAGGACATTGAGTGAGCGCACCGGCGGTTTTTTCGAGCAGCCGCTCAGCCAAGGGGCGGACAATTATCAAGAGGATGCTCTTGAGCTGCTGGGGACTATCATTGCGGGTCAGATGGGCAACCGCCGGATCAATGCACTCAGTGCGTCCTACTTGTTGGCCGCCAAGCAATGCATCCTCGAGCAACTGTCCGACCCTGCATTGAGTTGTGAGCGGGTGGCTCATCAAACCGGCGTCTCCACGCGACACCTGGCCAGGCTATTTGCCCTGGAAGACACACAACCCCATCGTTTTATTTTGGAAAAGCGCTTACAGGGCGCGTTCCGTCTGCTGAGCCAGGCGGACAGTCGCGGGCTGGACATTGCCGAGGTCGCCTATCGCCAAGGGTTCACCAGCCAGGCGCATTTCGCCAGAGCCTTCAAGGCGCACTATGGACGCACGCCCAGCGACGTGCGCGCCTCGTCGGTCGGCGTATAGCGCCCGGGCTTCGGCCGACGCAGTTACCAGTTTTCCTTAAAGGGCCTCAGGTCCAGCTCCTGCGTCCAAGCCGATCTCGGCTGGCGGTGCAGCATCCAGTAGTTCTCGGCGATAGCGTCATAGCCAAGCAGACCGTCTGCCGCGGCCAGGGTGACTCTGTCGGGAAAGGCGGCCTGAAGCCGGTCGCCAAGGATGCCGCCGTCGATAACAACATGCGCGACGTGGATCCCCTTCGGGCCGTACTCGCGGGCCATACTCTGCGCAATCATGCGCAATCCCGCTTTAGCTGCAGCGAAGTGGGCATACCCGGGCTTGCCGCGCAGGCTGCCCGAGGCGCCCGTGAAGATGACTGTTCCACGGCCCAATGGGGCAAGGTGGCGCGCAGCCTCACGCCCGACCAGGAAGCCTGCGTAGCAACCAACGCGCCAAAAGTCCTCGAACTGCTTAGAGGACAGCTGCGTGAAATCGATGAAGGCATTGTTCCCTGCGTTGGAAACAACAACATCAGCGGGCTCGCGGCCTGGCCCTGGGTTCATGGCGCGGTCGAACGCGGCGATCACCTGTGCTTCGTCGGTCACGTCGATCCGAAGCGCTTCGGCACTGCCAATACCCGACGCGGCAATATCGGCCACCACCTCATCGATCTTGGCCGAGGTACGCCCTGCCACGATCACGTGGTAGTCCTCGCGCGCGAAGCGCTTGCACACGGCACCGCCGACACCGCGCACCGATCCCACGCCGAACACGATGGCAGTTGGCCGATTCATTTCTTTGTCTCCATCTGTTTATCAACTTGATAGTCGTCTTTGCATCGCTTCAGTCATTGAGGAAGCGTAACGCCGCGAACACGAACTCGTTGTGATACTGGAAAATTCCGCCATGCCCGGCATCTTTGTAGATGATAAGTTGTGAGCCTCGAATCCGACGCGCCAAGTCGTCACTGTTCACCGTGGGCACCATGATGTCGTTGTCACCATTGGCGATCAGTACTGGGACTCGGATGCGGCTCAGATCCTGGGGTGCCTGCCGTCCCCACGCCTTGATCGCCTTCAATTGGCGAAGGAACGCGCCGGGCGTCGGCCCTTTGTCGCGATCCATTTTGCGTTCTTTCAGCCGCTCTACGAAGGCTTTCGCGGCTTGCCGACCATTTGGTGTGGAAGTAAAGAATAGGTAGATCTTCGGATCTCGCAGGCTCAATAAGCCTTTGAGCATGAGCGGCCAGGAAACCATCCCAACCTTGTCGATCCCTTTGCCGCCCGCCGGTCCTGTACCGGTCAGTATGAGGCGCCGAACCAGCCCAGGGACTTTGAGCACGATATCCTGTGCCACGAACCCGCCCAGGGAAAAGCCGAGCAAATCGACCTTCTTAAAACCGAGTGCTTCGATGAGCGCAATCACATCGCGGGCCATCGCATCGACGGTCACGGGTGACGTTCCACCTGAAGCACCGATCCCCTGATAGTCGATGGCGATGATACGATGCGTGCAGGCAAGTCCGTCGACGATTCGTGGGTCGAGGTTGTCCAGAACCGCGCCCCAGTGGTTGAGCAAGATCAGTGGCACGCCACTGCGCGGCCCCAGGTCCCTGTACGCGAATGCAGTTCCGCCAACATCAATGGATCGAGTGGGCGTTTCTATATAGCGCATATTCAATCCTGGATGCTTATTCATGGGCGCATCTTCTCTTTTGAGTCTCATGTCGCGCGGCGAAGCGAGAGCAGTGAAGTGCCGCCAAATTGACAGTCACGCGTTCACATCGACGATAGTGCGCCCCTGAACCTTCCCTGCGAGAACACCGCTCGCGACGTTAGAAACATCAGCGAGGCCAACCACCTTCGAGGTTCGGGCAAGCTTGTCCAGATCCAAGTCACTGGCAAGGCGCGACCAAGCCTGCAGCCGTATCTGCTGCGGCGCGTTGACCGAGTCAATGCCGGCAAGGGTGATGTTGCGCAGGATGAATGGGAGCACAGTGGCGGGCAGATCTAAGCCCTGTGCAAGCCCGAACGCCGCGACCACGCCACGATACTGGGTCTGTGCGAGCACGTTAGCCAACGTATGGCTGCCGACCGAGTCAATGGCGCCCGCCCACCGTTCTTTGGAAATCGGTGCGCCCGGTGCGGACAAGGTGTTACGGTCGATGATCTCGTGTGCGCCAAGCGCGCGCAGGTAATCGGCTTCATCAAGCCGCCCGGTCGATGCGATCACGCGATAGCCCAGTTTGGACAGCAGGGCGATTGCCACCGATCCTGAGCCACCATTGGCACCCGTCACCAGGATATCGCCGCGCTCAGGCGTCAGGCCGCCATGCTCCAGCGCCAGCACGGCCAGCATCGCGGTGTACCCTGCTGTGCCGATAGCCATGGCATCGCGGGCCGAAAAGGCTGCCGGAATCTTGACCAGCCAGTCACCGCTCACTCGTGCCTTTTGGGCGAAGCCGCCATGGTGAGTCTGGCTGAGTCCCCACCCGTTGGCCAGCACACGGTCTCCGGCCACGATGCCGGGATAGGTCGACGACTCTACGACACCGGCAAAGTCGATCCCAGGAATCAGCGGAAACTTACTAATGATCGGTGACCGGCCACTGAGCGCCATCGCATCCTTGTAGTTTACCGTTGAGTACTCGACCGCGACGGTGACGTCGCCTGGCATCAGATCCTCGTCCTCAAAGTCGACCAAGTTGGTTGAAATGGTGTCGCCGGTCTTGCTGGCGAGCAGTGCCTTGAATGTCATCGTCTTCTCCTGGTCAGGTGACCCTATGCGTTGTGCTAAATGAGTTGACCCAGCTGGAAAACTTTGGGTTCGCCCGCGAGTAATCGGGGGGCCTTCGCAAAGAAGGCTTGGACTTCAGGCTTTCGCTGGTGAGCATCGGAATCTGCCTTGCTTTCCCAGATCTCATAAAGGATCCAAGTCGTCTCTCCAACCACCTGATGGTAATTGAAGGTGATGACGCCCTTGTCATTGCGCGTCCCGGCGACGCTGTCCTGGACCATGGCCGCGAACTCGTCGGCATGTTCCGCCTTCACGGGCAGGATGACACACAGTGCATATTGCTCAGACATGACGTTCTCCGTTGATTGAACTCGAAGGGTTTTCTGCCGTTTGGTCTGAAGACCCGCGGGCGCGGCGCTTCAAGAAGGAGGGGGGGCGCCTGACAAGAGGGCAGGTACGCGCGTTACGGGCAGAGGAAGCAACGCCGCGGCCGTTGTAGAGGATGAACTTGCGGCTTTCAGCCACACCGTCGGTCAGCAGTGGATTCAAGTGATCCATGCCGCCATGGAAATACTGGGCGAAGAGCGCAGTGTGCTGTCCGCTGGAAGTGTTGCTCCAGCGGCGACGGGCAAACCTATCGCTTTGCGATTCGACGAGGCGGGTGGGTACGGTCAGATAGGTGTCGCTCATATCGAGAACTCTTCCCGAGGCAAGATTCTTAATGATGTCGATCATAATCTTGGTTGTCAATATTTTTGATTTCGATTGACATCAATATGAGCTGTGGAGTTAGATGGCGTGCCTAGGGAGTTTTTGGAACGAAGGTACCAAAGCTGAGAGCCGGCAAATCGGGCGCGTATCGTTGAGATCGCGTCAATGCCTCGCGGTATTTCTTTTTGGTGGCGGTTGTACTCGGACCTCTAGATCGTTGCTGTCGATTGATTGTTCTTACACATGAATAATCCTGAAGAATAAAAATAATAGGACATACTCACATGGGAATATTTGACTACAAAAACCTCGGCACCGAGAGCTCCAAAGCATTGTTTGCCGATGCCATGGCCATAATGGTGTACTCCTATCACAATATTGATAGCGGTTACTCCGCTGGTTACCAGCAGTACGGCCTAGGCTTTGGACTTCCAGCAACACTCGTCACAGCAGTGATTGGAAGCAATGACTCCCAAGGTCTGGTACCGGGTATTCCCTGGAACCCCGACTCAGAAAAAGCTGCCCTGGCATCGGTCAAGGCCGCAGGCTGGAATCCCATCAGCGCTACCACCCTATCTTATGAAGGCAAGGTTGATCAGAGAGGGACTTTTTTCGGTGAGGCGTCTGGTTACACCACTGCCCAGGCCGAAGTGCTCGGCAAGTATGACGAAGCAGGTAAGCTCACCAGCATCGGTATCTCTTTTCGTGGCACGTCCGGACCAAGGGAATCATTGATTAGCGACACTCTTGGCGATGTGATCAACGACTTAGCGGTCGGCTTCGACCCAACGAGTGCCAAAAATTATACTAATGAGGCTTTTGGCAAGTTACTGGGTAACGTGGCCGCTTATGCCCAGGCCAATGGGCTGAGCGGCCAGGATGTGGTAGTCAGCGGCCATAGCCTTGGGGGGGCAGCGGTCAATAGCATGGCTGACCTGAGTAATGATCATTGGTCCGGTTTTTATCAAGATGCCAATTATGTGGCTTATGCGTCCTTGAACCAGAGCGCCACAGGCAAAGTGCTGAACGTCGGCTATGAACAGGACCCAGTGTTCAGGTTAAACGATGGTTACTCGCTGAATTCTTCATCGCTAGGCGTACATGACAAACCGCAGGAGTCAGCGACTGACAACATCGTCAGCTTTAATGATTACTACGCTTCGGACCTATGGAATGTGTTGCCAAATTCCATCCTCAACCTGGCAGCGTGGTCCACTCATGTGGCCATAACCTCCGGATACAACAATGGAATGACTCGCATCCTAGAGTCGAAGTTCTACGACCTGACCAGCAGAGATTCGACCGTCATCGTTGCTAACCTGTCTGACCCTGCCGCGAAAACTACCTGGGTTCAGGATCTCAACCGTAATGCCGAGCCCCATAAGGGTAGTACTTTCATCATCGGCACCGATGGGGCCGACCTGATTCAAGGGGGGAAGGGTAACGATTATCTTGACGGGCGCTCCGGTGACGACACCTTCCGTGACGGCGGCGGCTACAACATCATTCTTGGTGGCGGCGGTCACAATACCCTGGACTTGCAGCAGTCGGTTAAGAGCTACTCCTTCGCCAATGATGGTGCAGGGACCTTGTACGTGCGTGATGCCTACGGAGGCATCAGCATTACCGAGGACATTGGCGCGGTAGTGGGTAAGGAAAGCAGCTGGATCCTCTTTAGTAAAAACGTGACCCATAGCGTCACCGACAAAGGCCTACTGGCAGGCACAGACCTGACGGCTTACGCGTCATCGGTCAAAGGGGACTTTGGTAACAACGTGCTCATCGCCCATAACGGCGGTGACTGGTTGTTTGGCCTGGATGGCAACGATCAGCTTATCGGGGGCAAGGGCAATGATGTGCTGGTCGGCGGTGCCGGCAATGATCTGCTTAAAGGGGGGGCGGGGACGAACACCTTCCTGTTCACTGGTAATTTTGGTCAAGACCGCATTGTCGACTACAAAACCACTGACAAGTTGGTTTTTATTGGCGCTGAAGGAGTGGGAGAGCATTACAGCTTACAAGATCATGCCCAAACGCTCGGGAATGATACGGTATTGAGCTTTGGCAACAGTTCAGTGACCCTGGTGGGAGTTGGGTTGGGTAACTTGTCAGCCGATGGAATTACGATCACTTGACGTCGTAATAGCTGAGGGAGATCTATCTAGGGAGTCGGGAGAACAACGCGTTTCCTGACTCCTCACAACTACCCAATAGCTCAGGGAAATTAAGCAACATGGCTAAGACCACTCCCCATGCTCCCCTCTTCAAAGCGCTGGGTGAATACAAGAGCATTTTGATCAGCGTCGGTTGTTTTACCGCCTTGATTAACCTGCTGATGCTGGTGCC